>NZ_RHPP01000255.1 GCF_003935715.1 Stenotrophomonas sp. 278 | reverse complement strand
CGCTGGCCGTGGCGCGCGCATCGAGCAGGCGCGGCGTGTCCTGGCCGAGCATCGCCGCCAGCGTCGCAGCATCGATCAGTGGGGTGAAGTTGGCAGAGAGGGTCATGCAAGCTGCTCCAGTCGGCGACGCAGGTTGTACAGCATGGCGGCGGTAGCTCCCCAGATGCGCTGTCCGGGCCAACCGTACTCCAGCACATGGCGGATGCGTCCGCGGTGTTCGATTTCCACCTGATGCAGATTGGCGGGGTCGAGCAGATAGTCCAGCGGCACTTCAAAGACCTCGGCCACTTCGTCCGGTTGTGGCACCGCGACGAAGTCCGGGTCGATCACCGCCACCACCGGCATCACGCGATACCCGGTGATGGTGACGAACGGATCGAGATAGCCCAGCGGCTGCACGCGATCCAAGGGCAGCGCGATTTCCTCGTTGCTTTCGCGCAGGGCGGCGGCCACCGCATCGCGATCATCGGGCTCGGTACGCCCGCCGGGAAAGCCGACCTGGCCGCCGTGCTGGCGCAGGGTTTCGGTGCGCCGGGTCAGAATGACCTGGGCACCACTGGCGCGCGGCACGATGCCGGCCAGCACGGCTGCTTCCACCGGTGGTCCCGGTGGCAGGAGGTCAGCAAGCTCGCTTCGGTTCCAGCCATCACCGGACGGCGGCGCGTCCAGCGGATGCAGCGCGCGCAGCAGGCGTTCGTGGTCGGCGAGCGAACCGTGCAGGGATTGCCGCAACTGCTCGCGCAGCCGCAGCGTGTGCTCCATGGCGTGGTGCTGTTGTTCGCGGCTCATGTCACGCCACCCTGCAATCTCGTCCATCGTACGCAGGCAGCCCGTACACAGCCCGGCGCGATCCAGCGCGCAGATGCCGATGCAGGGAGTGGGTATGGCATGAGAGGGGTCTTCCATGGTCGTGCAGTCTGTAACAGTAGCGCATTGGGTTTCCGCGAACAGCGGCGTTTCAGTTGTCCCGTGCTGGGAGGGGACCGGACGCCCTCGCTCCGGGACACGCCGCAAGTACGTCCATGTAGGCTACTCCACGGCATCCATGCCGTGGAGTGTCCCTCCGGAGGACATCCGGCCCCCTCCCTCGATGGATCGCGAGATGCGGATCGAAGAGCAACAGCCGCGTGCGCTGTTGATTTCCTGTGGCCACCGACCTTCTGTCGGGGGCCGGTCGGGGTGGGTTTGCGGGACCGTCAAAAACATGGATGTTTTTGACGAGCCTCCATGGGTGAAGGCGCACTGCTTGCGAGGCACTGCCTCGCGTGCGACTGAACGCCCAACCGCTGGCGGTTGGGCCGGGCCCCGGAGGGGGATTCACGGCGTGTCCCGCAAACCCACCCCGACCGGCCCAAGCACCGAAAGCGATGACCACCGGTTGTTCGCAGAAATCCCAGGGCAGGCGCAAACAAAAACGCGCCGATGTTTCCATCGGCGCGTTGGGTGTTTCCGTAGCTGATTACTTGACGCTGACCAGCTTGATTTCGAACTGGACGGCGACGTTCGGCGGGAACGGAGTGCGCGGGTCGGCACCGTAGGCCTGTTCCGGCGGCAGGGTGACTTCCCACTTCGAGCCGGCCGGCATCTGCAGCAGGGTCTCGCGCATTGCCTTCATTTCGACTTCGCTGACCTTGATCGACGGAATCTGCTGGGCCGGGCGGGCTTCCTGCGGACGGTTGCCGTACGGGAACGGACCGGCCACTTCCAGCTGCACGGTGCTGGCCTGGGTCGGCTTGGCACCCTTGCCGGCTTCGATCACGCGGTACTGCACGCCGCTCGGCAGCGCCTGCACGCCGGCCTTGGCCTTGTTGGCGGTCAGGAACTGGGTGCTCTTGGTCTTGTTCTCGGCAGCGGCCTTGTCGTACTCGGCCTTGGCGGCCTGCGCACGACCCTGCTCGCGCTTCTGGAAGGCTTCAACCGCCGGCTTCAGCTGCTCGGCGGTGATCGCCGGCTGCTTCTTGGCGTAGGCGTCCTGCAGACCCTTCACCACCGAGTTGATATCCAGCTGTTCACCACGCGCGGTCAGCTCGGCCAGGTTGTTGCCGTAGTCGTAACCGAAGTAATAGCTCAGCTTGCCCTTTTCGGACGAGGTGTCCTGGGCGAAGGCATTGCCCGTCAGGGCCAGGGCCGCGACGGCGACCGCGATAGCACGCAACTTCATCAAACATTTCTCCAGGGGTGGTAACTCAGGACGAATTTGGTCGCCCTGAGGCGACGGGTTAGGATAGCCGCCGCAACGTTGAATCGCCACTAACGACGCAGGCTCTGACCCGTCTGCGTTTCAAGAGTTCAATATCACTTTTTTTTAACGTTTTCCGGGTGGTTTCCGTGGTTCACCTTCCCCTGCCCGTTCAGCTGCTGCAGCAGGTGTTGGCTGATAACCTCGACGCCGCGCTGGAGGCCGGGCTGATGGATTATGTGCCGGCTCCCGGCGATGAACGCCTGCTGCCGGACCACCCCGACCTGCCCGCCCGGCTGCTGGCGGCGCAGCAGCAACTGCGCCGTGCCTGGGACGCCCGTGATCGCTACCGCCAGCGCGCGGTGCGGCTGGCCCGACGTGCCGCTGAACGCGACGCCCGGCGCGCGCCGCCCGCCCC
>NZ_RHPP01000254.1 GCF_003935715.1 Stenotrophomonas sp. 278 | reverse complement strand
GCTCCGGCAACCGCCGGCGGGCGACTGGAAATCGCGCCCGCCGTCGCCGCTACCGACCAGAACGCGGGAACAATCACCGGCACCGCCGCCGGCAGTGAGGGTGACATGCTTGGCAACGAACAACTGCGGCAGGCCAAGGAAGACGTGGCCACCCGCGATGCGGAAATCCAGGAGCTGCGCGGGCGCGTGGCCGAACTGGAAAAGCTGCAGAAGCAGCAGGACGCACTGATCAGCATGAAGGACAGTGATCTGGCCGCGGCCCAGCAGCGACTGGCCGATGCCCCGGCCGCCCGTGAGGGCAGCGGTGGTGGCTGGTACTGGTTGGGACTCGGCGTGCTGCTGTTGGTGGTGGCGGGGTGGGCATTGGCCCGCCGGCGCAAGCCGTCGCCGCTGCCGCCGCTGCGTCGCGACGGTTTCGATGCCGCCGCCCTGGCGGCCGCGGTTCCGGCTGCAGGCTACGTTGATGAGTTGGCGACACTGGAGCGGGCAGACCAGGAACAGGCCGACCAGGATGCCGAGCTGGCGTACGATTCGGCCGAATACGACAGCACGGCCGACCAGGTCGCCGCCGAAGTGGCCCGCCGCGAGCCGGCGTTCACTCTGGAACCGCAGCCCGGTCGTGGTGAAGGGGCTGCGGAGGGCGCGGTGCAGGAGCACGACCACGACCACGTGGTCGTTCCCGCCCATGCCTGGAATGCTGCCGCGCAGCCTTCCTTCCGAGGGGTGTTCGAGTTCCCGGAGGAGCCGGCCGTGCCGGCTGCCGCGGATACGCCTGCCGCAACGGAAGAGCCGGTGGGTACGGCCGGCCGCGAGCGTCTGGAGCTGGCCATTGCCTACCTCGACCTCGGCGACGCCGATACCGCGCGCGCGCTGCTGCAGGAGGTGGCGACCGCCGGCGACATCCACAGTCAGATTCAGGCACGCGAGCTGCTGGCCCGCCTGCCGTGATATCCCGGGGCCCAGGCCCCGGTCGGCCCTCAGGCCGGCCTTCAACGACGTAATCGAGGTTGACCATGCGCTACGCACTGGGCGTGGAGTACGACGGCAGTGAGTTCAAAGGCTGGCAGCAGCTGGGCGAAAGCGGATGCCCGAGCGTGCAGGCCAGCCTGCAGGAGGCGCTGTCATCGGTGGCCGATGTCCCGATCCAGGTCACCTGTGCCGGGCGCACGGACGCCGGTGTGCATGGTGAGTGCCAGGTGGTCCATTTCGATACCGACGCGGTACGCGATCCGCGCGGCTGGACCCTGGGCACCACCACCCGCCTGCCTCGCTCGATCGCGGTGCGCTGGTGCGTGCCGGTGGCCGATGATTTCCATGCCCGGTTCTCGGCCCGCGCGCGCCGATACCGTTATCGACTGCTGAACCGGCAGGTGCGTCCGGCCCTGTACCGGCAGACCCTGAGCTGGGAGCGGCGGCCATTGGATGCAGCGCGCATGCACGAGGCCGGACAGGCGCTGCTGGGGGAAAACGACTTCAGTGCATTCCGCAGCGTGCAGTGTGAAGCCCTTCACGCCCGGCGTGAGCTGCAGGCCATCAGCGTGACCCGGCAGGGCGAGGTGATCGAGGTCTGCGTTCAGGCCAATGCATTCCTTCATCACATGGTGCGCAATATTGTCGGTTCATTGATTCTGATCGGTTGTGGGGAACAACCGGTGTCATGGATGGCCGAGCTGCTCGCTGGCCAGGACCGTACCGTGGCTGGCCCCACTGCACCGCCGCAGGGTCTCGTCTTTGTTGGCCCGTTGTATCCCGACAACTGGCACCTGCCTGCCGAGGTTACGTTATGAGCCGCTCCTACTACCGCACCCGCATCAAGTTCTGCGGCATGACCCGCGCCGGCGACGTCCGTCTGGCCGGCGAGCTGGGTGTGGACGCCGTCGGTTTCATTTTTGCCCGTGAAAGCAAGCGCCGCGTCGCCCCGGCCGAAGCCCGTGCGATGCGCCAGGCGATCGCGCCGATGGTCGACGTGGTCGCCCTGTTCCGCGACAACACCAAGGAAGAGGTACGTGAGGTGCTGCGCACCGTGCGTCCGACCCTGCTGCAGTTCCATGGGGGTGAAGACGAAGCGTTCTGCCGCAGCTTCAACATGCCGTACCTCAAGGCGGTCGCGATGGGCGGTCGCGAAGAAGTCAATGCACGCCAGCTGCAGCTGCGCTACCCCAGTGCTGCCGGTTTCCTGTTCGACAGCCATGCGCCCGGTGGCGGCGGTGGCACCGGCGTGACCTTTGACTGGACCCGTCTTCCGACCGGCCTGCACCGGCCGTTCCTGCTGGCCGGCGGCATCACTCCGGACAATGTGTTCGATGCCATTGTCGCCACCCTGCCTTGGGGCGTGGATGTCTCCAGCGGCATCGAGACCGAGCCCGGCATCAAGGACGGCTACAAGATGCGCAAGTTCGTCGAGGAAGTCCGCCGCGCCGATTGCCACGAAGCGGATTAGCCCCGCAGGGGCTAATCCGCAGGTAGCTCGCGACCGTTGGTCGTGAGACATCCGAAGAGGCGAATCCGCCGGTAGCGCCGGCCGTTGGCCGGCCCAGGCGATACCGAGGGCCGGCCCCCCCGCCGCGGGCCCCCCATCGGTGGGGTTTTAACAAATCCGCGCCCCCCC
>NZ_RHPP01000253.1 GCF_003935715.1 Stenotrophomonas sp. 278 | reverse complement strand
GGCCGCCACCGCGGGCTTGTCGCCTTCCGGACGCGGCTTGCGCGGACCGCGCGGCTTGCGGTCGCCATCGCGACGTTCGCCGCGACCGCCACCACTGCCGGAGCGACCGCCACGACCACCGCCGCGGCGCTCTTCCTCGGCAGCACGGGCTTCGCGCGCCTCGCGGAAGATCTGCCCGACGCTTTCGTTGTCTTCGCCTTCCTCACCCGGGGCCGCCGGTGCGCGTTCCGGACGCGGCAGCGCGGTCAACAGCTCCTTGGTCACCGGTTCGGACGGAATCTTCTGCTCGATGTAGGCCTCGATGTCCGGCAGGCTCATCGCATAGCGTTCGCAGGCGAAGCTGATCGCATCGCCTTCCTCGCCCAGGCGGGCGGTACGGCCGATGCGGTGCACGTAGTCTTCGGCATCGAACGGCAGGTCGTAGTTGTAGACGTACTTGATCCCGTCGATATGCAGGCCGCGCGCGGCCACGTCGGTGGCCACCAGGATTTCCAGCTGCCCCTTCTGGAAGCGGTTGAGCAGGCTTTCGCGCTTCTTCTGCGGCACGTCGCCGGACAGCACGCCGACGCGATAGCCCGCCTTCTCCAGCGAGCGCGCCACGCGCTCAACGAACACCTTGGTATTGACGAACACCATCGTGCGCGCGCCTTCGCTGCGCGACAGCAGGCCCAGCAGCAGCGGAATCTTCTCTTCGTCAGCCGGGAAGTAGAGCTTCTGGCGCACGCGCGCGGCGGTCACCGTTTCCGCTTCCACCACCAGCTTCTGCGGCTCGTTCATGTGCTCGTACGCCAGTTCCAGCACGCGGTGGCTGAGGGTGGCGCTGAACAGCAGGGTCTGGCGGGTGGTGCGCTCGGGCATGCGGCGCAGCAGGAACCGGATGTCCTTGATGAAGCCCAGATCGAACATGCGGTCGGCTTCGTCCAGCACGCAGATCTCGCAGGCATGCAGCGACACCACCTTGTGCTGCTTCACGTAGTCGATCAGGCGACCCGGGGTGGCGATGATCACGTCCACGCCCTGCTGCAGGATCTCGCGCTGCTTGTCGTAGTCCACGCCGCCGTAGACCAGCGCGAAGCGCAGGCCCAGGTCCGAACCGAACTTCACCGCGTCCTTGTGGATCTGGATGGCGAGTTCGCGGGTCGGAGCCAGGATCAGCGCACGCGGATCTTCCGGTTTGCGATCAGCCAGCGCCGGGCGGCTGAGCAGGCGGTTGACCACGGCGACCAGAAACGCCAGCGTCTTGCCGGTGCCCGTCTGGGCCTGGCCGGCAACGTCGCCACCGGCCAGCGCGACCGGGAGGGTCAGCGCCTGGATCGGGGTGCAGCGGGTAAATCCGGCTCCTTCCAGGCCGGCCTGCAGGGCCGGATGCAGCTCGAAGGAGGAGAAGGTCAAATCGGTCAGCGGTTTGTCGCTCATGGGTCCGTCTTGGTGAGGCCGCACCGGCACCGGGCCGGAAGGCTTGCAATCTTGGAGGGCAGCGTCGCCATGCGGCCGTTGCGCCGGAAATGCCGGGGCCGGATCGGTGGGGACGCGGGCCGCTGCAGAATGGTCCAGTTTAGCGCAATGTCGAGACCAAACCGGGCTTGCCGTCGCAGGACGCCGTGAGACAGGGTAGACCGCCGTACCCTTTGCGCGGATTTCACCGCGCCTGACGCCAGTTGAACGGGACGCGCCACCTGGCTGGAACTCCTCCATACCTACCCGCACTTACTGGGACAAGCCCCCGGCAAAGCGCGATGCCTGTCACAGGATGTAGCGTTGCAGCCGGGGACTGTGCCCCGGGTTCGATAGGGGTACACTGCGCCCCGAGAGCGTCCAGGCATCCCACCGGACGCACCGCTGGCCGCCCAGGCGACCACGAGGCAGCAGACGCGGGCGGGGCCGGTACGGCGCGCCCAGGTTCAACCCTCCGGCCTGGCCGGGTGCACTCCAATCGAGAGACCAAGATGAGCGACAAGGTTGTAAATGTGAGCACCGCTGAATTCCAGAACGCGGTGCTGGACTCGAAAGAACCGGTACTGGTGGACTTCTGGGCCGAGTGGTGTGGCCCCTGCAAGATGATCGCACCGGCCCTGGACGAACTGGCCGACGCCTACCAGGGGCGCGCCAAGATCGTGAAGGTGAATGTCGACGAACAGCGCGACCTGGCGATCAAGTACCAGGTGCGGTCCATCCCCTACCTGGTGGTCTTCAAGGACGGCCAGAAGGTCGACCAGCAGATCGGTGCGGTCGGCAAGGCGCAGCTTGCGGGCCTGCTCGACAAGGCCCTCGCCTGAGTCACCCGGGCAGCCGGGCCACCGGCTGCCCTGCGGGGCCACGCCCGCATGAATGACCCCGCCCTGCCCGGCTTGCGCCCTGCCGCAAGCCGGTGGTAGTGTCGGCATATCCGGCCGCGTTCGCGTGCCGTGTCTTCCGGTTGTATTCCCACCCGGAATCCTTTTCCCAAACATCCTGACGCCCTTGCCGGGCGCTCGCACCTCTCAGCGAGGAATCCAGCTCTTGTCCGATATCACTACGACCGAAACCGGCAGCGCCGACGCGCCCGCCGAGAAGCGTGTGCGCAAGCCGCGTGTCGCCAAGGCCGCTCCGGCCGAATCTGCCGCTCCGCCGGCACAACCTGCCCTGCCCCTGGCTGCCGCGCCCGCCGCGCC
>NZ_RHPP01000252.1 GCF_003935715.1 Stenotrophomonas sp. 278 | reverse complement strand
CTACACCGGAACCGCCGCGCTGGAGGCGCGTGCCGAGTCGCAGGTGGTAGCAAAGACCTCCGGCGTGGCGCTGGCGGTGCTGGTCGAGGAAGGCCAGCAGGTTCGCGCCGGCCAGCCGCTGGTGCGGCTGGACCCGGACCGCGCGCGTCTGGCGGTGGCGCAGAGCGAGGCGCAGATGCGCAAGCTGGAGAACAACTACCAGCGCGCCCAGAAGCTGATCGGACAGCAGATGGTCAGCGCCGCCGACGTCGACCAGATCCGCTTCGACCTGGAAAACGCGCGCGCCCAGTACCGCCTGGCCACGCTGGAACTTTCGTACACCACGGTGGTGGCCCCGATCTCCGGGGTGATCGCCTCGCGCTCGATCAAGACCGGCAACTTCGTGCAGATCAACACGCCGATCTTCCGCATCGTCGACAACTCGCGGCTGGAAGCGACACTCAATGTGCCCGAGCGTGAACTGGCCACGCTGCGTCCCGGCCAGCCGGTGACCCTGGTCGCCGATGCGCTGCCGGGCAAGTCGTTCCCGGGCACCGTGGACCGCATTGCGCCGGTAGTGGACGCCGGCAGCGGTACCTTCCGCGTGGTCAGCGGCTTCGGCGAAGACGCCGACGGCCTGCAGCCGGGCATGTTCGGCCGCATCCGCATCGACTACGACCAGCGCGCCGACGCGCTGGTGGTGCCGCGCCTGGCCCTGCTCGACGACGGCGACCCGGCGGTATTCCGGGTGCGTGACGGCAAGGTCGCCCGGGTGCCGGTCAAGGTCGGCTACGCCGAAGGCCCGTGGGTGGAAATCCGCGAAGGCCTGGCGGTCGGGGACAAGGTGGTGACTGCCGGCAAGGTGGCGCTGCGTGACGGCACCGCGGTGCAGGTGATTGGCGAGAAGCCGGCCGCCACCGTGGCCAAGGCCGCCCCGAAGAAGGCGGAGAACCGTCAATGAGTTCGCCCGGGCATGGCCACGGCAGTGAACCGCATCCGGCTGAAGACGGCCGGGGCACCGGCGGCGGCCTGGTGGAATTCGCCACCCGCCGCCGCGTCACCATCTTCATGTGCATGCTCACCCTGGTGCTGTTCGGCCTGATCGCGCTGGGCAACCTCAAGGTCAACCTGCTGCCGGACCTGAGCTATCCGACCCTGACGGTGCGCACCGAGTACACCGGCGCGGCCCCGACCGAAATTGAAACCCTGATCACCGAGCCGGTCGAAGAGGCCGTGGGCGTGGTCAAGAACCTGCGCAAGCTCAAGTCGGTCTCGCGCACCGGCCAGAGCGACGTGGTGCTGGAGTTTGCCTGGGGCACCAACATGGACCAGGCCAGCCTGGAGGTGCGCGACAAGATGGAAGCGCTCAACCTGCCACTGGAGGCCAAGGCCCCGGTGCTGCTGCGCTTCAATCCCTCCACCGAGCCGATCATGCGCCTGGTGATCGCGGCCAAGGGCGACCCGGCCAGCGACGCCGATGCGGTGCGCCAGCTCACAGCGCTGCGCCGCTATGCCGACGAGGACCTGAAGAAGAAGCTGGAGCCGGTGGCTGGCGTGGCGGCGGTGAAGGTCGGCGGCGGTCTGGAGGATGAAATCCAGGTCGACATCGACCAGCAGAAGCTGGCCCAGCTCAACCTGCCGATCGACAACGTGATCAAGCGGCTCAAGGAAGAGAACATCAACATCTCCGGCGGCCGTCTGGAAGAGGGCTCGCAGCGTTTCCTGGTGCGCACGGTGAACCAGTTCGCCGACCTGGAAGACATCCGCAACCTGCTGGTGACCACGCAGAGCAGCACCGGCAGCGCAGCCGACGCGGCCATGCAGCAGATGTTCGCGATTGCCGCGTCGACCGGTTCGGACGCGGCGATTGCCGCCGCCTCGGCCGCACAGAGCGCGTCCAGCAGCAACTCCACCAACATCGCCAATGGCGTACCGGTGCGGCTGAAGGACGTCGCCACGGTGCGCCAGGGCTTCAAGGAGCGTGAGGCGATCATCCGCCTGGGCGGTCGTGAAGCGGTGGAACTGGCGATCTACAAGGAAGGCGATGCCAATACCGTGGCCACGGCCGCGGCGCTGCGCACGCGTCTGGAGCAGATCAAGTCGCAGATCCCGGGCGATGCCGAACTGACCACAATTGAAGACCAGTCGCGCTTCATCGAACACGCCATCAGCGACGTCAAGAAGGACGCGGTGATCGGTGGCCTGCTGGCGATCCTGATCATCTTCCTGTTCCTGCGCGATGGCTGGAGCACGTTCGTGATCAGCCTGTCGCTGCCGGTGTCGATCATCACCACGTTCTTCTTCATGGGCCAGCTGGGCCTGAGTTTGAACGTGATGTCGCTGGGCGGCCTGGCGCTGGCGACCGGCCTGGTGGTGGACGATTCCATCGTGGTGCTGGAAAGCATTGCCAAGGCGCGTGAGCGGGGCCTGGGCATTCTGCAGGCAGCCATCGCCGGCACCCGCGAAGTGAGCATGGCGGTGGTCGCCTCCACCCTGACCACCATCGCGGTGTTCCTGCCGCTGGTGTTCGTGGACGGCATCGCCGGCCAGTTGTTCCGCGACCAGGCGCTGACCGTGGCGATTGCGATTGCGATCTCGCTGCTGGTGGCGATGACCCTGATTCCGATGCTGAGCTCGCTGAAGGGCCGCCCGCCGCTGGCGTTCCCGGAAGAAGCGCCGCATGCCGCGTGGCAACCGCAGAGCCGCTGGCTGAAGCCGGTG
>NZ_RHPP01000251.1 GCF_003935715.1 Stenotrophomonas sp. 278 | reverse complement strand
GGTGACGGGTCGGGGGCGCGAGCGCCAGCCCCAGGGCAGCACGCCGCGCAGGCGATCGATCACCATGGAGCCTCCCCCTCGTTTTCTGCACCGGTCAGCCACGCCAGATCGCTGCCTACGTCTGCCGGGCGGATGCGCGCGGCGGGGTGCGGGGTGGTGCGTTCGGCCATGTCCAGGTCGAAGCGCACCTGCAGGTTCATCCAGAACCACGGCGAGGTGTCGAAGTAGCGGCCCAGGCGCACGGCGGTGTCGGCGGTGATCGCGCTCTCGCCGCGCAGAATCATCGCCACGCGGCTGTGGGACACCTGCAGCGCGCAGGCCAGGGCGCGGCCGGAGAGCCGCAGCGGCTCCAGGAAGTCTTCGGCCAGTATGGTGCCCGGGTGCAGCGGCGGTAGTTCCTCACAGCGCACCATGGCGGCGACCCTCCCGGCGGCAGTAGCCGGCATTGCGCCAGCCGTACTGGCGCTGCACCAGCGCCTCCAGCTCCGCCGAGGCCAGCCGCCGGCGCTTCGGGCGCGCGGGGCGTGGGAGTCGCTTGAGCAGGGCGATGGCCCGGCGGCGCAGCCACAGGCGGACCTCGTACCAGCAGGGCAGGTGCACCTGACCGTAAGCGTAGAGCGAGTTGTCCAGAAACCAGACGAGCAGCCCGCGCAGTGCGCGCACCTTGAAGTGGCCGGCACGCACGCGCGCCGAGCGCAACCTGGCACGCAGGTGCCCTGCCCGCGCCGGACGCGGGGGAATCACGATGTTCATGAAGTACTCCTGGAGTGAAGCGGACGCGCCAGGCGCGCCCGCGTAGTGCCACGCCGTGCGTGGCAACCAAGCATCAACCCAACCATCGAATCACTTGCGGCCAAAGCCAGGACTCGCCCACCCCTCCCGACGCGCCCGCTGCACTTCGTCCTCGTCATCCAACGCAGGCTCCAGCGGTTCCACAGGCGGCATTTCCTTGCGCACCTTGAGGGTGGCCCGATCCACCGCGTCGCTCCAGCAGGTGAGGTCCACCGCATGAGGGTCGAATTCGAGTTCGACGAAGCGCTCCATGAACAAGCGCAGCGCCTCGACCGGGTAGTAGTGCGCCCGCAGGGCCGAGCCCTTGAAGCGGCAGCGCAGTTCGTCTTCCACCTTGAAACGCATGTAGGCCGGCTTCTTCATGGTCATGGCTTGAACCCCTTCGGCGCGGGGTGGTGGGCGTAGCCCTCCACGGTGGTGTAGTGCACCTCGCGCACCAGCTTGGTGGGCATGTGCAGGGTGCGGAAGCCCGGCGGGTAGAGGGGCGTGATGATCAGCCTTTCGCCGGTCCAGTCCAGCTCGAGCGTGGTGCCCTTGCCGAGCCCGATGTGGCGCAGCCAGCGGCCGCGGGTGAGGAAGAACGGGACGTAGTCGTCGTCTTCGTCGTTGGCGGGCGCGGGTGTTGGCTGCGGCTGGGTGCTGCCGAGGTCGGCGGCTGCTTCGGGTGGTGAAGTTGGGGTTTCTGGTTCGGCTTTGGGGTTAGCCGGGTCAGACTCGGTGGGTTGCGGAAGTCGATTTGCGAGCCAGGTCATAAGCATGGTGGACAACCTCATGGTCATACCCCCCTCGCCGGGAATGGCGAGGGGTGGTCGGGAGGTTGGAAACCGTGAAGCAGCAAACGGCGCAGCGTATTTCCCCCGTCTCGGGGGGGTGTTGTATTTCGCCGCCTTCCCGACCCTGGGTAGTTGTCCATTTTTGCCGCTTCGAGGTTTCCACGCCCCGTCCGAGTACCGTGCATCATTCGGCCAAAGACAAGAAGTTGCGTAGTTTCATTGACTTAGGCGCAGAATTCGGAAACGACAAGTGGCTGTCGTGACCGACTCGGTTCTTACGCAGGATTTGAGACGCCGTGCACAGTTCCTGCGCCTCACCGTAGGAATCGGATGAAAACACGCAGATTGATTCGGATTCGCTGGCCGTGTTTTACGAGGCGTTTTTGGCCTTGTTTGCGATAGACCACGCGGATGCGGGGGTGATCGGGAGAATTTGGGGGTGGTATTGCGAGATGCCGGCCGGGGAGGCGCGGGTCCGGCACCCACGGCTATGCCGGCCAGTCACCGCTTCTGAGTTCGGATCCATCGGGCCTTGATTACCTGGTAGTCCGCGGCGGAATCCGGGACGCGACGCCCAACATCTTTGGCCCTATTGCGGTTGGATCACCGGCACTTGATGATCTCCTGCTTGATTTCGAGAAGGGCAGCCGATGAAAGGAGACGCGCGATGACGTGGAGCCTTGGTAAGGTGATCGTAGCTTCAATTGCGGCGCTTGCTGCGCTGTATGTCGGCTCCTGTACCTACATATCGGAGTCCGGGCAGAGGAACTTCAAGGATGTCCGGGCGGGCGATTCTGTTGGTGACGTATTACTCACGATGGGTGATCCATCACACGTCCAGGAGCGGGGCGCGAAAGCACCCGGTGGCTATGAGGAATCCAAGTGCGAAGCCTCCTGCGCGAAGCGACTCTGGTACCTGAATCGGTCCTCTTTGATGGGTGAAGCATGGTCGTTTGAGATCAACGAACACGGTAACGTCGTTGGAGCCGCCTACTGGATGTCGCCTTGACGCTACAGAGAGCGTGAGCTGGATCGGCCTACAGAAGGTGGGGCGGGCAGGAATTCCCTGCCCCTTCGAGAGTGTCCGTATTTTTGTGTTCGGGCGACGTGGGCTGTCCGATGACAGCCCGGTTTCTCAGTACGGGCTCCGGA
>NZ_RHPP01000250.1 GCF_003935715.1 Stenotrophomonas sp. 278 | reverse complement strand
GCCTGGGGCAGCGGATTGCGCCGCCGGCGAACGGCGGCAATGCAGGGTGCGGCGGTTGCGACAGCTGCGGCCCCGCCGTTTCCCGCTCCGACAAGGACCGCTAGTCCTGCAAAGACAGGGTTGGTGATCGGCGAAGGCGGCAGCGTCGCCATCAGCTCGGTTGCGGTGGCCAATGTCTGGCATTTTGGTTTCGGCCCGCCAGGAGAGTTGCATGAAGATTGAACACCCGTCACCCGCAGGCGTCGTCCCGCCCCCGTGTGCGTCGCGACCGCTCAAGCGCGCCTCCGGCGCGGGTGTTGTCCCGTTCCGCGTGGACAACGACGACCCGTGGCTCGCCCGGACTTCCAAGCGTAGCCGCTTGGGCACCGCTGCGCTGGCGGATACCCCGCCGACAGCCGAATGCAGGGCGATCCAGCGGTTGCATGCGACGCTGCAGCACCTCGGCAATGCCATCCACATTCCGCCAGATGCGGTTTCGCTGCAGGCGCTCTGCGCGGATGTGAACAGCATCGCAGCCGTCCGTGACGCGTTGCCGGGCACCGCCAGGGCCGTCGTGGAGCGGGTGCTTGCGGGGCAGACCTCATTGAACGCCCGCGAGTCGTGCGAGCTGGGGCAATCGCTGCAGGAGGCGATCGCAGACAGCGGCCTGTTCGAGAGGGTTGATTGAGTTCCGCTTGACGTCAGAGGCTGCCCGGATGCGCTGTGGCCTGCGCGTGCCGGATGGCGTTCAGGCACCCCAGCGCGGTTTCCAGATAGCGGCTCGCACTTCCGTGGCGAACCGCGCAGGGCGCGGGGCGCTGGGTCATCGTGGTGTCCCAGAAGATGAGGCGGCGTCGCGGCAGCAGCGCGCCGAGCGCAGGCCAGTTCAAAGTGTCAGCAATGGATTCCAGCCGGGACACGCAGGCTTTGCGATCCGCCCGGCCGGAGGGCGCGGAAAGGCTGTCGAGCTGAAGCGCAGAAGCGCCCTCCAGGTTCCGGTAAAGCAGCGCCGCGATCAGCCTGCACAGGGCCTGCCGGGCGTGGGGCCAATGGCCGTGCTCCGGCAGGCGGGCGGCAAGGGCGGCAACCCCCGCGTCAGCGGGAATCACTGTCTGTTGCATTCGGGCCAGAAGCGTGGCATCCGCGGTAGTCCGGGCGTGTTCGGCGCACTGCCGTAGTTCGTCGAAGGCGAAGCGTGCCAGGTCCGCGGGCAGGAGGGATCCTCCGCCCACCAGGCGGTCCAGGGCCAGGGCGAGATCGAGCAGACCGGCCACGCCCGGCCTTTCGTCATCCGGGGCCGGCGCGAGCAGGTGTTGTCCGACCGCGAGCATGCCCGGGCGCGTGGCCGCGTCATGCAGCTCCATCAGTACGGCGGTGAGGCGATCGCGCACATGATCGGCATCGCCATCGGCCGGCAGCGTTGCGGGCGTCCAGTGGGCAGGAGCCTGCGGGTCGTTCTTCTCATAGCGCAGATGGATGCTGTGCTCGCCTCGGACCGAGATCGTTCCACCGGGCGAACAGGTGGCCGTCAGACGCACCCTCAGCGCTGAATCCTCCGTCAGTACCCGGTGCTCCGGCAGTGCATCCAGGCCTGCAGTCCGGGGCGCGGCCGCGCTCAGTGGCCGGTCATGTTCAACCCGGATGACGACGTCCTTGCGCTGCGTCGACGAGAGGGGGATGTCCACATGGAAGCGGGTATCGGCAATCGGCCCGCCCCGGGCTGTGCTGTCATGTGACCGCAGCAGGGCACCGTCGCGGTGCAGGACCGTCCCCGCGAACATGTTGATTTCCACCTCGGCCAGCAGCCCCTGGTGTGCCTGGCAGACGAATCGACGCTGTGCGTCGGAGAGGCCCGCAGACGCCGCACGGAAGGCGTTCGGGTCGTGCTGCCGGGATCCGTTCAGATAGTACGGATTGCGCGGAAGGTCACGGTCGAACTGATCCCAGGGGTCCGCGGCCGCTCCGGTCTTCCGCATCGCGTCCTGCAGAGCCGCTTCGGTCTGTGCGCAGACGCTTGCCGGGAGTGCGGACCCAAAACTGCGTTCGGACAGCCGCTGCAGCGAATGGGTCACGTCGCCGGCGGTCCAGACGTGATCGTGCCGGGGCTGGAAACCGCCGCGGCGAAGCGCTGCGGCCAGCATGCCCGCCTGGTCTTCGTCCAGTCGATGCTGACGACGCAGCAGATGTTCTGCCGAACCGTCCGGAATCGTCTCGAGGCGGCCTGCCGGCGACAGCGTTACCCGCTGGTCCGGGGCACTGGCGAGCACGGAGCAGTCCAGAAGCAACCTGGAGGTATGCGGTGAGGGGGTCTTGGCGCGCAGGTCCTGGCCGGCATTCCTTTCACCGGCGAAGCCGTGCAATGCCGCCGGCGGGGGGCGGTTGGCGATCAGGAGCAGCGGCCGCAGGTCGGGCAGCGACACGGCTTTTGCCAGTGCCGTATGCGGCATCACGGCCGCGGTGCTGAAGCTGTTCTGCCTTACGATCATGGCGTGGCATGTCCCTTGCGATGGCGTGCCCGCAGCGTAAGCAAGCCAGGTCATGCCACGCAGGATGCATTCGCGACACCTTCCTGGACCGGTCAGCTGGCGTTGCCAAACCTGTTGCGCTTGTGTCGCATCGCCTGCTGCGGATAGCCTTCACGCATGACTACTACTCCCCTTCGTCTGCTCATTCACGGTGCCTCCGGGCGCATGGGCCAGGCCCTGCTGCGGCTGGCCGCCGAGCGTGAGGACCTGCAGGTCGTCGCCGCCGTCA
>NZ_RHPP01000024.1 GCF_003935715.1 Stenotrophomonas sp. 278 | reverse complement strand
GGCCTTTGCCTGCGCCGCCACCGCCCTGCCCGCCCTGGCGCAGGACTTCAGCACCTCGTTCGAGGCCGGCCAGCCCGCGCCCAAGGCCGCCGCCGGCGGCCTGCAGGTGAAGGTGGGGAACGGACCTTCCGCACCCTATGCCGCCAAGGCCGATGCGGGCTACAGCGGCGTGCGCGCCCTGGGCTATCGCAGCAGCGGTGGGGCCGCGCGCACCGCGCTGTTCAGCACTGATGTGACCATTGGTGCCGATACCACGCTGAGCTGGATGGTGCTGCCGGAAATTGTCGGCGGCGATACCGTGGCCAGCACCTACGTGTCGCTGGACCTGGTGCTGGATGACGGCAGCCGGGTCTCCGCCAGCAGCGTCCGCGACCACCACGGCGTGGCGCTGGGCGCGCAGGCGCAGGGCGACTCGAAAACGCTGTACCCGCAGCAGTGGGCACACAAGCAGGTGCGGCTGGGCGACGTGCCCGCCCTGCGCGGTCGCCGCGTGGTAGCAGTGGAACTGGAAGTGGACAGTGCCGCACAGGCGCCGACCGCCGGCTGGATCGACGACATCCGCCTGGGCGACCTCGCCCGCAACAGCGCGCAGCGCCCCTCCGACTGGGTCCTCACCACGCGCGGCACGCAGTCCAACGGCACGTTCTCGCGTGGCAACAACTTCCCTGCCACCGCCGTACCGCATGGCTTCAATTTCTGGACCCCGGTGACCGATGCCGGTTCGCTGAGTTGGCTCTACCGCTGGAGCGAGCAGAACGATGCCGCCAACCGCCCGAAGCTGCAGGCGCTGGCCCTGAGCCACGAGCCCAGCCCGTGGATGGGCGACCGCCAGACCTTCCAGGTGATGCCCTCGAACACGCGTGGCGTGCCGGAAGCAGACCGTGCCAAGCGAGCGCTTACCTTCTCGCGCGACCACGAAGTAGCCCGCCCGCATCGCTATGGCGTACGCTTCGACAACGGCATCGCCGCCACCATCGCGCCCACCGACCATGCCGCGCTGTTCCGCTTCGACTTCCCCAAGGACGGTGACGCCAACCTGCTGTTCGACAACGTCGACGCGCGCGGCGGGCTGACCCTGGACCCAGCCACGCAGACCCTTTCCGGTTACACCGATACCCGCAGCGGCCTGTCCAACGGGGCCACGCGCATGTTTATCGTGGCCAGCTTCGACCGTCCGTGGCGCAGCAGCGGCACGATCAGTACCGGTCGCCCGACCGGCTACATCAAATTCGACCCGGGCAGCGAGCGCCGTGTGCACATGCGCATTGCCACCTCCCTGATCTCGCTGGAGCAGGCCCGCCACAACCTGGCGCTGGAGCTGTCCAGCGACGACGACATCGAGCGCGTGGCCAGCCGGGCCCAGGATGCCTGGGACGCCCGCCTGGCACGCTTCGACATCGGCACGGCCAGTGACGATGAAAAGACCACGCTGTACTCCAACCTGTACCGTCTGTACCTGTACCCCAACTCCGCGCACGAGAACGTCGGCACCGCCGCCGCGCCGGACTGGCGCTACGCCAGCCAGGCCAGCGCCGGTGAGGACGCCCGCGACGACGCCAGCGCCAGCCGCAGCTACGCGCCGATCCGCGACGGCAAGGTGTACGTGAACAACGGCTTCTGGGACACCTTCCGCACCACCTGGCCGGCCTATGCACTGTTCACTCCGGACGATGCCGGCACCCTGGTGCAGGGCTTCCTGGAGCAGTACCGTGCCGGCGGCTGGGTGGCACGCTGGTCCTCGCCGGGCTACGCGGACCTGATGGTCGGCACCAGCTCCGACGTCGCCTTCGCCGATGCGTGGCTGAAGGGCATCCAGGGCTTCGATGCCGCCGAGGCCTACGAGGCCGCATTGCGCAACGCCAGCGTGGTCCCGCCGGACCGCCATGTCGGCCGCAAGGGCATGCGCCAGTCCAGCTTCCGCGGCTACGCCAGCACCGACACACACGAGGGCATGTCGTGGACCATGGAAGGTGCCTTGAACGACTTCGGCATTGCCAACATGGCCACCGAGCTGGCCAAGCGCGCCAGCAGCCCCGCCGAGCGCGAGCGCTACAGCACCGAGGCCGACTACTTCCGCAACCGCGCCGGCACCTACGCCACCCTGTTCGACCCGGCAGCCGGTTTCTTCCAGGGCCGCACCGAGGAAGGAACGTGGCGGGTGGAATCTGCGAAGTACGACCCACGCGTGTGGGGCCATGACTACACCGAATCCAACGGCTGGACGTTCGCGTTCACCGCACCGCACGACGGCGAGGGCCTGGCCGCGCTCTATGGTGGGCGTGAAGCGCTGGGCAAAAAGCTGGATGCGTTCTTCAGCACCCCGGAAACTGCCGATACGTCGCTGGTGGGCTCCTATGGCGGCGTGATCCATGAGATGACCGAAGCGCGCGACGTCCGCATGGGCATGTACGCGCACAGCAACCAGCCGGCGCACCACATCCCGTGGATGTACCTGTATGCCGGGCAGCCGTGGAAAACCCAGGACCATGTGCGCACGATTCTGGAACGCCTGTACCTGGGCAGCGAGATCGGCCAGGGCTACCCGGGCGACGAGGACAACGGCGAAACCTCGGCGTGGTACCTGTTTGCCTCGCTGGGCATCTACCCGCTGCGCATGGGTGCGCCGGAGTATGTGATCGGCTCGCCGCTGTTCAAGCAGGCGCGCGTCAAGCTGGGTGACGGCAGGGTGCTGACTGTCAACGCGCCGGCCAATTCGCGCGAGAACCGATATGTGCAGTCGCTGAAGATCAATGGCAAGCCGTGGACGAAGACCTGGGTACCGCACGAGCTGATTGCCGCCGGGGCCACGCTGGACTTCGAAATGGGCCCGCAGCCGTCACGCTGGGGGACCGGTCCGGACGATGCGCCGCGTTCGCTCACTGCACCGGGACAGCGGCCGGCGGGCTTGCATGACCTGCTGGGGAGCGCGGCCAAGGCCACGCTGGCCGATGGGTCGGTGGCCTCAGACCTGATCGACAACGATGCCGATAGCGCGCTCGGCATGGGTGATGTCGGGACGGTGACCTTTACCGGGCTGTCCGATGGGCAGGCCACGCTGTACACGCTGACCAGTGGCGAGAGTTCGATCCGTGCGGCGGAGTGGGTGCTGGAGGCACGTACGGCCGGTGGCAGCTGGAAGACAGTGGACCAGCGCAAGGGCGAGGCGTTCGCGTGGGCGCAGCAGACGCGGCCGTTCAGGATTGCCCAGCCGGGCAAGTACGCCGAGTATCGGCTGCGGATCAAGGCGCAGGGGCGTGCGCAGCTGGCCGAGGTGGAGTTGTTGGCACCTGGGGCGCATTGAGCCCGGTTGGGTTTCCGTGGGACGCGCATGGCGCGTCGCTACGGGGGCGGGATATCGGCGGGGTGCCGCGTAGGGACACGCCATGCGTGTCCTCGCGGTGCAGGAACCTGAGGTAGCGCCCGAAAATGGTCGGGCCCGGGGTGGCTGCGCTTTTTCAAGCGCCGCCAAGCCGGGCCACGTGGGCATATTGAGCCATTGCCGCGTTGCAGGGCGGTTACGGCTGTGCGGCGGGGACATTAAACCGGTAGCTGCCGACCCTTGGTCGGCAGGCCGATAAAAAGCAAAAGGGACCGGTGCGTTGCACCGATCCCCTTCAAGGCCTGACGACCAACGGTCGTCAGCTACCGGCCCATCAATTGCCGGCGTTCTTTTCTTCTTCCAGCGTCTTGCGGATTTGAGCGTCCACCGCCGCGATCGCGGTCATGTTCAGAATGCGGCGCGAGGTCGCGCTGGTGGTCAGGATGTGCACCGGCTTGGCCACGCCCATCAGGATCGGACCAATCGCCACGCCGTCAGTGAACACGCGCACCAGGTTGTAGGCGATGTTGGCCGCTTCCAGGTTCGGCAGCACGAACAGGTTGGCACGGCCCTTCAGGGTGCTGTCCGGCAGCAGCTTCTGGCGCAGCGCTTCGTCCCACGCAGTGTCGCCCTGCATTTCGCCATCCACGTTCAGACGCGGATTGCGCTTGAGCAGCAGCGAACGCACCTGGCGCATCTTCAGCGCGTCCTTGGAATCGTGGCTGCCGAAGTTGGAGTGCGACAGCAGCGCCACCTTCGGCTCGATCCCGAACAGCTTCATGCGGTAGGCCGCCTGCAGGGTCGCTTCGCAGATCTGCTCGGCGGTGGGGTCTTCCTGCACGTGGGTGTCGACGAAGAAGAACACGCCCTGCTGGTTGATCACACCGGTCATGGCCGAGGTCGAGGTGACCTTCGGCTCCAGCGGCAGCACGCTGCGCACATAGCCCAGCTTCTTGTGGAAGCGGCCGACAACACCGGTCAGCATGGCATCGGCTTCACCACGCGCCACCATCACCGCCGCGATCAGGGTCGGGCGTGAGCGCATCAGGTTCTTGGCGGCAGCCACGGTCACACCGCGACGGCCGGTCAGGCTGTGGTAGTACTGCCAGTAGTCGTTGAAGCGCGGATCGTCGTTGATGTTGGTGATGTCGAAGTCTTCACCAGCCTTCAGCCGCAGGCCCAGGCGTTCGATGCGCGACTCGATCACGTCCGGGCGGCCGATCAGGATGGGACGGGCAATGCCTTCGTCGACCACGTTCTGCACCGCGCGCAGCACCACTTCTTCTTCGCCTTCGGCGTACACCACGCGCTGCTTGTCAGCGCGCGCACGGTCGTACACCGGCTTCATCATCAGGCTGGTACGGTACACGAACTGTGCCAGCTTCTCGCGGTACGCGCCCATGTCGGCCACCGGACGGGTGGCCACGCCCGAGTCCATCGCGGCCTGGGCCACGGCGGCAGACAGTTCCACCAGCAGGCGGCGGTCGAACGGGCGCGGAATCAGGTAGTCGCGGCCGAAGCTGGGAGTATCGCCATAGGCCGAGCCCAGGTCGCTTGCTTCACGGCGCGCCATCGCCGCAATGGCGTGCACGCAGGCGATCTTCATTTCTTCGTTGATCGCGGTCGCGCCCACGTCCAGCGCACCCCGGAACAGGTACGGGAAGCACAGCACGTTGTTGATCTGGTTCGGGTAGTCCGAACGACCGGTGCCGATCAGCGCGTCCGGGCGCACGCTGCGCGCCACTTCCGGCATGATTTCCGGGGTCGGGTTGGCCAGCGCGAAGATCACCGGGTCCTTGGCCATGGTCTTGACCATGTCGGCGGTGAGGATGCCCGGGGCCGACAGGCCCAGGAAGATATCCGCGCCGTCGACGATTTCAGCCAGGGTGCGCTTGTCGGTGTCGCGTGCGTAGCGTGCCTTTTCCGGGTCCAGGTCGGTACGGCCGGTGTGGATCACGCCTTCGCGGTCGAACGCGAGGATGTTTTCCTTCTGCACACCCAGCGAGACCAGCATGTTGACGCAGGAAATGCCCGCTGCGCCCATGCCGGTGGTGGCGACCTTCACTTCCTCGATCTTCTTGCCGGTGACGACCATGGCGTTGAGCACGGCAGCACCGACGATGATCGCGGTGCCGTGCTGGTCGTCGTGGAACACCGGAATGTTCATCCGTTCGCGCAGCTTGCGCTCGACGATGAAGCATTCCGGAGCCTTGATGTCTTCCAGGTTGATGCCGCCGAAGGTCGGCTCCAGCGATGCAATGATGTCGACCAGCTTGTCCGGGTCGTTCTCGTTGATTTCGATGTCGAACACATCGATGCCGGCGAACTTCTGGAACAGCACTCCCTTGCCCTCCATCACCGGCTTGCCGGCCAGCGGACCGATGTTGCCCAGGCCGAGCACGGCGGTGCCGTTGGAGATGACCGCGACCAGATTGCCGCGCGCGGTGAGCTCGCTGGCCTGCTGCGGGTCGGCCATGATGGCCTCGCAGGCGTGGGCCACGCCCGGCGAATAGGCCAACGACAGGTCACGCTGGGTCAGCATCGGCTTGGTCGCCGAGACCTTGATCTTGCCCGGCGGCGACATGCGGTGGTAATCGAGGGCGGCCTGTTTGAAGTCTTCGTTGGACATCGCGGTTCGTGGACGTGAATGGGCAAGAGGAACAGGGGATCATACCCCCGTTGGCGAGGTAAGACCTGTCGGCAGGCTGTCGCGGGGGTGCTGCGACCGCACATTGATCAGGCCGTGCGCTGGCGTATGCCAACGCAGAATGCCGGCTGCAGATGACAAAAAAAGCAGGGTTACGCCGCCCAAGGGGGGAACGGCGCAACCCTGCAACGCATCACCTGCGGGGGTATTCAGCGGGCCGGAGCCGGCAGCGGAGCCGGAGCGTCATCGGTGACCAGCGGCGGCAGTTCGGCTTCGCGGCCATCCAGCGCCAGTGCCAGGCGGTCGCGGTCCAGGGCGTTCTCCCAGCGCGACACCACCACGCTGGCTACGGCATTGCCGATGAAGTTGGTCAGCGAGCGGCATTCGCTCATGAAGCGGTCCACGCCCAGGATCAGCGCCATGCCGGCCACCGGCACTTCCGGCACCACGGCCAGGGTGGCGGCCAGGGTGATGAAGCCGGCACCGGTGACGCCCGCCGCGCCCTTGGAGCTGAGCATGGCGACCAGCAGCAGGGCGATCTGATGGCCCAGGGTCAGTTCGGTGTTGGTGGCCTGGGCGATGAACAGCGCCGCCAGGGTCATGTAGATGTTGGTGCCGTCCAGATTGAACGAGTAGCCGGTGGGAACCACCAGGCCGACCACCGACTTGCTGCAGCCGGCCTTTTCCATCTTTTCCATCAGCGACGGCAGCGCCGATTCCGAGGACGAGGTGCCCAGCACCAGCAGCAGTTCGGCCTTCAGGTAGCGGGCCAGCTTGAACACCGAGAAGCCGCACAGACGGCACACGACGCCCAGGATCACCGCCACGAACAGGAACGAGGTGATGTAGAACGAACCCACCAGCCAGGCCAGGTTGATCAGCGAACCCACGCCGTACTTGCCGATGGTGAAGGCAATCGCACCAAACGCACCGATCGGGGCGGCCTTCATCAGGATGTGCACCAGACGGAACACAGGGGCGGTCAGCGCTTCCAGGAAGGTCAGCACCGGGCGACCCTTCTCGCCGGTCAGGGCCAGCGCGATGCCGAACAGCACGGCCACGAACAGCACCTGCAGGATGTTGCCATCCACGAACGCGCTGACCAGGGTGGCCGGAATGATGTCCATGGCAAAGCCGGTGAGGGTCAGCTCATGCGACTTTTCCACGTAGCTGTGGACCGCGGTCTGGTCCAGGTCGGCCGGGTTGATGTTCATGCCCGCGCCCGGCTGCACCACGTGCGCCACCACCATGCCCACGATCAGGGCCAGGGTGGAGAAGAACAGGAAGTAGGCCATCGATTTGGCGAAGACACGGCCCACGGTGCGCAGGTGGGTCATGCCGGCGATGCCGGTGACGATGGTCAGGAAGATGACCGGCGCGATGATCATCTTCACCAGCTTGATGAAGGCATCGCCCAGCGGCTTCAGTGATTCGGCGAAGGCCGGCTCGTAATGGCCGAGGATCGCACCCAGGACGATCGCCACCACCACCTGGAAGTAGAGCTGGCGGTAGAACGGCAGCGGCTTGGCCGCAACGGGGGCTGTGGTGGGGACGTGCATGGGAAACTCCGGCAGTGTCACGGGGGATGCCGGCCGCGGACGGCGGCATCGGACGAGCACTTTTTACGCCCCGCGCCGCCGAACGCAGATAACCTATTGGTACTAACCCCCCGGTTCAGCCAACGCCAGTGCCTACACTGGCTCGGCACCGCGCCCCCACGGCGGCGGGTTGCCGCGCCGGCCGGGGCCTAGTGCCCCAACAGTTTTGCCGCTTGCGGCCGTTGTTGTACTGCCCACATTTTTCAAGAAGCAAGCCTAAATCCATGCGCCTGACCCCCCTGTTTCTCGCCCTGACCGCCCTTTCCGCCCCCGTGGCCGCCTCTGCTGCCGGCTACGACTGGGACAACTGGCCGACCAAGGTCGCCTTCAGCGATGGCACCGAACTGGCCGCCACCGGCAATATCGCCTACGACTGGAATCGCTTCTCCGACAGCAGCGGCATTGAAGACGCCGACGCCGTGCGCCGCAAGGAATTTGGTGCCACCCTGAAAAAGAAGGGCGTGTACGACGCCATGGTGTACTACGACTTCCAGGCCGACACCTGGCTGGACGTGTTCGTGCGTTTTGAAAGCAAGGCCTTCTTCGGCAAGGACGTGGGCCGCTTCCGCTTCGGCTACATGAAGACCCCGGTCGGCCTGGACGCCAACACCTCCTCGCGCGCCGGCAGCTTCCTGGAAACCGCGCTGCCCGTGCAGGCCTTCTATGAAGGCCGCCGCACCGGTGCCGAATGGGTGCTGGAACGCCCGCAGTACCTGCTGCAGGTCGGCGCTTACGGTGGCAAGGACCTGCAGGGTGACAACCCCGGCACCACCCAGGCCGTGCGTGCCGCCTGGACCCCGTTCAAGGCCGCCGGCGACGTGCTGCACCTGGGCGTGGCCTATTCGGAAGAAAACCCGCGCGGCTACCGCGACGGTCGTGACGTGCACCATGAAGCCAGCGCCCGCCTGCGCGCGCGTCCGGAAGCCGGCCTGACCGACATCCGCCTGGTCGACTCCGGTGCCCTGGTCACCGCCGACAAGATCAAGCGCACCGGTCTGGAAGGCATCTGGATCAAGGGCCCGTTCTCGGTCCAGGCCGAAGCCCTGCAGACCACCGTCACCCGTGACGGCCAGCCGGACTACACCGGTGACGGCCAGTACGCCATGGCCAGCTACTTCCTGACCGGCGAATCGCGCCCGTACAACGCCGGTGCCGTGGCCAACGTCAAGCCGGCGCACGCCTATGGCGCGGTGGAGCTGCTGGCCCGTTACAGCCGCATCGACCTCGACGACGGCAGCGTGCTCGGTGGCCGCCAGCACGACCTGACCATCGGCGCGAACTGGTACCTCACCAGCCACTTCAAGTTCCAGGCCAACTACGTGAAGGCCGATGCCAGCCGTCGCGGTGTGCACACCACGCCGGAAATGTTTGAAGTCCGGGCGCAGATGCACTTCTGATGTACCCCGGCGGGTGCGCGCAACGCGCACCCGCCATCGCGCCGCGTAAACTTCCGGCATGTACAGCACCTCCCGCAAACGTGCCCTGCTGCTGACCCTGCTGGTGATGGTCGGCGGCACCCTGCTGTCTGCCCTGGTCGCCGGTCGCTATGCCCAGCAGCGCGCACTGGACACCGAGAGCGCCCAGGTGCGCCGCCAGCTGGATCTCTACGCACAGACCCTGCAGCAGCGCATCGACCGTTTCGGCACGCTGCCCCAGGTGATGGCGCTGGACCCGGACCTGCAGGATTCGCTGAGCCGCCCACTGACCGAGGCCGAGCGCCAACGGCTCAATCTCAAGCTGCAGCGCGCCAACAGTGTCACCCGCACCTCCACGTTGACCCTGATCGACCATCGTGGCGTGGCCGTGGCGGCCAGCAACTGGGACCAACCGGCCAGCAATGTCGGCGAGGACTACAGCTACCGTCCGTACTACCAGCAGGCGATGGCCAAGGGCACCGGCCGCTTCTACGGCATCGGCATGACCACGGCCGTACCGGGTTACTTCCTTTCGCAGGCGATCTACGATGCAGGCGGCAAGCCGATCGGCGTGATCGCGATCAAGATCGAGTTGCGCGCGCTGGAGCAGGAGTGGCTGCAGAGCACCGACATCGTGATGGCCAGCGACGCGCACGACGTGGTGTTCCTGGCCAACGGTGACGAATGGCGCTACCGCCTGCTGCGACCGCTGGCCCCCAACGAGCGCGCCGAAATGCTCGCCACCCGCCAGTACGCCGACCGTTCATTGCAGCCACTGCGCAGCCGCACCCTGGACGTGCTGCCTGACGGCGGCCGCATGGTGCGTGTGGAGCAGCCTGCCCTGCCCCGCCCCATGTTGTGGCAGACCTACACCCTGACCGAGCCAAACTGGAAGCTGCACCTGCTGCATGACGCCAGCGCCAGCGGCGCGGTCGGCCGCAGCACCGCGCTGGCTGCCGGTGGCATCTGGCTGGCGCTGTGCTTCCTGTCGTTGTTCATCCAGCAGCGCCGACGCCTCGCCGCGCACCGCCAGCGCAGCCGCCGCGAACTGGAGAGCGTGCTGCAGCAACACGCGGAAGAACTGCGCACCGCGCAGGACGGCATCCTGCAGGCTGCCCAGCAGGCCGACAGTGGGCTCAGCCGCAGCCTCGCGCACCTGCCGCAGGGCGTGGTCGTCATCGACAACGAGCAGAAGCTGGTGGCATGGAACGCGCGCTATCTGGAGCTGTTCCGTTTCCCTTCGGACCTGGTGAAGGTCGGCCGCCCGATTGAGGAAATCTTCCGCTTCAACGCCCGACGCGGCCTGCTTGGGCCGGGGCCGATTGATGAAGCCATCGAGCGTCGCCTCAACCATCTGCGCAGCGGCCGCCCGCATATGCGCGAAAGCGAGAAGGACGACGGCACGGTGCTGGAGATTCGCGGCAACCCGTTGCCGGATGGCGGCTTCGTCACCAGCTACGCCGACATCACCGCCTACAAGAACACCGCGCGCGAGCTGCGCTCACTGGCCGACGCACTGGAGCATCGCGTCGCCGAGCGCACCCGTGACCTGGACGAAGCGCGCCGCGAAGCTGAGCGGGCGAATCGCTACAAGACCCGCTTTGTGGCTTCTGCGGTGCACGACCTGCTGCAGCCGTTGAACGCGGCGCGTATGTTCGTTTCAGTGCTGCGCGGCAAGCTGCAGGGCGACGCGCGGGAGCTGAGCGAGCATGTGGATGCCGCGCTTGCGGCGCAGGACGCCATTCTCAACAGCCTGCTGGATATCTCGCGACTGGAGTCGGGCACGCTGCAGACCAATGTGCGTGCGTTTGCGCTGTCGCCGTTGCTGGAGACGTTGGCCCGTGAGTTCGGTATCGCCGCGCAGAGCCGCGGGCTGCAGCTGGACTGGGTGGACACCAAGGCAGTGGTGGTCAGTGACGAGGCCCTGCTGCGGCGGATTCTGCAGAATTTCCTGTCCAATGCCCTGCGCTATACCCCGCGTGGCCGCGTGCTGATTGGTTGCCGTCGCGACGGCGACCAGCTGCGGATTGAAGTGCACGACCAGGGCCCGGGCATTCCGGAGAGCCTGCAGGGTGAGATATTTGAAGAGTTCCGTCGGCTCAATGACGGCGTGGAGCAGGAACGTGGTGCGGGCTTGGGCCTGGCGATTGTGGAGCGCATCGGGCGGCTGCTGGGTCACCGCATCGGCCTGCGATCCACACTGGGCAAAGGCAGCGTGTTCTGCGTGACCGTGGCACTGGGCAAGGCCGAGGCGGTGGTTGCGCCGGTGCCGGCAGCTGCCCCCGCCGACCCGGGCGATGAAAGCCCGCTGCGTCAGTGCCGGGTATGGAGCATCGACGACGACCCGCGCGTGTGTGCCGCGACGCGTGCGCTGCTGGAACGCTGGGGCTGCAATGTGGAGCTGGCCGACGGCCCGCAGGCAGCGTTGGAGATTGCTTCAGCCTTCAACGTGCCCCAGTTGCTGCTGCTGGATGTGCGCATGGGGGAATGGCGCGGGCCGGATTTGTACGAGGAGCTGTGCTTGCTGTGGCAGGCGCGGCCGCCGGTGATTCTGGTCACCGCCGAGCGCGATGATGCATTGAAGGCACATGCGGCGGAGAACGGCTGGGGCTTCCTGCCCAAGCCGGTGAGGCCACCAGCATTGCGTGCGCTGATGACGCAGTTGCTGGTGCGGCATCGTGGGCCGGGTGGGTGATACGAGTGCGGGGTGACGGGCATGGCCCGTCACTACACGGGATGCATCTGTAGGGACGCGCCATGCGCGTTCGCATGTAGAACGTGCACTCTCATTGCCGTAGAGCCGGGCTCTGCCCGGCTGCGAGCGGAGCCAGCCAACTCAAGGGCCAAAGGACATGGCGCGATTGTTCAAGGACAAGCTGGGCTGCGATGGTGTATCCGTTCTGCAGAACAATGGCGCGTTCAACGATCTTGGCCACTCCTATCTGCACGTCTTCCCGCGCCATGTCGGCGATGGGTTTGGGTGGGTATCGGCTCACAATGGTGGGGATGGTGAGGACGAACTCGTGCGCGTCAAGTCGATCCTGGTTGGCGTCTGTGACGGGCATGGCCCGTCACTACGCAAGGACTCGCCGCTACAAAGTGGTGTCCGGCAAGCGCGATGCAGATCACGCGATGCCTTGCAGGAGCCGCTCCCATCGACTGAGTGGTAGCGCATAGCTATAGCGACCATGGGTGGCGAGATTCTGATTGTAAGCAGGCTTGGCCAGGCCATTGATCAAAGTGGGCCCATCCCTTCCAATCAAGGCCAGATTCCGGTCAAGCGAGGCCACTGT
The DNA here is from genome assembly GCF_003935715.1 of Stenotrophomonas sp. 278. GTDB lineage: Bacteria > Pseudomonadota > Gammaproteobacteria > Xanthomonadales > Xanthomonadaceae > Stenotrophomonas > Stenotrophomonas maltophilia_AH. The sequence goes on along the minus strand of NZ_RHPP01000024.1, from coordinate 25,377 downwards.
GATGTCCTCGCGATCCACCTCGGACAGCAACTGCATGTAGTTGCGCATCATGTCGCGCATCTCACGTGCGCGCCCACCGAAGTCGTACACCAGACTCAACAGCACAAAGGTGGTAACGATCAAAGCGCACACCTTGGTGGTTCCGGTGTAGCCAGCAGTGACGGCATAGAACGCGCCACTGCTGGCAATCAGCTCGATTGCCTTGACCCCCTTGTCCAGCCGGGCATAAAGCCGCTCGTGAAGGGCGTGGACCTTTGCCTTGAAGCAGATGTCCATCCGGACTTCGTACAAAGAACGCGGGTAGTCGGCATCTTCGGTCATGACTTCACTTCTTGGGCGGCGGTGGAGGCGGGGGCGGATTGCGGGCTGGCGGCGGGGCGTGACTGTGCCTTTCGACGTCGGGCGGTGTGGTTGGGCGGTGACTCTTCTCTTTCATAGCGGATCCTTGCCACGTGATGATCGGATGATTACCAGATCCTACGCCCACGTACTCCACGCCGATGCCGCCCCGGAAGGCATCGAGCCGGACTGGCGCGATCGTTGCATCCTCAGCCCCAACAATCGCGCCGCCTCAGACTTTGTTGGCGTGTCTCACAGGCAAAGCAGCCCAGGATGCCTACGTGTCGTACCTTGCCCAGTGTGCGCAGTGCCTGTCGACGCGAGAGCGCCGTGCCGGATTGATCAGCAGACTGTTGTTATTGACCGTCGTCGTAACTGACGCCTCCGGCTCATGCGTCGGATATCAAGCCGGACGCGCTCGCGCGCGTCCGGACAATTGTGGTCGGCGGTCCTGACGGGCATGGCCCGTCACTACCGGGTTGACTGGGGCGCTACTTGTTCAGGCGTGTGCCCATACCCAGCGCATTGCGGCGCGCGCCCAGCGACGAACGATGCCTCCGTTTCCACGCCGCACGGGCAACTCTGACGGATCGATGAGTGTCAGCACGATTCGCCGGTGGTTGACCCTTACCCGCACGCGGCAGCCGGCTCGGTATCCCCACTGGAACAGCCACATGCCGCGCAGCAGCAGTGACGGTATGGCTTGATCATTGGGAAGGAGGTGACCTGACGACAGCTTGACCCTTGAGATCCTGACCGTTTCTGGTGGAACCCAGGCGAACCCGTACTGCTTCTGCATCGACTCGACTGACTTGCAATCACACATGCGTAAACCCTCCAGGAAGTTCTCCCTCGCCGGAATGGCGAGGGAGTCGGGAGGTTGAAAACCGTCTATCTGCGCACGGCGTGGTGTATTCCCGCGAGGGTGTTGTATTCCACCACCCACCCGACCTGGGACTTCCACGCACAATTTGCAGATAGGGAGTTTTCAAGCTCCGAGGGCACACCATGCGGCAGAAACCATGCGTGCGGTTGCTGCCTGTTTTGGAGGATAGACGAGGTTTGGCTGATGGCGTCAATGATGTGCAGCTATCGACATGAGATGTCGGACTTGGCGCGGAATTGCGGGGGCCATGCGCCATGTGTGACGTAGCGCACTTATCGCAACGTTTCGGCGAAGCGTGGTGGTCGGAGTCGCGAATGGACCGGGTTGCGGTTGGTGCGATGTGGGGACGAACGTGAGGGAGCCCTCGGGCGGTCAAGTTTGTTGTCGCGGCTTCGGTTGGGTGCGCTGCGTTAAAGGACCGACAGGTCGTATCGGCCGTCGTCTTTCGACCGACGCTACCGGGGCATGAGTGCGCTTTAGAGGGTAGAGTGATCATGCACGCGCCCGTTTGCCGGGCGTATTTGGAAAGTGACTGACTAACCATCGAGGCAGGATCAATGGTAAGCGCTGCTTTGCTTTCGGCACTATTGGCGATCGCGCCTGTCGCCGCCGCGATGGCTGTTCCTGATGAACGGCCACCCACGCTCAGTGGGACGTACTCCAGTGTATGCGTGCATCGTGACAGCCTGGACCTGCTTGGACTGGAGCTTTCATTCACGCGCTCGGGTGATGTGACCTACGTGCTGATGCAGCCGTATGAGGGCGAGGCAGGAGTTCCTGAGCTTCTGAAGGTCAGGGCGAGTGGGCCTCGGATGTTTGTGCACTCGGAGAACGCCGGCGACGTGCTTTCGCTGGAGGTTCGCGACGAGGGGCTTGTCGCTGTTTGGCTGAGCGGGCGTGTGGGGGCGTCAGGTGAGCGACGTGAGGAGCTGGTGCACGCCCGCGCGGTATGGAATGGCGAGGAGCCAGGGTACTGCGGAGAGGACGTGGAACCGGGACGGCATTGACGGGCATGGCCCGTCACTACGCTTCGGACGGGGTCATGCGTTATAGCGCCGATGGTTGATATCGGCCGTCGTCTTGCGACCGACGCTACCAGGCCATGTCTGCGTTGAGGCTACGCGCGAGTCGAGTTCAGGCGCGGTGGGTTGCCTCGTAGTGCCCGGCGTCAGGTCAAGTCCGCGCCTGCATCGCCTTCCGGCTCCAGCGCCTTGACCAGAACGGCGGCCTGGGTGCGGCTGTGGCATTCAAGCTTCTTGAGGATGGCCGTGACGTGCACCTTGACCGTGTTTTCAGCCAGCCCCAGCTCGTAGGCGATTTGTTTGTTGAGCAGGCCGTCGGCCAGGCAGAGCAGCACGCGGAACTGCTGCGGGGTGAGCTGGGCGAGGCGTGCGGCGAGCAGGGCGTCGGATTCGCTGCGTTCCGGGGCCATGGCAGGGAACCACAGGCCGCCGTCCAAGACGGCTTCTACGGCCTGGCCGATGGTTTCGGCCGGGGCGGATTTGGGGATGAAGCCGGCGGCACCGAACTGCTGGGCGCGGCGGATGACGCGGGGGTGGTCGTTGGAGGAGACGATGACGACCGGGATGTCCGGGTGGGAGCCGCGTACGTGCAGCAGGGAGGAGAAGCCGCGTGCGCCGGGCATGGTGAGGTCGAGCAGGACGAGCTCGATCTCGGGGTTCTGGTCGAGGGCGGTTTCGAGGGCGGAGGCGCTGGCGACTTCGATGACCTTGGCACCGGGGAGCGATTGGTGCAGGGAGTGGACGACGGCGGCGCGGAGGAGCGGGTGGTCGTCGGCGACTAGCAGGGTCAGGGCATCCATGGGGGGATTGTACGGGGATGGGGGAATTTGGGTTGCCGCCGGGTAGAAGCGCGGATTCGTTTTGGGGTCATGCGTTAAAGGGCCGATGTGCGTTATCGGCCGTCGTCTTGCGACCGACGCTACCAAAGCCGTCCACCCATCACTCTCCTAAGCGGATTACGGGTTCGGGGGGAGCATGCTGCCGCGCCAGGCGTCGAGGAACTGGCGGCGCTTGAGGGCGTCGAGGTAGATCAGCAGGCCGGGGCCTAGCTGGATCGGGCGGTAGCTGCGCTCGGGGGTGCCGCCGGGTTGCTGCGGGCGTTGGCCGGAGAGGATCGGCATCAGGCGGGCTTCACGGGACAGCACCTGCTGGCCGCGTGGCGACAACAGGTAATCAAGGAAGCGGCGGGCTTCGTCCGGGTGGCGGCTGCTGCGTGGGATGATCGCGGTGCGCAGCACCACGAGGGTGTAGTCCTCGGGCTCGATGATGCCCAGCGGCTCGCCGGCATCAATGCGGGCCTGGGCGTAGGAGCCGAGGACGTTGTACACCAGTGACAGGCGACCGCTGCTTACCGCGTCCAGCAGTACGCCGGTGCGTTCTTCCAACTCGACCTGGTTGTCGCCCAGCGCGCCCAGCAACGCGCCGGCCATGCTGCCGCGCTGGGTGTCTTGAGTCGCCAGCAGATAGCCGACGCTGCTGCGCTGCACGTCGTAGGTACCGACCCTGCCGGCCAGCGGGGCATCCGGGGCGCGCAGCAGTTCCAGCAGTTGCCGGCGCGTGTGTGGCACCCTCGCCTTCGGCAGCTGGCGGGTGTTGTAGACCATGGCCACCGGCTCGTAGCTGATGCCGAAGGCCTCATGCCGCCACTGCGCCCAGTCCGGCAGCGCTTCGGTCTGCGCGGATCGGTGGGCCAGTGCGTAGCCGTCGTTGACCAGCTTGGTCTGCAGGTCCATGCCGCTGCTGATCAGCATGTCCGGGCCGTTAGGACCATTGCGCTCGTCCAAGTAACGCGCGTACATGTCCTGGGTGATGATGTCTTCGTAGACGATCTCGGTGCCGGGGTACAGGCGCTGGTAATCAGCAATCACGGTGCCGAACACCTCGATGTCGGTGGAACCGTGGATGCGCAGCTGTGACAGCGCCGGGCCTTTGGCTGGGAAACGCTCTACGTCACCAGGCGCGGCCAACGCGGTGCCTGTGCAGAGGGCCAGCAACAGGGAAATCAGCGCCTTCATGTGTTCCGTCCGGGCAGTGTCAAAGTAGCGACCAGCCCACCGCCGGGCCGGTTGCTGAGGTCAATATGGCCGCCATGGCTGTCCACCACGCGTTTGACGATGGCCAGGCCCAGCCCTGCCCCGCCTGCGGCAGCCCCCTCGCCACGGGCAAAACGCTCGAACACGCGCTCGGCATCGGCGGGCGCAATGCCGGGACCGTGGTCGGCAATGGTGAGCACGAAGCACTTGCGGTCGGCAGTGAGCGCAACCTGCAGGTCGCCGGGACCGCCGTACTTGAGCGCGTTGTCGATCAGGTTCTTGATCGCTTCGCGCAGCAGCAGCGCATCACCGTTGACGCTGGCGGCGGTGACGCCCACCGCGAGCTGCACGCGCGGGGCTGGGCCAGCCTGCGGCAGCGCTTCATGCAAGGCCTGGTGCACGGTTTCCACCAGGTCCACCGGCGCGAAGCGCTGCAGGTTGGAACGGTGAATGACGCTGGCGTCGCTGAGCAGCTGGTTGAGCAGGCGGCTCATATGGGTGGCGTTGCGCTCGATGGCGACGAGGCTGCGCCGCATGTCCTCGGGGTCGTCGTCGTCCAGCGCCAGCTGCGCCTGCGCGCGCAACGCGGCCAAGGGCGTGCGCATCTGATGGGCGGCCTCGGCCATGAACGCACGGAGGGTTTCATTGCTGCTGGACAGCCGGCCCATGAAGCGGTTCAGCGCGGCCACCATCTGGTCCATCTCGCGGGGAACCCGCGCATCCAATGGGCTCAGGTCGGAGGGCTCACGGCGCGACAGCTCGCGCTCAACCTTCACCAGCGGACGGAACGCACGGTGTACACCGAAGGCCACCAGCGCGAGCGACAGCAGCGAAAGCACGCCGATCGCCAGCAATGAGCGGTTGACCATGTCCTGCGCCAAGGCCTCGCGTGCGCGCCGGGTCTGGCCGACCTGCACGCGCACCTCCACCTGGGTGGACGGCGAAGACACGCGACGCGATACCACCACGAAGCGCACGGTTTCACCGCTGTACTGGGCGTCGAACAGCTGCGGCAGATCCGTCGGTTCACGCGGTGGTGCAGGCAGGTCCTCGTAGCCGGTCACGGTCTGGTTGTGGGCGTCGAACACGCGATAGAACACGCGGTCTTCCGGAGCCATCGACAGCAGGTCCAGCGAGGCATATGGCAGGTCCACCTGCCACTGCGCTTCCACCAGCGCGACCGAATCGATGATCGAAAGCGCTGACGACACCAGCAGGTGGTCGTAGGAGCGGTTCGCAGCACGCTGGCCGTAGTCACGCGCGGCGAACAACAGCGCCACCGCGAACACCGCCAGCAGCGCGCCCAGATACAGGGTGAGCGTGCGCCGCAGCGAGCCGGGCGCGGCGTCAGCGGCTGCCATCGCCCGCCTCTTCCGCCGCTTCCAGCATGTATCCACTGCCGCGCACGGTGACAATGCGCACCGGCGCATCGGCCAGCTTGCGGCGCAGTCGACCCACGTAGAGCTCGATCGCATTGGGACCGGCTTCGTCATCGAAACCGAACAGGCCGTTGGCGATCTCGTCCTTGCCGACCACCTGCCCCAGCCGACCCATCAGGATCTCCAGCAGCCGGAACTCACGGTTCGGCAGTTCAATCGGCGTGCCATCCAGCGATACACGGTGCGAGGCGTTGTCAAACTGGAAGCCGCCAATCTGCACCACTTCGCTGGCCTGCCCGCGTGCGCGCCGCAGCAGCACGCGACAGCGCGCCTCGAACTCGCGGAAGTCGAACGGCTTGCCCAGGTAATCATCCGCGCCCACGTCCAGCGCCTGCACGCGGTCTTCAATGCCGTCGCGCGCGGTCAGCATCAGCACCGGCGTGGCATCGCCACGCTCGCGCATGCCGGCCAGCACGCGCAGACCGTCGAGCTTGGGCAGACCGATGTCCAGCACCACCAGGTCGAAGCTCTGGTAGCGCAGCACGCTGGCGGCGGCCAGACCGTCGTTCTGCCAGTCCACCGCATGGCCGCTGCGGCGCATGCGGCGGACGATGGCGTCGGCCAGGTCCGGGTTGTCTTCCACCAGCAGGATGCGCATCGGCCACACACGTTCAAAGGTGCCCAGATGCTAGCGCGTAGCGGGCCCTCCGTGGTTACGTTGCGGCGCAACAATGGCTGACAGGTGGATGACAGCTTCCGGGCACTAGGCTGCGCCATCCCACCTCCCCCACGGTGCGGATGTTTCGACCTACAACGTACCTGGGAGGGTGCATGTCTCTTGATTTCCTGCGCTGGCGCGGGCTGGCCGCCTGCACTCTGATGATTCCCATGGCCCCGCTGTGGGCCGCCGAACCGGGCAATGACGAACGCCCGGTGACCGCTACGTTTGGCGGCCGCCTGCATCTGGATTTTGCCGACTTCGACAACGACAACCGCGGCACTCCGAACAAGGACGACACCGAGATCCGCCGTGCCTGGCTGGATATGTCCGGCAAGTTCTTCGTGGTCGACTACAAGTTGGAAGCCGACTTCTCCGGCGACCGCGTAGAGGCCAAAGACGTCTATGTGAGCCGCGACTTCAGCGGCGGCAAGCTCACTCTGGGACAGTTCAAGCAGTACTTCTCGCTGGACGACCGCACCGGTTCCAACTACGGCAGCTTCCTGGAACGCGGCAACGCCGGCACCACCCTGGCTCCGCTGTACCGGCTGGGTGCGTCCTGGCAGGCCGCACGCAACGACATGACCTGGGCCGCCAGTGCGTACAGCCTGGAAAGCATTGACGCCTGGCAGGTGAAGGGCCGCGCCGCCGGTGGCCGCGTGACCTGGGCTCCGGGCGCTACAGCCGGCGACGTGCTGCACCTGGGCCTGTCGCTGGCGCACGAGCGCTACGACAACCCGGGCGCGAATGGCGTGCCGGGCTTGAAGATCCGCCCGCGCCCGGCCGGGCACCTGAGCGACAACAGCCGCCTGACCCTGGTCGACTTTTCGGCCGGTCGCGACACCGACGTCAACAAGTGGTCGATGGAATACGCGCAGGTACGCGGGCCTCTGTCCTGGCAGGGCGAGTTCAGCGGGGCCACCTTCGACGACGGCATGCAGCGCGGCAAGGTGCTGGCCGGCTACGGCATGCTCAGCTGGTTCGTCACCGGCGAATCGCGCGCGTACGACAAGAAGACCGGGCGCTTTGCCCGGGTGAAGAACATCCAGCACAAGGCCGGTGCCTTCGAACTTGCACTGCGTTACGACCAGATGCGCGGCGACCAGCACCTGATCGGCCAGCCGGACCTGCGCGACGGCCGCACCGAGGCGTGGACCCTGGGCGGCAACTGGTACATGCGCCCGAACCTGCGCTTCATGTTGAACCTGATTAACAGCCGTAACCGCGACCGGCTTGCGGGCACCACGGTTGACCACACCCGCGCGGTCACCGGCCGCCTGCAGTTCGATTTCTAACCCTACGCAACAAGGAGTCCGCAGATGATGCTCAGCATCCTCGGCTTTGGCATGGTCATTACGTTCATGTATTTGATCATGAGCAAACGGCTGTCGCCGCTGGTGGCACTGATCACCATTCCGATCATCTTCGCCCTGATTGGCGGCTTTGCCACCGGGCTGGACGAAATGATGCTGGATGGCATCAAGAAGATCGCGCCGACCGGCGTGATGCTGATGTTCGCCATCCTGTACTTCGGAGTGATGATCGACGCCGGCCTGTTCGACCCACTGGTGCGGATCATCCTGCGCCTGGTCAAGGGCGACCCGATGAAGATCGTGCTCGGTACCGCCGCACTGGCGATGCTGATCTCGCTGGACGGTGACGGCTCCACCACCTACATGATCACGGTGTCGGCGATGCTGCCGCTGTACCAGCGCCTGGGCATGAGCGCGTTGAACATGACCTGCGTGACCATCCTGGCCGGCGGCGTGATGAACCTGACGCCGTGGGGCGGCCCCACCGCACGTGCGGCCACCGCGCTGCACGTGGACCCTGCCGATGTGTTCGTGCCGCTGATTCCGGCGATGGTGCTGGCCTGCGCCTCGGTGCTGCTGCTGGCGTGGTACCTCGGCCTGAAGGAGCGTCGTCGCCTCGGCGTGGTCACCCTGCCGAGCGGTGGCACCTGGATGGACGCCAGCGTTTCCGATGATGGCGCGCTGCCCACCGTGGAAGACGCCGAGGACACCAAGCGGCCGAAGCTGCTGTGGGTGAACTTCGCGCTGACCCTGGCGCTGATGGTGGCGCTGGTGATGGGTGTGCTGCCCATGCCGGTGCTGTTCATGGTCGGCTTCGCGATTGCACTGGTGATCAACTACCCGAACCTGGCCGAGCAGCGCCGCCGCGTGGTCAACCACGCCGGCAACGTGCTGTCGGTGGTGTCGCTGATCTTCGCCGCCGGCATTTTCACCGGCATCCTCAACAACACCGGCATGGTTGAAGCCATGTCACGCAGCTTCCTGGCGGTGATTCCGGATGCCTGGGGCCCGTACCTCGCGGTGATCACCGCAATTGCCTCGATGCCATTCACCTTCTTCATGTCCAACGACGCGTTCTACTTCGGCGTGCTGCCGATCCTGTCCGAAGCGGCCGGCAACTACGGCATCACTCCGGTGGAAATGGCACGCGCCTCGCTGGCCGGTCAGCCGGTGCATCTGCTCAGCCCGCTGGTGCCTTCGACCTACCTGCTGGTCGGCTTGGCCAAGGTGGATTTTGCCGACCACCAGAAGTTCACCCTGAAGTGGGCGGTGATGGTGTCGCTGGTGCTGATGGTCGGCAGCCTGATCTGCGGCCTGTATCCCTTTGCTTCCTGATTGCTGACAGGAGAAATTCATGACGCTTCGCATCGCATATGTAACCAGTGGCATGGGCAGTGTGGGCACCGCCATCTGCCAGAAGCTGGCCCGCAACGGCCACACCGTCGTGGCGGGTTGTGCACCAAATTCGCCGCGCAAAGCCGCCTGGCTGCGCGAGCAGCGTGAACTGGGCTTTGATTTCATCGCCTCCGAAGGCAACGCGGCCGACTGGCAGTCCACCGTGGCAGCCTTCACCAAGGTCAAGGCCGAAGTCGGCGAGATCGATGTGTTGGTGAACAACGCCGGCGGCAGCCGCGATGTGCTGTTCCGGCAGATGAGCCAGGACGACTGGAACGCGGTGATGGGCTCGAACCTGCATGCGTTGTTCAACATCACCAAACAGGTGATCGACGGCATGACCGCGCGTGGCTGGGGACGCATCGTGAACATCGGTTCGGTCAGTGCGCACAAGGGCCAGATCGGGCAGGTCAACTTCGCTACCGCGAAGGCGGCCATGCATGGCTTCAGTCGTGCACTGGCCAACGAAGTGGCCACGCGCGGGGTGACCGTGAACACCATCTCGCCCGGCTACATCGCCAGCCAGTCAATCAGCAGCTTCCCGCCGGATGTGCTGGACCGCCTGGCCGGGTCGGTGCCGATCCGCCGGTTGGGCAAGCCGGAGGAAGTGGCCAGTCTTTGCGCGTGGTTGGCGTCGGATGATGCGGCGTATGTGACCGGCGCGGATTACGCGGTGAACGGCGGATTGCACATGTTTTGAAGCGTACCGACCAACGGTCGGTACCTACCATGGAACGTCATCGGCACGTGAATCGGTAGCGCCCGACCGTTGGTCGGGCGGCGCGCAGCGCGCTACTCCGCCGCCAACTGATCCATCCGGATCCTATTGGCAAACAGCGAAAAGGCCAGCATTCCGGCGAGCCCGTTGGCGCGGCTCACCCAATGCGGCAACCAGCGCGGTGGGCGCAGAATGCCCTCTTCGAAAAGCGGCGCGAAGTCAACTGCATCGGTCAGCGACATCTTGCCGGCGAACAGCCACCGGCAGTTCTGCAGGCGATCTTCAGCCAGCATGTGACGGAAAAACGTGTGCACCGACACCAGTCCACGCAGATACACGGTGTCCTTGGTAAACGCCGCCCCACCCGCTGTGGGAACACCACGGAACACCCGCTGCGCCGAAGCAAAACTCTCTTCATGGTTCTGCCCGGCATCGCAGAAGTAGCGGAACACCTGGATGAAATCGGCACCTTCGCGCGCCATGGCAATCGCCTCGGTGCGCAGGCTGATGCGTTTGAGCCGCTCGATGTCGATGCTGCCGGTGATCTGCTCGGCAAAGGTGGCCAAGCCCTCCTGGGTCGCGGTTACGCGCGGTGACGACAGGGCCAGGCTGGGCAGGTGCGGCTGTTCGCGACCGTTAAGCGCAGTCAGCGAATGCACCAATGCTTCATGGTGGAACAGCTGCGCCCGGTCATACGCGCTGAAGCGTGCACTGGTGCGCAGGCGGATGCGAGTGGGACCCGCAGCGGCTTTGGAGATCAGGTCCGGGTCCAGCTGCACCTGGATGATGCGCGACTCGAAGAACGCATCCAGATCACTCTGCAGCTGCAGCATCAGCGCGGTGGCCGACACCGGCACCTGCTCTTCGGGGGCCAGCAGCTCGTGGTCCAGCTCCTGCGCGATCTGGATGAAATGGCGCGCCGCTTCACGGGTACTAGGTCCGTGGCCGGGCAATGGCTGCTCCGGCGCGCCATACAGCTGCACCGAGTATCCATCCACCGCCGTAGTGCCCAGTGATTCCAGCAGCCCAGCGGCCAAGTCCCAGCTCTGCGCGGAACGCTGCACGTACTGACCGAGCGGATGGCTGGCGTCGCACTGGGCGCTAATCCTGGCCAGCGCCTGCCGGGTACCGCCGAAATCCAGCTTCGGGTAGTCCACCTGCGGCAATACCGGCTGTCCGCGCGCCACGCTGGCCAGGAACGGGGCCTGCAGCGCGGCGGGCCAGCTGGTCAGCCCCAGCAGTTTGATGTCACCAACGGCTTCGACCAGCTGCGCATCCAGCTGGGTGTGGTAGGCCACGTCACGGTCCGCGGTGATCGGAGCGGTGTTCATGGGCGGACATTAACAGGATCAATGACTTCGGTGGGCAAAGGCGACAGCTTCACTTGCTTGCGACTATTTTTGGCCTACATTAAGGACATACTTAGCCACGCCGAGCCGCCATGTGCTCCTCCGCCAACAGCTTCCGCGCCCTGCTGCGCACCGCGCCGCTGACAGAACGGGTCCGGATCGAACGCGAGGGCGTCCCATATCAGGTGGTCAAGGGGCTGATCGACGACGTGTTTGAAAGCAGCGCCGATTTCCAGGTGTTCGTGCGAATTCCCAAAGCCACCTTCACCAAGAAGATGCGCGACAAGGCGCTGTTCGGCGGCACGCCCGGGCAGTCGGTGGTCGGCCTGATGGAGCTCATCAACAAGGTCGAGGACATGCTGGCGGCTGAAACCGACAATCCCGAGGCGCGCAACTTCGATGTGCAGAAGTGGGTCGGTGAGTGGATCCAACGGCCGCAGCCCGCCCTGGGCGGGCTGGCACCCGCGGAACTGATGGACACGCCCAGCGGACGCGCCTCGGTGATGCGGGTACTGGGGGCCATCCAGAGCGGTGCGTATCAGTGAAGCTGGCGCGGATTGGCTCGACGGGACCTACCTGGCGGCCTGAGGATCTCAGTGGGGTCGGTGCAGCTTACTCACCGGGACGCTGGAACAAGCCCGGGCAGGCCGTGGTGTACGCCGCGCCTACGCTGGCCATGGCGGTGCTGGAAACGGCGGCGCACATCGATGACAGCGGGCTGCCGCTGAACAAGTATGTGATCGAGATCGATGTGCCGGACGATGTGTGGGCGGCACGGCGGATCGTCAGCGCCGATGCCCTGCCCGCTGGCTGGGATGCCATTCCGCATGGGGTGGTGTCGGTGGAGGCTGGGTCGGCGTGGTACCTGGCGCAGGGTCAGGCGCTTGTGGAGCTGCCGTCGGTGATCGTGCCGGAGGAGACGGTGGTGCTGATCAATGCGCAGCATGCGGATGCACAGCGCCTTTCTGCGCGGGCAACAAGACGATTGCAGTACAACCTGTTGTTTCGGGCCCGCTAATCAACGCCGGCGCGGCTTGCCGGCCGGGCGGAACTGCTGGCCCCTGCCCTTGCCGCGCTCCTGCGCGGTCTCAGCCTGGCGAACGGCCAGCTTGGCAGCAGCCGCAGCCACTTCCTCCTTCAGCTTGAAGTAGTTGAGCAGACGCTCTTCGTCCAGTTCGCCGGCATCAATCGCCGCGCGCACCGCGCAGCCGGGTTCACTCTGATGCGCGCAGTCGCGGAACCGGCACTGCGCGGCCAGCGCTTCCACGTCGGCAAAGCCGCCCTCGCTCAAGGCTTCTTCGCCGGTCGGCTTGAGCTCGCGCATGCCGGGGGTATCGATCAGGCAGGCACCGGCCGGCAGTGGCATCAGCGCGCGGTGGGTGGTCGTGTGCCGACCCTTGGAGTCGTTGCCGCGCACGTCGGCGGTTTTCATCCGCTGCTCGCCGAGCAGGGTGTTGGTCAGCGTGCTCTTGCCGGCACCGGAGGAACCGACCAGCACCACGGTCCGGCCCGGGCCCAGCCACGGCAGCAGCGCGCCGGCACTTTCCGGGTCCTTGCCGTTGATTGCCAGCAGCGGAATGTCCTGCGCGGCCAGTTCCTCCAGAACGTCCAGGGCGTCCTGGCTGTATTCGGTCTGGTCGGCCTTGGTCAGCACCACCACCGGCTGCGCGCCGCCCCCGCCCACCAGCAGCAGGTAACGCTCGATGCGACGCGGGTTGAAGTCGGCATCCAGTCCGCAGACGATGAACACGGTATCGATATTGGCCGCGATCACCTGCTGGTGGTAATGCTCACCGGCCGCGCCGCGCTTGATCGCGGTGCGCCGGGGCAGCAGCGCGACAATTTTGATGCCGTCCAGCAGCACCCAGTCGCCGACGGCGGCACGCTCATGGCTGGGAAAGCGCGGGCGCTGCCACTCGGCCGGTGACTCGGTCTTGAGCGCTGCATCCGGGGCGTCGGCCACCACATACCCGGTGCGGTGCTGCTCGATCACCCGGCCCGGACGGGCCTGCGGGTGCGCCTTGAACAGGTCCTGCCAGGCGGGCAGTTCAGGCGCGCCAGACCAGGGCCAGCCAATGGTCTGCAGGGCGGGGTAATCGATCGGGTCGGTCATCCTGCGCATTCTACCTTGAGGCATGGCCGGCAACTGCCTGCCAGCGCTCAGGATTTACCTCGGGAGAGGGCTTGCCCCGCGTCGCAGCATTTCCGCTACCATGCGATTTCCATGCCCAACCTGGCCCAGCCATGTCAACGCCACCGCTGAAGCCGCTCGCGACCCGCGAGCGCCTGTCCGAAGTCCGCTACGAGATCCGGGGCGAGCTGGCACGACGAGCGCGTGAGTTGGAAGCCCAGGGCCGCACGCTGATCAAGTTGAACATCGGCAACCCCGGCAACTTTGGTTTCCGCGCACCGGAACACCTGCAGCGCGCCATTGCCGACGACATGGGCCGCACCGATCCCTACACCCACCAGCAGGGCCTGCCGGTGGCACGCGAAGCGATTGCCGCCGCGTACGCACGCCGTGGCGCGCCAGACGCGCACCCGGACCGGGTGTTCATCGGCAATGGCGTCAGCGAGCTGATCGATCTTTCGCTGCGTGCCCTGCTGAACCCGGGCGATGAAGTGCTGGTGCCCTCGCCTGACTACCCGCTGTGGTCGGCCGCCACCATCCTCAACGACGGTCGCCCGGTGTATTACCGCTGCGCCCCGGAGAACGGCTTCCAGCCCGACCCGAGCGAGATCGAAACGCTGGTGTCGTCGCGCACCCGCGCGATCGTCCTGATCAACCCCAACAATCCCAGCGGCGCGAGCTATCCGCGCGAACTGCTGGAGCGCATCGTGGAGATCGCGCGCCGGCACAACCTGCTGCTGATGGTCGACGAGATCTACGACCAGATCCTCTACGACGGCGCGCAGTTCCAGCCGGTCGCCCCGCTGGCCGGCGAGCACCCGTGCATCACCTTCAGCGGCCTGAGCAAGGTGCACCGCGCCTGCGGCTGGCGCGTGGGCTGGGCAATGCTGTCCGGCGCGGCCGAGCAGTTGGGCGAGTTCCGCGCGGCAATGGACCTGCTGAGCGCGCTGCGCCTGTGTGCGAACGTGCCTGGCCAGTACGCCATCGAGGCCGCCGTGAACGGACCGGGCACCATTTCCGAACTGTGTGCGCCGGGTGGTCGCCTGTATGAGACCCGCCGCGCGGTGATTGAAGCCTGCAACGCCAGCGAGCATCTTTCGCTGGTGGCTCCGGCGGGCGCGCTGTATGCATTCCCTGCGGTGGTGGGTGCGGCGGCAAAGTCGTTCGACGACCACGATTTTGCGCTGGAACTGATGAACGAAGAAGGCGTACTGGTGGTGCCGGGCTCGAGCTTCAACGTGCCCTATCGCCATCACTTCCGCGTGACCCTGCTGCCGGAAGCAGGCGTGATGCGCGACGTCTTCGCCCGCATCGACCGTGCCCTGGCACGCCGTGCCGAAGCCAACACCAAGGTGGTGCCGCTCAAGCCCCGCAGTGTGGCCTGAGCGATGGCGCTGCGTTACCTGGCGCTGGGCGATTCCTACACCATCGGTGAGGGCGTGGCGGTTGAAGACCGTTGGCCGATGCAGCTGGCCCGCGCCCTGCGCGCGGCCGGCGTGGATATCGCAGACCCGCAGATCATCGCCACTACCGGCTGGACCACCGACGAGCTTTACGCCGGCATTGATGCGGCGGCACCGCAGGGACCCTTTGACCTGGTCACCCTGCTGATTGGCGTGAACAACCAGTACCGTGGCCGCTCCGTGGACGAGTACCGCACCCAGTTCGCGGCGCTGCTGCAACGCGCCCTGGGCTTTGCTGGGCAGCGTGCGCGCCGGGTGCTGGTGCTGGCCATTCCGGATTGGGGCGTGACCCCGTTTGCCGCGGGCTCCGGCCGCGACGTGGCGCAGATCGCACACGAGCTGGACGCCTACAACGCGGCCGCCGCTGCGGTGTGCACCCAGCACGGCATTGCCTTCATCGACACCGCCCCGGTCAGCCGCGCCCGCGGTGGCGAGGTGGCCATGCTGGCCGAAGACGGCCTCCACCCTTCCGCCGCGCTGTACACGCAGTGGTATCAGCAGGCGTATCCGGTCGCGTACCGGCACTTGAACGACGAGGTACTCCCCTGAGCACGGACGCCCTACCACTGGCCAGGGAGCAGGCCCGCCGCATCGCTGACGCCTTCATGCCGGCGCAGCGCTTCGGCAACCGCCGCGACTATTACTACACCCGCGGCAAGCTGGGCAGCGACCCGCTGTTCCCCGGCGTGCTGGCCGCCCTGCGCGGCGACACCCAGCCGCTGCTCGACATCGGCTGCGGCCTGGGCCTGCTGGCGCATGTCCTTCGGCAGAACGGCCAGACCATGCCGTATCTCGGCGTGGACGTGGATGCGGACAAGATCGCCCGCGCGGTACGCGCCGACCGTCGCGCCGGCTTGGCCGATACCGGCTTTGACGTCGTGGACGCCAGTGCAGTATTGCCGGCGCACCAGGGCAGCGTCGCCCTGCTGGACGTGCTGCAGTATCTTCCCGCCGAAGCGCAGCCGAAGCTGCTGGCCGACGCCGCCGCGCGCGTGGCACCGGGCGGGCGGCTGGTGATCCGCACCGTGCTGGCCGACAACAGTGGTCGCGACCGTACTACCCGCATCACCGACATGCTGGCGCATCTGGTGGGCTGGATGGGCACCCGCCCCCGCCATTACCCGGACGCCGCCAGTGTGCGTGCGCCGCTGGAAGCGGCCGGGCTGCAGTTGCAGATGACGCCGCTGTACGGCAACACCCCGTTCAACAACTGGCTGTTCACCGCCACGCGCGGTTGAGCATGCAGGCCGGTCCGCGTCATTCGGCATTGGGCATCACCGCACTGGTGGTGAGCCTGTGCGCGCTGGTGGTGTTCGCGGTCACCGCGCAGGTGGCGCATCGCCCTGCCTATGAAGACATGCAGGAAGTGCCGCTGGCCTTGCTGGTGCTGCTGTTCGTTGGGCTGGGCCTGAGCGTGCTGGCGCTGCTGCTGGGCATCGGCAGCGCGTTGCAGCACCAGCGCCGCCGGGTGACCGGGGTGCTGGCGCTGGGGCTTTCGCTCACGCTGCTGTGGGCGCAGGCCTCACTGGGGAGCTGGGCGCATCAGCAATGGGAGCGGGCGCATCCGGCAGTTCCGCCCGCAGCCCTTTCGCCTGCAGCTCCTGCAGCACCGCCTCGATAATCGCCAGGTTATGGCCGTGCGCGGCCCCTTCGTGCAGCAGCACGATGGCTCCGGCCTGCAGATCGGGGCGAAGGCGTTCCAGCACTGACTGCGGCGTGCAGTTGACGCCGTCGAAGCCCCGCGCGCTCCAGCCGACCCGGGTCAACCCCAGGCGCTTGAGCGCGGGCGCGACGAACGGGTTGGTCATGCCCACCACCGAGCGGTACCAGCGCGGTGGCGCGCCGGCGACCTGGGCCAGGGCCTGCTGGCAGGCCGAGATTTCCCTGCCCATGGTGGCCGGCCCCAGCCGCCAGAAGCGCGTTTGCGGGTGGCTGTGGCTGTGGTTGCCCAGATCATGCCCGCGCGCCAGCACCTGTGCGACCAGGTCCGGCCGGGCCAGGGCGCGTTCGCCGACCATGAAGAAGGTGGCCTTGGCCTGGTAGCGATCGAGCAGGTCGAGCACGGCCGGGGTTTCGTCCGAGGGGCCGTCGTCGATGGTCAGCCAGACGTGCGGGGCCGCGCCGGACAAGCGGCTGAGCACGGGCGCGTAGAAACGGCTGTTGGGCAGGAACACCGGCACCATGAACAGGGCGTGCGAAGCCACCATCAGGGGCAGGCCCAGCAGCCAGCTGGCCTTCCACCAGGCCAGGGCCACCAGCAGCTGCGAGGCCACCAGCCAGGGCAGCCAGCGCCACGGGCGGCGGGGAATGCGATTCAACGTTTCCGGATCGGTCATGCCCCATGATGCCATGCCGCGTAGAATGACGAGTTCGAATATCCCGGACCTACCGTCATGTCCCTTGATCCCGCCCTGCGCTCGCGCATCGAATCCATCCTCAACGCCAACCGCGTCGTGCTGTTCATGAAGGGCCAGCCGACCATGCCCCAGTGCGGGTTCTCGGCCAAGGCCGTGGGCGCGCTGCAGGACCTGGGCGTGGAGTTCGCCCACGTCAACGTGCTGGCCGACCCGGAAATCCGCGAAGGCATCAAGGTCTACGGGGAATGGCCGACCATCCCGCAGCTGTACATCGAAGGCGAGCTGGTAGGCGGCAGTGACATCATCCTGCAGATGGCCGGCAGCGGCGAACTGAGCAGCGTGCTGGGCCTGGCCGCGCCGGACCGCACCCCGCCGCGCATCACGGTGACCCCGGCCGCAGTGGAAATGCTGCGCGGGGCGCTGGCGGACGCGCCGGGGGCCTCGCTGCAGCTGAGCATCGATGCCGGCTTCCAGCCGAACTTCCAGCTGGTGCCACACGATGACAACGCGATTGCGGCCGAGTCCAACGGCCTGCGCGTGCAGTTTGACGTCTCCAGCGCGCGCCGCGCTGAAGGCATCACCATCGACTGGGTGGACGACATCCGCGGCAAGGGCCTGGCGATCGACAATCCGAACGCCCCCAAGCCGGTGCAGGAGATGAGCGTGCGTGACGCAGATGACCGCCTGCGCGCGGGCACGATCACGGTGGTGGACGTGCGTCCGGCCGACGAACGCGCGATCGCCTCGATCAATGCGGCGTTCGAGACCTTCGACGGTGACAACCGCGCCCGCCTGGAGGCACTGCCGAAGGACACCGCGCTGGCCTTCCTGTGCCACCGTGGCGGGCGCAGCGCGCAGGCTGCCGAGCAGTTCCGCGCAAAGGGCTTCACCAACGTGCACAACATCACCGGCGGCATTGACGCCTGGTCGGAAGACGTGGACAACGCGGTGCCGAAGTATTGATCGACGCTGCGTGACACGCAGGGCGTGTCACCTACGAAAAACGCCGGCAATTGCCGGCGTTTTTTTTTGGGCCCGCGTAGTGACACGCCATGCGTGTCATAGGGCATTACCCCGAGAACCCACCCTCGGCCAGATAGTCCAGCTCCTCCGGGGTCGGCATGCGTCCCAGCACCGCGTTGCGGTGGGGGAAGCGGCCGAAGCGGCGGATGATGTCGCGGTGCAGCTCGGCGTACTGCAGGTACTCCTTGTCGCCCAGCGCATCGAACATCGCCACCGAACGTTCCTGGTCCTGCGGATCTTCGGAATGTTCGAACGGCAGGTAGATGAAGGCGCGCAGCTTCGGAACCAGTTCCAGGTCCAGGCCCTCTTCCACCGCACGCATGGCGTAATGCCGCGCCAACCCATCGGTGGCGTACGAATGGGCGGTATCGCGGAAGCAGTTGCGCGGGAACTGGTCGAGCAGGATCATCAGCGCCAGCGCGCCCTCCGCGCTGACCAGCCAATGCTCGCGTGCGCGCTTGGCCGCCGCGAAATGCTCTTCCAGGAACAGTTCGCGGAAACGTGCATCGAACGCGTCATCGCGCGTGAACCACTGCTGTGGTCCCGCGTTCGTCCAGAATTCGACCACCTTCGTCGCCATGTCCATTCCATACCCCTGCAGGCCGGCCGTCTCGGTGACGCCTGCCCTGGCTGTCCGCATCATTCGTCGAAGCGCAGGTGGCGGACCGACTTGCCGTTGCGCCGGATAAGCTTAAGCGCCTCGATGCCGATCTGGATATGGTTTTCCACGAACTGCGAGCTGACCTTGGCGTCGGAGGCTTCGGTTTTGACCCCGTCCGGGATCATCGGCTGGTCCGACACCAGCAGCAACGCCCCGATCGGGATGTGGTTGGCAAAGCCAGCCGCGAACAGCGTGGCGGTTTCCATGTCGATGGCCATGCAGCGCATCTGGCGCAGCTTTTCCTTGAATGCCTCGTCATGTTCCCAGACCCGGCGGTTGGTGGTGTACACCGTTCCGGTCCAGTAATCGTGCCCCAGATCGCGGATCGTGGTCGACACCGCACGCTGCAGCGCGAAGGCCGGCAGCGCCGGCACTTCCGGTGGCAGGTAGTCACCCGAGGTACCCTCGCCACGGATCGCCGCGATCGGCAGGATCAGGTCGCCCAGCTGGTTCTTGCGCTTCAACCCGCCGCACTTGCCCAGGAACAGCACCGCCTTGGGCATCACCGCTGACAGCAGGTCCATCACGATGGCGGCGTTGGGGCTGCCCATGCCGAAATTGATCAGGGTGATGCCATCACTGGTGACACTGGCCATCGGCCGGTCCACCCCTTGGATGGGCGCACCGGTGAGCTGCGAAAAGGTGTGCAGATAGCCGCCGAAGTTGGTCAGCAGCACATGTTCGCCGAACTGGTCCAGGGCCACGCCGGTGTAACGCGGGAGCCAGTTCTGCACGATTTCCTGTTTGTTCTTCATGCCCGTTCTTCTTGTTTTTATTTCCGTGCGGCAATTCTCCGGCTGATGGAAGAAATGGCAAGAAAAAAGGCGGCCGTGGCCGCCTTTTCTCCCCTACCGGTCGGGCCGGATCAGAACTGCAGCGACCAGCGCGCGTTGACGCTGTGGTCGCGACCTTCGCTGCCGAACTGGCCGTTGTAGCCCAGTTCCAGCTGCTGGCGCGGGCTCAGCCAGGCCGACAGGCCCAGCTCGGCCACGACCGCGTTGTCGGCAATGGCCGCACCGGTCACCCGGAAGGCGTCGCTGCCGGCCAGGGCCAGATCGGCCACCTGGTCACGGTCACCGAACGCCTTGCGGTAGCCAACGCCACCCACGACGTGCAGCCAGGCATCCTGCTGCCAGGCAGCCTTCAGGCCCCGATCAAAACGCACACCGGCGGTGGCCAGGGTGGTGCGGGTGTCCGCGGCCTGACCGCTCAGCGCGGCCGCGCCGCCCCGCTCGGTGATGCCGTCCACGTCCACTTCCACGCGGGCCACCTGCAGGTACGGCTCCAGCCCGCCCTGCACGCCGCCGAAGCGGTAGCCACCTTCGATGAAGGCCTGGCGGGTGGTGGCGTCGTAGCTGGCCGACAGCGTGTCCTGGTAGCCGGCGAAAGCAAGGCTGCGCTGGCTGTCCACGTCGTGACGGGAGTAACCCAGGCCGGCCTTCAGGCCGAAACCGCCCCACTGGTGGCCGACATAGGCACCAAAGTGGGTGTTGTCGATTTCAGACTTGGCACGGCGGCCCTGGCCCTGCTTGAGGTCAGTACGGCCAGTGCCCAGCAGTGCGCCGACCTGCCAGCCACCGAACCGATGGTCGGCACCGACCAGCAGGCCACTGCTGTTGCCTTCGCTGCGTGCCGCGTTGGCATCACCATCCAGGCGGGTGCTGCCGCCGATCGCCTGCACCCAGGCACCGGTTGCGCCGCCCTCGGCTTCGCCCGGTGCACGCTGTCCCAGCGAACGACCCAGCGCGGCATCACGCACGTAACGGCTGCTTTCGACCAGCAGCATCGGCGTGGCGGCGTGCAGTTCGCCGCTCAGGGCGTCCAGCGCAGGACCGACCTGCTCGGGGAACAGCTGGGTGAGCGGCTGCGGCAGGCCCTGGCTGATCGCCAGGCCGTCGATCTGCGTGGCCACGGCCAGCTGGTTGGCGGTGGAGGCCGCCGAAGCCAGCGCGCTGCCGCGGGTGACGTCGATACGCATGCGCTGCGCATCGTAGGTCAGGCTGAACTGCAGGAACGGGGAGAAGGCGGAGAAGTCGGTGGTGGCGAACTGACCATTCACGCCGCCCTCGGCCACCAGGAAGTTGAACTGCTCGCCCAGGTAGTACACACCGTCTTCCGGCAGCGCGACCAGGGTGCCGTCCAGACTGGCGCTGCCGGTCACGTACAGCTGGTCGCTGCGGCTGCCCGGAGCGAGTTCGGCCTGGTAAACGCCGGTGGCGGTCTGCACATAGTCGCCATCAATGGTCAGGGTGCCGATGGAGTTGCCGGGGGCAATCGTGCCTTCCACGCGGGTGTCGCCTAACCGGCCAATGCCCTTCAATGTGCCCTTGACGCCCACCACGGTGCTGCCACCGGTCTGCACGCCGTTGAACGACACCACGCCGCCGCTGATCGCCAGGTCGGTGTTGTCGAGCACGCCACTGGCGCTGACCACGCTGTTGCCGGCGCTGCTGTTGAACGCCATGTTGCGCAGGGTGCCATTGAGCAGGAACTGCCCGCCGGCGACATCCAGCGAACCGGTCAGGCTGTTGACGCCGTCCAGCTCGAGCACGCCTTCGCGCACGGTGGCCCCGTTGAAGCTGTTGTCGCCGCTCAGGCGCAGCCAGCCGATACCGGACTTGGTCAGATGGCCGGGGCCACCGATGTTGTTGGTCCAGTCGTCCCAGGCATCGCCCTCCCACACCTTCAGGCCACCGGCCTTCTGGTTCATCACCACGTCGGTGTCCACGCGCAGCTGGCCGTAGCCTTCGATGGCCGTCGCCAGGTTCAGCAGACCCCAGCCGTACACATCGTCCACGCCTTCGGCACCGAGGTCGGTGGCGGTGGTCAGCAGCACGTCACGCACCTGCGCGCTGGTCAGATAGGGGAAGCGCTCGAACAGCAGCCCCAACGCGCCGGTGACGTGCGGGGTCGCCATCGACGTGCCGGTCATGTTGTCGTAGGCGTAGGTCGGCATGCGGCTGGTGACATCGAACACGATGTCGTCGTTGACGACGTCCAGGGTGCCATTGAGGGCGGAGTCCGCGCCGTACACGGTGGAGCGGATGTCCGTACCCGGTGCGGCGATGCACCAGTTGGCGGTCGGACCGCAACGCATGGAACTGTCTGCCAGCACATCGTTCTGGTCGACGTTGACCACGCTCAGCCAGTAGGGCTCGATGTCCTCGTAGGCACGCGGCAGCGAGGCGTGCACACCGGCAATCGGTGCCGATTCCGGCGAAGTGTTGGCCGGGAAGGTGTTACCTGCCGCCCACACCTGGATCAGACCGGCGGCACGCGAGCCGTCCGCAATGATGGAGAAGTAGTCGGCCAGACCAGCATCGGTGAAGTACAGGTCCTGCTGCTCGGTCGTGGTCGGCTCGTTGGAGAAGCCCCAGCTGTGGTTGACCGCGCGCACCTGCTGCGCGTTCAACTGGTCGTACAGATCGGCGAACACCGCGTCGGACGGGCCTACGCCGCCCAGCGCGTACTGGCCCAGCCCATCGATCGGATCACGCTCGATGATGCTCGCGCTGTTGAAGAACAGCCGCGCGACCGACAGGTTGGCCCCGTAGGCCACGCCATGGGTGCCGGTGCCGTCGCGGTTGGCCGCGATCGTGCCGGCGACATGGGTACCGTGGGTGTTGTACGTCAGGCCCTCGTAGTACCCCCGGCTGTTAACAAAATCGGTGTCGACCTGATCCAGATTGAGCAGCAGCGCATCCACGGCCACATCATCGCCATCGCTGCTGAAGCAGGCATCGGCCCCGGACAGGATCGACACGTTGGTACAGGCGCTGCCATCGGCCAGGCGATCGGCCAGGTGGATGCTGCGGTGGTCCTTGCCTGCGAACTCGCTGTGGTCCAGGCCGGTGCCGCTGTCGAACACGCCCAGGCGGATGCCCTGGCCGCTCAGACCGCGCGCATAGGCGGCATCGGCATTGATCCTGCCAAGGCCCCAATCGGCGCTGAACTCAGCGCTGCGCCAGCTGCTGGCGTCGCCGGGCGTGCCGTTGACGGGACCATTGTCGACCGGCGGCGCGACGCTGGGCTGGTAGCGGACTGCCGGCGAGGCGGCGGCACCGCGCTCGACGAAGGCGGCGCGCTGCAGCATGCGCTGCTGCTGGTAGCCCGCCAGGGTATCGGCCTGGGAGGCCGCCAGCGCGGGCATCGCAAGCGCAGCGAACAGGGTGCCGGTGATGGCCGAGGCAAGCAGGCTGGGAGAGGGACGACGGAGGGTGCTGCGGAACTTCGGAGAGGGGCTCATCAAAAACAACTTCCTTGAAGGTAGAACGGACCGGGTACCGAACAGATGTCGGTGACCTCGGCGCGGAATGCATGCCAATCCGAGGCATGCGACTGCGCGTGGCGCAGCACCCGGCAGACATTGCCAGGCAATGTCCGCAATTGCGGACCGCATCACAGTAACGGCAGTTGCCGAAAACCAACATAGGGAATTCCCCCACACGCGCGCCACATGGCACTTGGCAATGCCCCTGCCAAGCAGCTAGCGTCGGTCATTGCACTGATGCACGTCGGGGACTACATGCGAACGCACTTGAGCGCCGGGCTGGGCCTGGCACTGTTGACACTGGCCGCGCCCGCGGCAAATTCCGCTTCGCGGTTCACCGAGGATCCCTACCCCAGCACCTACGCGCCGATCGCCTCGGCTCCGGTGCTGCTGCGCAACGCCACGGTGTTGACCGGCACCGGTGCCCGGCTGGAACAGACCGACGTGCTGCTGCGCGACGGCCGCATTGCGGCCGTGGGCAGCGCGCTGCCGGCTCCGGCCGACGCGGTGCAGGTGGAGGCCCGTGGCAAGTGGATCACGCCCGGCATCATCGACGTGCATTCGCATCTGGGCGTGTACCCCAGCCCCGGCGTCGGCGCGCACAGCGACGGCAACGAGATGACCGCGCCGGTCACCGCCAACGTCTGGGCTGAACATTCGGTGTGGCCGCAGGATCCGGGCTTTGCCGCCGCACTGGCGGGCGGCGTCACCTCGATGCAGGTACTGCCGGGCTCGGCGAACCTCGTCGGCGGCCGCGGCGTCACCCTGAAGAACGTGCCCGCCACCACCTACCAGGCGATGAAGTTCCCCGGCGCGCCGTGGGGCCTGAAGATGGCCTGTGGCGAGAACCCCAAGCGGGTGTATGGCGGCGGCAAGGGCGTGGCCCCGGGCACCCGCATGGGCAACGTGGCCGGCTACCGCGCGGCCTTCATCGATGCCAGCGAGTACCTGGCCAAGAACAGCCCGAAGAAGGTCAAGAAGAAGCGCTGGTTCAGCGGCGATGAAAAGGGCGACAGCGCCGGCGACGCCGGCGGCAAGCGCGACCTGAAGCTGGACACCCTGGCCGGCGCGATCAACGGCGACATCCGCGTGCACATCCACTGCTACCGCGCCGATGAGATGGCGACGATGCTGGACCTGTCCAAGGAATTCGGCTTCAAGATCGCGGCCTTCCACCATGGCGTGGAAGCCTACAAGCTCGCCGACCGCCTCGCGGCCGAAGGCGTGTGCGGCGCGCTGTGGGCCGACTGGTGGGGCTTCAAGATGGAAGCCTTCGACGGCATCCAGGAGAACATCGCGCTGGTAGACCGCCCCGCCAACAGCTGCGCCATCGTGCACTCCGATTCGCCGGAGGGCATCCAGCGCCTCAACCAGGAAGCCGCCAAAGTGATGGCCAACGCGCGCCGCGCCGGCATGCAGATCGCGCCGGAGCGCGCGATCATGTGGCTGACCTACAACGCCGCCCGCTCGCTGGGGGTGGAGCAGCAGACCGGCAGCCTGGAGGTCGGCAAGATGGGCGACGTGGTGGTCTGGAACGGCAGCCCCTTCAGTTCCTACGCGCAGGCCGAGAAGGTCTATATCGACGGCCATCAGGTGTTCGACCGCGTGGATGCGCGCCGGCAGCCGCTGTCGGACTTCATGCTCGGCCAGGAGGCACGCCCATGAGCCGCCTTGCCCTGACTGCAGCCCTGGCCGCCCTGCTGGCCAGCGCGCCGGCCTTCGCCCAGGACGTGCTGATCCGCAATGCCACCGTACATACCGCCACCTCGCGCGGCAGCCTGGAACACACCGACGTGCTGGTGCAGGGCGGCGTGATCCGCGCCGTCGGTGCGAGCCTGACCGCGCCGGCCGGTGCCAGCGTGGTGGAGGCCGCGGGCAAACCGCTGACCCCTGCTCTGTTTGGCGGCATCACCGACATCGGCATCGACGAGGTGTCGGGGGAATCCTCGACCGTGCACAGCACGCTGAAGCTGGAAGACCAGCCGCTGCGCCCGGAATTCGACGTCACCCTGGCCTACAACCCGGCCTCGGTGCTGATTCCGGTGGCACGTCTGGACGGCATCGGCTTCACCGCGCTGGGAGCCAACACCGGCGGCTCGTTCATCGCCGGCCAGGGCGGTGTGATGCGCCTGGACGGCAGCGCTGATCCGATCGGCCCGCTTGCGCTTTACATCCGCCTGGGCGCGTCCGGTGCGGAACTGACCGGCAGCTCGCGCGCCGCGCAGTGGATGCTGCTCGAACAGATGGTCAGTGAAGCCCGCGGCCGGGTGCCGGCCGATTCGCCGCACGCCCTGCTGACGCCAGCGGGCCGTGCCACGCT
>NZ_RHPP01000249.1 GCF_003935715.1 Stenotrophomonas sp. 278 | reverse complement strand
ATCCGCGCCAGCCCACGCGCCGCGGCGCCCAGGTCATTCCCGCGCGACACCAGCGCCACCACCTCGTCATGGATGTCGCCCTCCAGCGCCGCATGCGGCACCCCCAGCACCCGCGCTGATTCCAGCGTGCCGCCCTCGGCCAGCAGCATCACCGCGTGCCCCGCCTGCATCAGCCCATGGCACAGCATCACCAGCGGCCGGGTGTCGCCTTCGGTCCCGTAGGTCACGACCAGCAATCGCATTGGCAGTTCCGTTGTGGGGAAAGCCCTAGTGTCCAAGGATGGCATTGCACGGAATGTGCAGACCTTTACGCGATCGGTAATTACGAGCCCGTTACCAATGATCTGGCTTGTCGATGGGTCTCTTGCCTGTCTGTACTCGAATGGGAAGCTGACTGGCGGCCAGCTCCTCATCGTCGATATGACCGCGCGTCCAGTCCGCGACGGCCGAAAGCGAGGACATTACGTTGCGGTGTGTCGTGATGTCGGGTTCGGGTGGGCGGCGCGGCGTGACAACGCCCAGCCTTATGTGGGGGAAGTCTTGTTTGATGGCCCGAAGGACTGGGACAACGTCACTGTCGTTAGAGCAGATGATCTGCTGTGTATATGCGCCGGAGCAGGCATCCCGGTACATCGCCAATGCGATGTTGACGTCCGTCTGCTTTTCCTCAAGCTTCCACACCTTGACGCGGTCACGCCGATCATAAGGCTTGCCCGCAACGTAGCGTGGCATGCTCGTGCCGGTACGGTCATGTGTGTGGGTCCCCATTGTTCTGGAGAACCTGGTTCCATGCAGGGCCGTGTGAGCTCGCAGAAATCTGTCCTGCGCCAGGGGGGAGGCGGGGCCGTTGGTCGCGAACTTTGCAAGGCAGAATGCGCTGAAGTAGTTCACCACTTCAATGCGGCACGCAGGATCCTGCTTCTGCAGCAGGCGGTCGAACAGCGCGACCAGGTCGATCCACTTGTATGGAGTGCCGCGAAGGCGACCATAGTAGAAGTTGTAACCGTCTACGTAGACGGCGCACGAATCACCCATGAGCTCACTCCTTCGAGCATGAAAAAACCGCCTCGCGGCGGTTTTTTCGTCCCGAGCCGTTTAGCCAACCTAATGACGACGGCAAGGGCGGGGTCGTGGCTGAATTACAACACCCAGGCCGGGCTGGGTCAATGCAACGACTGTACCGGTCCAGAACGAGCGGGTGTCCATCTTTGCCAGGCCTGACTGCTTTCCGCGTCTGCTTGTGAACCGGGGGCGTGAACCCCCGGTAGTCTCGGTGAGTGGAACGCGTCGGCTTCTGCCTATCCCGCCGATGGCTGAGGAAAGAACGGAGCTGGCCCGTCCTTCGCAGCGCTACTATCCCGTCACCGGGTCCCGATCAGCAGCGCACCTCGGAATCCTGCCGTAACCGCAGTAGCGGGGTACAGAGGCAGAAGCGCCACGTTCAGCCTTCCCCTGTGGATAACCCCTTGCGCCGACTGGCCTGGCCGTGCATAATGCGCGGCTCGCTGTGCCCGGTTTTGACCTGGCTGGCGGCCGGGAACACGTCCTCCGGCTCGCCTTCGACAGCGTAACCCTTTGATTCTCTTGACGTGTGGCGGGTCACCGCCGAGGCCGCCGTCGCCCGGGCTATGGGCTGACAATGACTACTATCGAGGTGCGCAATGTCCCGTAAATGCCAGGTGTCCGGCAAGGGAGTGCAGACGGGTAACAACGTCTCGCACGCCAACAACAAGACCCGTCGTCGTTTCCTGCCGAACCTGCACGAGCGTCGCTTCTGGGTTGCCAGCGAAAACCGCTGGGTGAAGCTTCGTGTTTCCGCGCATGCACTGCGCACCATCGACAAGAACGGCATTGATTCCGTTCTGGCTGAGCTGCGTTCGCGCGGCGAAAAGGTCTGAGGAGTAAACGATCATGGCAGGCAAGCGCGATAAGGTCCGTATGATTTCGACCGCCGGTACCGGTCACTTCTACACCACCGACAAGAACAAGAAGAACACCCCGGGGAAGATGGAGTTCTCCAAGTACGATCCGGTCGTGCGCAAGCACGTCCCGTACAAGGAAGGCAAGATCAAGTAATCCACCTGGATTACGCGATCCCCGCGAAAAACCCGCCGCAAGGCGGGTTTTTTGTTGGGCGGTTGTCCATCACACCGCCCATGGCACACTGGCCTCACCTCCAGGCGGGCGACACAATGCTGTTCGAATGGGTGCTGGGCTCATGGCTGCTGATGCTCGACTGGCTGATCCGGCTGGCCGCGCTGTTCTGGATTCCTACCCGCACCACGCCCGGGGCCGCCCGCAGCTGGTTGCTGCTGGTCGGCTTCGTGCCGCTGCTTGGCCTGCCCGCCTACCTGTTGTTCGGCCACCCCTGGCTGTCGCGCCAGCGCGTTCAGCGCCAGGCCGAGGCTTCCCAGGTCATCCGTGAGGAGCAGGGTCTGCAGCGCCTGCTGCGCTGGAACCCGCCCAGAGACACCGCCATTGCTGAAGTGGTTCCGCTGGTCGAACGCCAGGGCGACTTCATGCCCGTGCACGGCAACGCCGTTGAGCTGCATGCCGACTACGACCACTCCCTGCAGACGCTGCTGGCCGACATCGACCAGGCCCGCGAACGCGTCCACCTGCTGTACTACCTGATGTTCGACGACGCCGTTGGCGAAGCCGTCGCCGACGCCCTACAGCGCGCCGCCGCCCGTGGCGTGCACTGCCGCCTGCTGCTCGACGCGGTAGGGGCAAAGCGCGGCCTTCGCCGTTACCGCCATCGCCTGC
>NZ_RHPP01000248.1 GCF_003935715.1 Stenotrophomonas sp. 278 | reverse complement strand
GCTGCCACCGGCGCCGGGCCGCGGCTGGCCTGGCCTTCCAGCTTGAACAGTGCCACCGCGTCGGTCAGGTGGCCGGCCTGTTCTTCCATCGCGCGGGCAGCGGCGGTGGCCTCTTCCACCAGCGCGGCATTCTGCTGGGTGGTTTCGTCCATCTGCACGACGGTCTGGTTGACCTGCTCGATGCCGGCGGACTGTTCCTGCGAGGCCGCGGAGATCTCGGCCATGATGTCCGTGACTCGCTGCACCGAAGCGACGATCTCACCCATGGTGCTGCCGGCCTGGCTGACCAAAGCGGAGCCTTCGGCCACCTTGTCGACCGACTCGTCGATCAGGCTCTTGATTTCCTTGGCGGCGCTGGCCGACCGCTGGGCCAGGGTGCGCACTTCCGAGGCGACCACGGCGAAGCCGCGGCCCTGTTCGCCGGCACGGGCGGCTTCGACTGCGGCGTTCAGCGCGAGGATGTTGGTCTGGAAGGCGATGCCGTCGATGACCGAGATGATCTCGGCGATCTTCTTCGAGGAGGTTTCAATCGCGCTCATGGTGGTCACCACCTGGCCGACCACTTCGCCACCCTGGGTCGCGACGCTGTGCGCGCCGATGGCGAGCTGGTTGGCCTGGCGGGCATGCTCGGCGTTCTGGCGCACGGTGGAGGTGAGTTCCTCCATCGAAGCGGCGGTTTCTTCCAGGTTGGCGGCCTGCTGCTCGGTACGGCGCGACAGGTCGTTGTTGCCCGAAGCGATTTCGCCGGCGGCGGTGCTGATGCTGCCGGTGGCCTGCTGGATGCGGCTGACGATCCGGGTGAGCTGGGCAACGGTGGTATTGGCATCGTCGCGCAT
This sequence comes from Stenotrophomonas sp. 278, assembly GCF_003935715.1. Classification (GTDB taxonomy): domain Bacteria; phylum Pseudomonadota; class Gammaproteobacteria; order Xanthomonadales; family Xanthomonadaceae; genus Stenotrophomonas; species Stenotrophomonas maltophilia_AH. The sequence continues at coordinate 1,946 of NZ_RHPP01000248.1, read as the reverse complement.
GGCGGCGAACACGCCGTGGAACTCGCCGTGCATGCGCGCGGTGAGGTCGCCACCGGCGATGGACTGCAGCAGGTGCGAGAGCTGGTTGAGGTTGCCGTCGGCCACTTCCATCATGGTGTTGAGGTTTTCAATCATCACCCGGAAGTCGTGTTCGAAGCGCAGCGCATCGCCACGCTGGCTGAAGTCACCGGCGGCCGCGGCGCGCGCCAGCGACTGGATCTGGGTGTTGATGGCCAACAGGCTGGCCTTGGCGGCGTCCATGGATTCATGCAGGATCGCGCGGGTGCCGGGCAGGCGGCGCGCATCGCGCGACAGGTCGCCGGCGGCGTACTCGTTGAGCACGGCGATGGCGTCCTTGATCGCGTCAAGGTGTTCGAAGATGACGGTGTTGGTGCCGACTGCCAGTTCGCCGTATACGCCGGGGAAGTCGATCGGCATGTGGTGCGAGATATCCGGGCCGGCGTGCATTTCGGCCATCTTCCGGGTTTCGTCCGAATAGCGGCGAAGCATGGCGGTCATGTCGCCGGTGGCGGCAAGCATCTGGCCGACTTCGTCGTTGCTGGTGGCGCGGGTGCTGACGCTGAGGTCGCCGCGGGCGACCGACTTGATGGCGTGCACGGCCTGGCCGAGCGGACGGGTGATGGCGCGGGCAATGACCGCGCCGGCACCGATGGCAAGCAGGGTCAGCAGCACGACGGTGGTGATGATGGCGACGACGCTGCTGTGATGGGTGGCGTTGGCTTCGTCGATGCGCGACTGCATGAGCTTGCTGCTGAACGCGCCCAGGGTCTTGAGGTCGTCGAACATCTTGCGTCGGGCGGGACGCGAGCGTTCGTCGGAGATCTGCTGGGCGAGCACGCCGTCACCGGCGGCAATGGCGGCGCGCATGTCGGTGTTGGCGGTGAAGTAAGCGTCGAGGTCGGCGGCGACGTGGGCATACAGCTTCTTTTCTTCTTCGCCAGCGGGCAGGGCGGCGTAGCCGGCCAGTTCGTCGCGCGCGGCTTTGGCGGTGGTGTCCATGCGCTTGTTGTAATCGGCCACCTTGTCGGGCTGGTCAAGCATGCTCAGCTGTGCCAGTTCGTAGGTACGGAATTCACCCAGCAGGGACCGCACTTCGCCGAGGTGCTCCACGGAAGGAATGTCGTTGCTGGCCATGGCGGCCAACTGGGCATTGGCCCCGTTGAGTCGGACCAGGGCGAACACGCCCAGCGCGATGGTCATCAAGGTAGTAAGCGCAAATCCAACGGCGAGCTTGCGACCGATGGGCAGATCGTAGAACCACTTCATACTGTGAACTCCGGACAAGGCGGGGCGCGCAGCTGTGGGGCGCTGGGCGAGGGGGCATGGACGCAGGTGGGACGCGGAACATGACAGTGTTCCTTCACCATCTCTCCGGTTAGCGGCGGCTTCACGCGCGGACTTTAGTGGTCTGCATCACGTTTTTTTTGTGATGTCTGTCGGTGGGGTGTCGCATGGCGTGCACGGTCGCGAACGGCTGCGATCGCACCGGCTACGTATCGCAGGGTGCTGCCCGGCTGCAATTGCAGTATCCCCGTAGAGCCGGGCTTGCCCGGCTGCTGTTGGATTTCAGCGAACAGCCGGTGGTCATCGGGTCCCGTGTTTGGGTGGCCCGGGGTGGGTTTGCGGGGTCGCCGTGAACCCTTCCATGGGGGCTACGCGAACGCCATCCATGGCGCCGAGTCCCCCGCAACCCCACCCCGGGCCACCCCGGACAGCGTGGCGGTGGCCATGGCAAAGGCCACGCCAACGGCGATGTCGATCCGGGGTCATGCGTTACCGGATGTTGGGGATTTCACGGTCGTCGTCTGTCGACCGACGCTACCGGGACCACATGCTTCTGATTTCCCTTGGCCACCGGCCAACTGTCTGGGGCGTGCCGGGGTGGGTTTGCGGGACCGTCAAAAACATGGATGTTTTTGACGAGC
>NZ_RHPP01000247.1 GCF_003935715.1 Stenotrophomonas sp. 278 | reverse complement strand
GCGGTGCGAAGCGCCAGGCACGCCAGGCCTGCGCCGCAGCCGCCAGCCACAGCAGCAGGCCCAGCACGCCGGTTTCGGCAAGGATTTCCAGCACGATCTGATGCGCGTGCAAGGCCGGTCCTTCGCCCCACACGGCCGGCTGCGCGGCCTCGGGCTGGCACGCAGGGTATGCGTCGCGGAAGCCGCGCGCGCCCACGCCGTTGATGGGGTGTTCTTCAATCATGCACCCGGCGGCGGCCCAGATCTGCCCGCGACCCGACAAGGCCTGGTTGACCCCGTCACCTTCTCCGTCCCAGGCCATGGCAGTGCGGGTGATGCGCTCGCGCACCTGGGTGGACGCCAGCGACAAGCCCACCACCGCCACCAGCCCCAGCACCACGCAGACCAGCAGGCCGCGCGTGCCCAGCAGCCGCCAGCCGGAGAACGCCAACACCAGCGCATAGGTGATCCACGACGCTCGCGAACCGGCCAGCACCAGCACCACGCCCACCAGAGCGGCGGTCACCACCCAGCCCCACGCGCCGGCGCGACGGGCAACGGCGAACAACAGGAAGGGCGACAGGCTGGCCAGGACCTGGCCGAACTTCAGATTGCACGGGCCCAGCACGCCGCTCAGCCGGTCGGCCGCGGCCACCTCCTGCGGCGTGCAGAAGCCGTGGCCGCTCACCGCCCACTTCAACTGATCGAGCGACCAGAACAACGGGCTGGTCCCGAATGCCGCCTGGGCCAGCGCGTCGAGCGTCCACACCCCGGTAATGACGGCGATGCCCCCCAGCGTAAGCGCGCGGCGCTGCGGCGTGGCCATCGCGATGGCGACCAGCCACATGAACGGCAGGTAGCGCAGCCCGGCCGCCGCTTTGCGCCAGGCTTCAGAGGGATCGATGGCATCGAATGCGGAAAACGCCTGCGGCAACCAGTAGCCCAGGAACAGGATGCTGGTCAGGGCCCAGGCCGGGCTGCTCAGCATCCGCTGTTTGCCCTGCAGACGCAGCTGCACCATGCGCACAGCCGCGTACAGCGCACCGAGCACCAGCACGCCCTCGGCAAGACCGGGCAGTGGCCACAGTGCGACAAAGGCGATGACCCACCAAGGAGCCCAGCGCCCGGCACGCGCGCCCGGCGTTCCCGCAGGGGCGTTGGATTCAACCGGCAAGTCGGGTGTAAAGCTGGAGCGTGTCACGTTGCATCGCCTGCAGAGTGAACGGAATTCGCGTAGGCAGCGCGGGCGCCTGCGCCAGCAACTGCTGCGCGCGCGCCAGCAGCGCCGGGGCGTCCCCCAAGGGTACCGCGCCAGACGGTTGCAGCTGTGTCAGCAGCTCGCCCACGCCCCCGTGGTTCCAGCCCAGTACAGGTCGGCCTACCGATACCGCTTCCACGACGGTGCGGCCAAACGCCTCGGGCTTGTCTGACAGCTGCAGCACCAGGTCGCTGGCCGCATAGGCCTCGGCGATGCGTGAGGTGGGGGGTGTCATCAGCACCTCCCCTGCGACGCCCAGCTGCTGCGCCTGTGCTTCGATCTCGGCCACATAACGTTCACGGCCGGGCTCGCGCGTGCCCGGCATCCACAGCCGCGCAGGAACGCCAGCGCCGTGCAGTCCGGCAAGCAGAGCCAGGGCATGGTGGTGTCCTTTCAGCCGCGTACCACGGCCCGGCAGCAGCAGCAGGGGAGCATCGCCGGCCAGCGCAGGATGCTGCGCGGCGACCGCCAGGCGCGCACGCCGGTCCTGCCGGCCCACGCGCGGAAACTGGGCGACGTCCACACCCCGCGGGATGACCTGCAGGCGTTCGGGTGCGACCGAGGGGTAGTGCTCGCGCACGAACTCGCGCACGGTGTTGGAGACACAGATGACCCGTTCGCCGCTGGTCATCACCGCGCTGTAGCGGCCCGGCGAGTTGAGGCCGTGCACGGTGGTCACCCAATGCGGACGGCGTTCGGCCGGCAGGTTGCGCACGGCGTACAGTCCCAGCCACGCCGGCAGGCGCGATCGCGCATGCACGATGTCGGCTCCGGTCTGCGCGAACAGGTCGCGCAGCGCGCGCACATGGCGCAGCGTCCACAGCGACTTGCGCCCGATGTCCAGGCTGAGGTGTTCGGCCCCGCTGGCCAGCAGCGGTTCGACCAGACGGCCACCGGCCGACACCACGATCGCGCGGTGTCCGGCCGCGACCAGGGCGGCGGCAATCTCAAGGGTGGAGCGTTCGACCCCGCCGGAGTGCAGCGCCGGCAGCAGCTGCACCACGGTCAACCGGCGCACGATCGGGCGAACCTGCTCAGTCAGCCAGCACGAACACCGAACCGCAGTACGGGCACTGCGCTTCGCAGTTGGGCTCGTCTTCGATCGGCAGGTACACGCGCGGATGCGAGTTCCACAGCGCCATCTCCGGCGTCGGGCAGCTCAGCGGCAGGTCGCTGCGGTGCACGGTGTAGCGCTTCTCGGCATTGGCGGGCGCGGTGGCGGTATGGCTCATGGCGGAATACGGAAGTGGAGGTGCGAGGACCGCGATTCTAGCACCCGGGGCCGTTGTCACGGCGTGGCCCGGCGCTGCCCGGGTTTGCCGTGCAGCCGCCCGATTTGCGTTTTTGCCGGGTTTAGATCGAACTAATTTCACTTGCGGCGCGGCGCAGGGTGTTGCAGGATCGGTCCGTTCCGATCACAACCCGATCGCACGGCCCGACCCCCACCGGACCGGCACCGCCCCACCGACGGCCTCAAGGCCGCCGGCGCGGTGTCGCCTGTCTCAGGTCGCCGATGCGGGCTTTGCCCTGCTGCCTGTCCCACCGGGAGAACCGTGCATGACCCTGCCTTACCGCCGCCCTGCCCGCCACGCCGTGCTGCCGCTTGCGCTGGCCTTTGCC
>NZ_RHPP01000246.1 GCF_003935715.1 Stenotrophomonas sp. 278 | reverse complement strand
GCCCGGTGCCGCGCGCGGAGCTGGTGCGGCACCGGCGGTGCCACGGTTGGCCCGTGCTGAATAGGTGGCTTCTTCGAGGCGATCACGGAACGCGACCACGTCCATCGACGGCGATTCGCCGACGCGACCTTCGAAGATCATGCGCGGAGTCGTGCTGCTGCCGTAGGCATCCAGGTTGGCTTCATCGTCGATCTGCAGCACCGCGCCGTCCAGCGCCACGCCGGCAAACAGGCCGCGGGCACGCGACCACGACCAGATTTCGGCCTTCAGCTGACCATCGGTGGCGGCGGCGGCATTCCGGCCCACCGGACCGGCAGCCACGCCCGCATCGGCACCCAGGGTGAACTTGCCGTTGACCAGATTGTCCAGGCTGCGATCGTTGCGGAACACCAGCACCACGTCGGACGACTGCACGCCGGCCTGGAAGCCGATGCTGCCGCCGGTGAGCTTCATGAACACCGGGTTGGACCAGCTGCCATCGGGATTCTTGACCGACATCAGGCCATGCCCGCGACGTCCGCCGATAACCAGACCGGCCTTGATGGTGTCCGGAATGACGACGATGGCGCGGCCTTCATCCAGCAGTTTGTCCGGGATGCCCTGCTCGGGAATGGACTGGATTTCATTCAGGACACGCACCGCGTTGCGGGCGCGCTGGTCTTCCTGGGGACCAGCCACGGCCTGGGCAGACAGCAGGCTGGCAGAGATCAACAGGACAAGGCTGATGCGGCGCATGGTGGTCTCCGAAAGCAATCAGACAACGGTAGGTGCCCATCCTGATGGACACGCATTACAGAACCGGTAGGTGCCCACGCGAGTGGGCACGCAATACCCGAAATTAGTCAGGTTTCAATGAATCCGCAATGAGTATCCCGGACCTGCGAGAATATCCCCCATGCTCGACGCCCCCCACACCGCTGTGCTGGCGGTCAATCTCGGCACGCCGCAGACCCCCACCGCGCCCGCGGTGCGGCGCTATCTGGCGGAATTTCTCAGCGACCCGCGCGTGGTCTCCATTCCCGCCCTCCTGTGGAAGCCGTTGCTGTACGGGCTGATCCTGCCCCTGCGCAGCGGACGTTCGGCCGCCAAGTACGCCCAGGTGTGGCTGCCCGACGGCTCGCCTCTGATGGTGTACACACGGCGGCTGGCCGAGGCGATGCAGGCCTTGATGCCCGATCTGACCGTGCGCCATGCCATGCGCTATGGCGCACCGGCACTGACCACCGAGCTCGACCGGCTGGCTGCGGAAGGCGTACGCCGCGTGGTCGTGCTGCCGCTGTATCCGCAGTATTCCACCACCACCACTGCGTCCATCGAAGACCAGCTTCGGCAGTGGCAGCCGCGCCATCCGGGGGTCACCGTCACCCTGGTGCGCGATTACGCGGTAGACCCGCAGTGGGTGGATGCCGTCGCCGGCAGCATCCGCGCCTGGTGGAACCAGCACGGGCGTGGCGAGAAACTGCTGTTCTCGTTCCACGGCATTCCGCAGCGCCTGGCCGACGCCGGCGATCCCTATCCGCAGCGCTGCGAAGCCAGTGCGCGCGCGATTGCCACGGCACTGGACCTGGGCGATGGCGAATGGCAGCTGGCCTATCAATCGCGCTTCGGGCGCGAGAAGTGGCTGCAGCCCTACGCCGAGCCGACGCTGTGGGAATGGGCGGAAGCAGGCATGAAGCGGATCGACGTGGTCTGTCCCGGGTTCGCCACCGACTGCCTCGAGACGCTGGAAGAAGTCGCCATGGGGTTCACTGAAACGCTGGCCGAGCGTGGCGCGCAGATGCGTTACATTCCCTGCCTCAATGATGCGCCGGAGCACGCACGGGCCCTGTCGCGGCTGAGCGTGGCTGCCCTGGCATGATGCTGCAGCCGTTCGATATGGCCCTGGCCACCACCTCGGTGGCCGGGCTGCGCTCGGAGCATCGCAATGCGCCACGCGTGCTGGCGCTGCATGGCTGGCTGGACAACGCGGCCAGCTTCGTACCGCTGGCCGCGCATCTGCCCGCGTTGGATCTGGTCGCCATTGACCTGCCCGGGCATGGCCATAGTGCGCACCTTCCACCGGGTACGCAGTACAACACCCCGGGTGCGATCTGCCACGTGCTGGACGTCGCCGACGCGCTGGGCTGGGATCGGTTTACCCTGCTGGGGCACTCGATGGGTGCAGGCATCGCCAATCTGACCGCCGCAGCCGCCCCAGAGCGCGTGGAGCGTCTGATTGCGATCGAAGCGCTTGGCGGACTGCGCGGACCCGAGGAAGAAACCGCCAGTCGTCTGCGCGAACATGTGCAGGCGGCGCGCCGGTTGGGCGACAAGCGTCTGCGCGTGTTCGCCGATCTCGCCGCGCCGATTCGCGCCCGCATGATGGCCAACCAGCTCAGCGAGCCGTGCGCGCGCCTGCTGGTCGAGCGCGGGGTAATGCCGGTGGACGGCGGCTACAGCTGGTGCAGCGACCCGCGCCTGATGCTGCCCACTGCATTGCGGATGAGCGAAGCGCAGATCGACAACCTGCTGGCCGCGATCGAATGCCCGACCCAGGTTGTTTACGCCAGTCCGGCGCAGTCGTACTACCCGGAGCCGCTGCGCAGCGAGCGGTTGCGGCTGCTGCGCGACGGGCGTTCAGCGGTGTTCCCGGGTACGCACCATCTGCACATGGAGCATCCCGGCGTGGTGGCTGCGGTGATCGCCGGGTTTCTGCAGGGCCAGTGACGCACTCGCTGGATGTCAGGCGTTCGATTGCACGGGTCCATCGCGCACAAAGAAAAACCCCGCTGCGCAAGCAGCGGGGTTTTGGGTGTAAACCCTGGCGATGACCTACTCTCGCATGGCTTGAGCCACACTACCATCGGCGCAGCTGCGTTTCACTTCC
>NZ_RHPP01000245.1 GCF_003935715.1 Stenotrophomonas sp. 278 | reverse complement strand
GGGGGACGTGACATAGGGAACCTCCAAGTGCGAGTAAATTATCGCTTCTTGGCGTCCGTTTCAGCGGGGCAGGTTCAGATTTGCTCCGCAGATATGGTGAGTCGACTCGGTAGGGGGGAGCCTATTGCGGTCGCGATAGATACGACTCTTGTGATTAGGCAACGGTTCCAGTTCGGTCGCGGGCTTCTTTCAGTTCTTGGCCAGTTCGCTGCCACCAATATCAAAATCCTGATAGTGGATGTGGTTCTCCGCGAGATACGAGCTCATCATTTAGAAGCCATCGAGGGGGCAGCACTTCAACTCAGAAAGGCAGTGAAGTCTTCGCGAGACCTCGGACTTCTAGACGAGATGAGCAATGATGCTCTCGAGTCTTTTGAAGACATGGATCTCACAGGCTTCAGTTTCTCAGCGGTGGAGGACTACCTGCAGTCAATTGGGGCTGAGGTTCTCGATTCTTCGACACTTGTCGATCTTTCTCAGGTCCAAGACATGTACTTTGAGCGCCGCCCTCCATTCGAGGAAAAGAAGAAGCACGAGTTTCCTGACGCCTTTGCATTGAATGCGCTGGAAAAGTGGTCAGAGGTGAACTCCACCGATGTCCTGCTCTTGACCGAGGATAAGGGGTGGGTCACGTACTCGGATAGTAGTTCCCGTCTTCATCATGGCGTCGAGGTCGCAGAAGCTCTTTCGGCCACTCAAGATGCTGATCCAGCGCTTCTAGAGGCCTTGGCTACTTCACTTCGCGCAAGCACTTGGGAGCTAAGGGAGCTAATTGCGAGCGACGTTGCGAGGCTAAACGTGGAGGCAGATGGTAATGGTTATTGGTCAATAGACCTAACTGTGACCGGCGTAAGTTTGCAGGATGTTTCGCTCGAGTATCTGCGCGACGATGACTTGGAAATAGTGAGTCGGAATGCGGGAGAGTGCGTGGTTCAGTGTGCGCTGCATTGCGTAATCGGAGTCGACGCATCGATAACGGTACATCTTTTTGACCGAATCGACCGTACATCAATGCGTGTGCCCGGCGGTTCGATGCACGCTGCAAAAAAAGTGAATCTGAATTGCTTGATTAAGCTGGTGTCTCCGTCCAGGTCCGAGGCGTTCCGCATCGAGGCGGCAGATCTCATAGAACGCGATCTGCATGTGGACGTTGGCGAAGTGCAGGTTGACTTCTCACTTGATTAGCCTTTGCTAATTGCAAGGGCTTCGACAGGGGGCTCGCAGCTTGACCAGCACCATGTTCGGCATGCTTCAAATGCTTCAGTGGTGTGCGCCACTGCGCCGTCCAGTTCGGCCCTACAACCGCCCGGCACGCGTGACGTTCTCCGAAGTCCAGCCATGCCCGTCCGTACTTCACGCGTGCAACGTCCCTGGCGATATTCGTGCTAATCGCAGCTTCTCGCTCGCAGCGTTTGCCGGAGCTGTTCTTGGCATGCTCTGGATAAATGGGCCGCTCGAAATCGTAGGAGTAATGTCTGCCTGCCAGGGCATTCTTGGCTTACCCGAGGAGAGGTGCATGGCTCTTTTGACGGACGAACGAGAGGTGAGCTGCATCCGGAAGTCGAACCGGCATGATCCGTATACGCGTATCGAGTCAGTTGGAGGCGGCGGATCTCTGTTGACAATGTGGACGATGAGTGTCGATGACGCGATCAAGGGAATAGAATCAGGGACACTCAAGCTGTACACGCACGTGGGCGGCCATAAGCGGAACATCGTCGTCGTCTCGCGGCTGATGGGCTCGAAGTACCTTCGCACGGAAGCTGACAGAGACACACCCGATAACCTGCTGTCGTTGCCTGAGTGCCCCCGATAGCGTTGAGTAACTGTGTTGCGATGCCGGCGGCTGCGGATCGGCCGCCGGCGTATTCCCTAGAGACAACCTGTTTCATGCGCAGGCCGAGACAGCGCTGCGCTGAACTTTCTGTTATGCGGCGTGGTACGGCATCCGCGCCAAATCGACCAGGATAATGGTTCTGTGGGCTCTGTTTTTTTCCGGCGGGTCAAGTGCATGAGCTGCCGAAGTGGTGGCATGCAAACAACTAGAACCGGTTGGCAGATCGGGCGTCACGCGTAACGCTTATACCGCCAACCGGGACGGCTAAGCCCTCAGTCAGACGGATTCATGTGCCGCAAGATGATGCAGTCCTTCTTCCATTCGATCGCTAGACGACTGCCAACCTCCCATCCGACCCGAGTCATCCACATGCCCCTCAGCCAGAGACTCGGGATGCGATTGCTGGCAAGATTCCGCTTGCCGGTTGGGTCTTGGATCGCAACGACGCGCAGCGTTTCGGGCTTGGTGTAGTAAAGCCGTCCGCCCTTGGGCTTCTTGTTGGAATTGTCGTTGTTTGATGAATCTGTCATGTGCAACCTCGTAGAGTGAATTCTCCCTCGCCGAAATGGCGAGGGAGTCGGGAGGTTGATATCCGCTTAGGTGACGGTATGACGTATTCCCCGGGGGTGTTTTATTTCGCCACCCTCCCGACGCTAGACGTCGCACTTCTAGTTTTCCTAAGGAGATATCAAACTCCCTGTCCACACTCTGCACAACAGATCGTGCGATCTGAAAACCGCACTTTTGCAACGATACAGGACGGCAGAAGTTTGACGCCAGCAAGGCGTCGCAATTGGACCGGAATTGGTTAGCACGAAGCCATATTCCGAGGAGCGCATCACGCTGCTTCTCAGTCGCGTCGAGAAAACGTCGCGAAAGCGGGTCGTTCACGTCTGGGCCTGCATTTGACGCTTTTGGCAATAAGCGCGATCAACGCTTGGAAGTTTCGTCTGACACTAGGGCTGGATAGTTGACCTCCTGTGCACTCAAGGCGAGAGTGTCCGTATTTTTGTGTTCGGGCGACGTGGGCTGTCTTTTGACAGCCCGGCTTCTCAGTAAGGGCTCCGGAT
>NZ_RHPP01000244.1 GCF_003935715.1 Stenotrophomonas sp. 278 | reverse complement strand
ACGCACGCCTGGTGCTGGCCGAACCGGCCGGAGCCGCCGACACGGCGCGTTCGCTGGCCGCCGGTTCGCTGCAGCTGGATTTCACCCCGGACACGATCTGCGATGGCCTGCGTGGCACATTGGGGGCACCGAACTTCACCCTGCTGCAAGGCGCAGCCGAGGTGATCACGGTGGACGATGCGGCTACCGTGCAGGCCATGCGCCTGCTCTGGCAGGTGCTCAAGCAGGTGGTGGAACCTTCCTCGGCCATCGCCCTGGCCGCGATCCTCGCCGAACCGGCCCGCTTTGCCGGCCAGCGCGTCGGCGTGGTGCTGTCCGGCGGCAACGTGGACCTGGATGCGCTGCCGTGGGGGCGTGCATGAGCCGCCGTGCGCGCGTCGGCCTGGGGGGCTGGCTGTGGCGGTTGCTGGTGGCGGTGTTGGCGTGGTTGCTGTGTGTGACCGCCTGGATTGTGTGGGTGGGCGAGCGTGACCAGGCGGCCAAGGCCGACGCCATCATCGTGCTCGGGGCCGCCGCATACGACGCCAAGCCTTCTCCGGTGTTCGAGGAGCGTATCCGGCATGGTCTGGACCTTTACCGGCAGGGTTATGCGCCGCTGCTGATCTTCACCGGCGGCTATGGCGGCACCGCCGCGCGCTTCTCCGAATCGCAGGTGGCCCGTCGCTATGCGATCAGGCAGGGGGTGCCGGATGAGGCCATCCTGATTGAAACCGCCTCACGCACGACCCGCCAGAACCTGGTCGAAGCGCGAAGGCTGATGGAGCAGCGTCAGCTGCACCGGGTGATCATCGTCAGCGACCCGCTGCACATGGCCCGCGCGCTGCGATTGGCGCATGAGCTGGGCATTGATGCGCTGGCGTCCTCGACGCCCAGCACGCGCTTCCGCAGTTTCCACACCAGCTGGAAGTTCCTGGCGCAGGAAATCTATTTCTTCCACCGTGACCTGGTGACCACCGGCGCGTAGGGGTCATCGGGAGCAGCCGGGCAGAGCCCGGCTCTACCGGACATCATCGACGTCACTCGGTCCGGCGACGGATCGGAATGGCCGACACCGGCACGCTGGCAACATCGTGCCCGCGCTCGCGGATCGGCGCACCGTGCTCGGGTGCCCACGCGTGCGCATAGATCACTTCCCAGCTGCTGGGCAGCTTGCCGTCTTCGCGCCGCAGTGGCTCATAGGCAGCACGTGCCGCGGCAAAGCGACCGCGACCGGTCAGTGTGTGTCGCCGGTCCTGGCGCGCATTGGTGGCCCCGATCGCGCGCAGTTCGCGCATCAGTGCATCCATGTCCGCATAGGTCAGTGTGAACAGGTCGCGGTCCAGGACCGGGTCGCGGAAACCGGACATCATCAGGGCATCGCCAAACTGCGCGATCGGCGCGAAGCGGCTCACGTGCGGCGTGCTGTCGGCAGCAGCGAACGCATCGCGCAGCTCGATCAGGGTTTCCGGGCCGAAGGTCGAACACACCAGCAGCCCCCCGGGTTTCAGCACCCGTCGAAACCCCGCGAACACCGCAGGCAGGTCTTCCACCCACTGCAGGCAGAGATTGCTGAAGATCACATCCACGCTCTGGTCGGCCAGCGGCAGTGCCTGCGCATCCGCGCACACCCGCGAGAACGGCTTCCACCAGCCGGCCTGCTTCTTCGCTTCGGCCAGCATGGGCGGAGCCAGGTCCAATGCGATCACCTGCGCCTTCGGCCAGCGCTTTTTCATCGCCGCACTGGCGTGGCCGGTACCGCTGCCCACGTCGAGCACGACCTGTGGCTGCCGGCTTTCCATGTAGTCCAGCGACTCCAGCAGGCGCTTCTCCACCTCACGCTGCAGCGCGGCGGCGGCGTCATAGCTGTGAGCCGCACGCGAGAACGCGCGGCGGACGTGGCGGGGATCAAAACTGGCAGTCATACAAAGCTCACTACGAAAAGGGGTCCGGGGAAGCGGTCGCGCACGACCGTGGGTCGTGCGGTGACAATCAGAATGTTCCCGGATAAGCGCCGCCGTCGATCAGCAGGTTCTGTCCGGTGATATAGCCGGCCTGCGCACTGCACAGGAACGCACAGGCTGCGCCGAACTCGTCGGCATCACCGAAGCGGCCAGCCGGAATCTGGGTACGCTTGCGCTCGGCGATCTGTCCGGCGTCCAGTCCCTGCTGCTGCGCCACATAGGCAAAGTTGCCACGCAGACGATCGGTGTCGAACTGCCCCGGCAGCAGGTTGTTGATGGTCACGTTGTGCGCCACCGTGCGCCGCGCCACCCCGGCAACAAACCCGGTGAGCCCCGAGCGTGCACCGTTGGACAGTCCGAGGATGTCGATGGGAGCCTTCACCGACGACGAGGTGATGTTGATGATGCGGCCGAAGCCGCGCTCGATCATGCCGTCCACCGTCGCGCGGATCAGCTCGATCGGAGCGAGCATGTTCGCGTCCAGCGCGGCAATCCAGTCTTCCCGCTTGAACTGCCGGAAGTCGCCGGCCGGCGGTCCCCCGGCGTTGTTGACCAGGATATCCACCTGCGGACAGGCCGCCAGCGCGGCGGCGCGGCCGGCTTCGGTGGTGACGTCGGCCACGACCGTGCGGATTTCGCCCGCACCCGGCAACGCCTTCAGTTCCGCGGCCGCGCGGGCCAGCGCGTCTTCGCCGCGTGCGGCAATGACCACGTTGACGCCTTCGCGCGCCAAGGCGCGTGCGCAGCCCAGCCCCAGCCCTTTACTGGCGGCGCAGACCAGGGCCCAGCGGCCGGCAATTCCAAGATCCATGATGTCCTACCCGGTAGAGTCGACGGACAGTCGACAGCCCTCAACAACGAATTGTCGCAGCTGGGCGGCCACGATATCGGCATGCCCCAAGAACGGTGCGTGCCCCCCATGCGCGATCACCTGCGCCTGCCCGCCGGGCGACAACGCGGCCGCTGCCTTCATGCCGGCGGCGCTGACCAGCC
>NZ_RHPP01000243.1 GCF_003935715.1 Stenotrophomonas sp. 278 | reverse complement strand
GCGGCACGAGCGGATGTGTTTGACTACATCGAGCGACGCCACAACCCTAGGATGCGCAGAAGGGTCGCCAAGCAGGATCAGAAGGTTGCAGCTCTTTTAGAACCGTCCGTGATATCGGGGTAGAACCCAAATGATTGAAGCTGAGCCATCGTTCGGCTACCGGACCGTGGCTGCGAGCTAGTCATCTTCTACAGTGATCTGGGCAATCCAAGGCAGGCCCGACTATGGGCCCACGGAACGAGGTAGCTTGGGGTGCCAAGAGGGTAGTTCCGACCAGAGACTCCGTGGTCATGGGGGTGGCGCGCAGGTCTTCTCCCATGTGCGCCGGCTGCCTGCGCGGTACCCAGGCAAGGCCACTGCGGGGCCATCAACCGTTGGCCTGATACCGGTGCACGGCCAACATCACGAAGTCAGACAAGTGCGTTGCTTTGTGGGCTACTGCATGGACTCCAGTTCAGCTATTCTCTAACTAGTGGTCGGCACGTCGGTGTCGCCTTGCCATCGGAGGCATTATGTTTCAAGCAGTTTGTGTTGATCACGATGATCGAATTAAAGCTTGGTGCGTGACTGCGCACGTCAACTACGGATGGTTCCTGGAGGCCGTTCGAGGATCTGAAGAGAACTTGAAGATTCAGCGAGGCGTTATACGTGGTCGTAAATCATATGCCACTCTACGCCAGGACTTGAAGAACGGGTGCGTGCTTCCGCCCATCGTTCTGGCGTTAGCAGGAGCATCAGTCAATCTTTTTACCGGGTCCGGTCAAATAAAGGATTTGGCAACGCTATCGAATGACCTAGGCGTAATTGAAAGCGAATCTGTCTATATTATCGACGGGTTGCAGCGCACGAACGCAATCAAGATGACGGCAGAGGAGCTTGCTGGTGAGCCGCAGGCATTGACTGAATTCCTTGCCAGGATGTTGAGGATCGAGTTCTGGATTGATGCATCATTTGGCGCGATTGCTTACAGAATGCTGCTGCTGAATGCTGGGCAGCGGCCGATGTCCATGAAGCATCAAATCGAGGTCCTCAGTTCGCGACTCGGGCAGTCCCTGCAGGGAATTGCTGGCATCGACATCTTCTCAACTGGTGATAGTCGACGTCGCGCGAATCCTGGCCAGTTTCAGCTTGCCAAGTTGAGCCAGGCCTTTCAAGCTTGGCTGCAAGGCAAACCGAATATTGATGTTCGTAATGTTGTTATGGAAGAGCTACTGGCCGAGGGCGCTATTGAAACGCTCGGGAGTACGTTGGACGACCAGGTACAGGGGGACCAGCATGATGGCTTCCGGAAATTGGTCGCTTGGATCGTCGCAGTTGATATGGAGCTCGGTCGAGATAATCTTGCATTCTTCGGCAACGAAACAGTCTTGCAAGGCCTGTCTGCCGCTGTGGGTGGTGCCGAGCGGCATGAAAAGATCGCCAGCCGAGTATGGCCAGCCCTCGATGACTTATTGCATAAGTGCCAGGCGGGCAATGCAAGAGAGGTGCTTGACGTAGACCTTTATGATGCACTCCGCAAGAGTTTTGACGTCAGTAAGATTAATGTCGGATCCGCGACTCGTGAGCTTGTAAATGGGGCTTTCCAGGAACTCTTCTTCTCCGGCGGGGTTCGGTCCATGCGTGAATGCTGGGAGTTTGCAGCTTCTCGGGTAGTGTAAGCATGAGTATTCCTGTGCACATTTCGGACGTGTTGGGTTGCTCGGTTGATTTGAGTGAAGATGATTTCCGGAGTTACATTGACGGCCTGAACGGAGATCAGCTTCCTTGGTTTTTAGTGGGGGATGCTGCTAAAGAGGCGTTGGTCGAGGCGATCTTTCAGGATGGTGCTCGCGTCGTTGCGCATGCAGTCCCATACGAGCTGGAAGATGAGCCTGATGCGCGCTATTACATTGCGACGGAGAACGGCTCCCATGCGTATTCATTAGTGTATTTCGGCAGCTCCTGCTCATCGTCAGAGGATTTTCCGACTGCGGCACTGGTTGAGTTGGCCTGCGCTTGGCCTAGCCTACCGAATGTCCTGACCGTCGTTCCCTCCCCCGGCCCGGCAGACAACGTTCCCCAGGAAATTGCGCGGCCTCTCGGAATTGGAGAGATGCCAGTCGCGCTGTGCAGGAAGGCCCTCATCCTTAGGCGAGGTGTTGCAGACAATTCTCACATTCACCTTAATATTCCTCCTGTACTCCTGGCGCTCGCAGGACTTCGCGTTGTGGTCGATCCCATTCGGCATCCGCAATGGACTGAATGCAATTCTGTCGAGTGGGATGCAGGCGGCCTTGTACACAGGCCGGAAATGATGAGCGGCAGCCTTTTGCAGGAGGCCCTGTGCGAGACGAGACCCCGCTGGAGATTTGTGGCGCTGTACCGGGTTTTTGAGTCGGCGTATTTGCTTGCTCTTAGGGATGCATTCATGGATGCATTCTTCTCCAACCCAAAGGCAGCTACAGACAAAACAAAGAAGGCATTAGAAGCAGAGGTCAATCAGTTTGAGGAGGTCGTGAAGCTCCACCAGCTTCAGTCTTATTTTGAGTCTGTCATCGCGGAGGTTGATGCACTTCCATCAAACTTGTTCCTTCAAGCTGTGCGAGCAGACATCGGCCCGTCGAACCGACCTCCTGTTGCCTGGGAAAGCGGCGTGGCTTTCATCTACAAGCTCAGATGCTCCATAGTCCATGCAGGTCAGAAGAGTGTGATCTTTGATCGGTATCCTGATGCAAACGTCGCTTTGATTGCGCTGACGCCGGTTCTGGAAAAGGCCGTGCTGGCTTTGCTGGGTCTGAGGCTGGATTGAGTAGTCCATCTGAATGGCCTGTCCGAATCGCCCATATCTACGCATGTAATGACCCACTGAAAACCTGCTCAGGTCTTGCTTTTCCCAAAGGAGACGCCGATGAGCGAAATGATGGGAGAAGAGATCAAGCGCTGGACCGCCCGGCGCAAGACGGCGCTGGTCCTTGAGATCATCCAGGGCAAAACCTCGGTGGCGGCAGCCAGCCGCCAGTTCGATCTGACGCCAGCT
>NZ_RHPP01000242.1 GCF_003935715.1 Stenotrophomonas sp. 278 | reverse complement strand
CGTGCGGCCAGACCGTCGCCGACCAGGGTCAGTGTGCGACTGCCCGGGTGTTGGCGCAGGGCGGTGGCGAGGTCGGGCGCGCGGGCGGTGCTGGCGGGGACGTCGGCTTCAGGGAGGGCGATGACCGTGGCGCTGGGGGGAATGGTGTCCGCCGTGCTGGCGTTTGAGGTGAGTACGACCAGGTGGCCGGCTTCTGCGTTGCGGGTGGGCGGCTGCAGGGTGAAGTAGAGGAGGACGGTGGCCAGGGCCTGCAGGAGGAGCAGGGCGGGTCGGCGTGCCAGGCGGCGCGCGAAGGGCAGCCGGGCAGAGCCCGGCTCTACGGGGTTCCAGGGTGTTCGCAGGAGGCGTGCGCTGGCCACGAGGGTAATCGCTGCCAGTGCGATGGCGATCCAGAGGGACGTGCTCATCGGGTTGTCTCCAGCGCATCCAGGTAGCGCTGCGCCATCGGATCGGGCGCTTCCCGACGCTGCACCTGCGGCGACGGCCGCAGCAGGGCGCGCCACAACTGCGCGCGCAGGGTGGCGCGGCAGGAAGCGCAATCGGGGGTCAGACGCAGTTCCTCAATGGCGGCCGCGAGGCTGAGCGGGTCGGTGAGGCGCGACTGGTTGCGGCCGAGCCAGGTGCTCAGCGCGTCCAGGTCCGGCGCGTTGCCGGTCTCACCCAGTTGCTGCCAGACCGCGACGATGGCCGGGTCGGGTACCTCCAGCGGGGCAATCGACAGCGTGCGGCTGCCGAGGTCGTCGCGCTTGCCAGTCATGCGGCGGCCTTCGTCAATCGGCGGCAGTTCCGGGCCGACCCGGGCCAGATAGATGCGCTCGGCCTGCTGCACCTGCTTGATGAACTCCAGCGCCTTGTACGCAAAGGGAAGGGCCTGCTGCGGGCGGCCTTGGCGCAGTTCACCCTCGGAGGACCACATCTGATCGAGCGCGGCCTTCAGGGTCGCGCGGGTCTCCGGGTCGAGCAGTGTTGCCGCTTCGGCGTGGTCGTGCGTGTGGCCGTACTCGCTGAGCACGTCGGTGGCGCTGCCGAATACCGGCTGGCCCTCTGACCTGGGCGTACCGTGATCGTGGTCGTCGTGGCCCCCGGCGCTGTGATCGTGCTCATCGCCGTGCGCATCGTCGTGATCTTCATGGTCATCGGTCGGGGTATCGCTCGTGGGCAGACTGTCGCTGGTCGGCGGCGGCTTGGCCGCGCCTTCGGCTTCCTCGCCCAGGAACTGGCCATAGCGCAGGCGCAGGATGCGCTGGTCCACGCCGATGGCATCGGAGCGTTTGACGAACTCCTCGGCCGACAGCGAGGGACGCAGTTTGATCAGTGCTTCGGTGTCGATGATGATCTGGCGCTGGCTGCGGAAGTACGCCGGCAGGGTCTTCTTGACCATGCCCTCCATGGCCTCACCCAGCACCTGTTCCTCACTGGGCAGGCGCAGGATCAGGCTGGTGCTCTGTGCGGTCTGTGCCTTCGGCGTGTGGTTGTCGCGCACGTGCAGCTGCGCGATCACGTCGTTGCCCGGCTGTGCACCGAGCGCGCCAAGATCCAATGTGCGCGCAAAACGGCGCAGGGTGGCCGGGCCGCTGCCGGTCAGGGGGATGCGCTGCTCGCGGAAGGTGATGTTCTCGCCGCTGCCCTGGGCCAGCGTGATCTGCAGCTCAGCACTGGCGGCGACGCCAAAGTCGTCACTCGCCTCGAACTGCAGTGCCCACTGGCGCTGGTTGGGAGCCGCCAGCACCAGTGACCGGTCGGGCGTGATGACGCGTACGCTGGGCGGGCGGTCCGGTGCCACGTCCAGTCGATACAGGCGCGGCTGCACCAGGGCAGGTTCGGTGACGATGCGATACAGCGTAGGTCGTGTGGCCTTCCATTGCGCGGTCCACTGTTCGCCGTCACGCTTCATTGCAATGCGGCTGCCGTCATGCAGCTGCAGAGTGGCCGTGGTGGGGGTCCCGCTGAAGCGCAGCGACCACGCCAGAACGCTCTCCTGCGGCACCTTGGCATCCAGCGCAGCCTGCGTGCGTGCGGCCTGGCCCGTGTAGGCCGGTGCCTGGATCTGCAGGCGTGAGGACTGCAGGCGTGGGGCAACCGCGCTTGCAACGTCGCCAGTGGCCGGATCGCGCAGCGGGGTCATTGTCGTGCCACCCCTCGGCCAGCCCAGCGCCAGGGCGATCACCACCAGCCCGCCGAGCCAGCTCAGCAGCAGAGTACGCCACGGCCAGCGGGGCCGCAGATCCGGCATGGCCCGACCGAGTGCCTCGTGCAGACGCGCGCGCTGTCGCTGCTGCAGGGGATTGAGCCTGTCGGTCGAGGCGAACAGCAGGTCGCTGCTGTCCTGTACGACCGGGTGGTTGTCGAGCTGTCGTACCAGCCAATGGCGGTCCAGCTGGCGCGCTTTCCGCGTTGCAATGCCCACCACCAGCAACAGACAGGGCAGCGCGATGGCAGTGCCCAGGTTGAGGCCAGCCAGGCGCACCGCCATGGCGGCCGCCGCCAATGCCAGCGGTAGCAGCAGGGCAACGCTGATCCACGCCTGGCGGCGGCGCGCCCGCTGCCACGCGCGCTGCACGGCGATCATGCTGGCCTCCCGCGACGTGCCGAGGTTGCCAACCAACGCTCCAGCGCGAACAGCAGCACGATCAAGGCCAGCAGCCAGGCACTCAGGTCGTGTGGTTGCGGGACAGGCAGCGTTGCACCGGTGAGCGGGCGTTGCGTGGCCGCGGCAGCGACCTGCGGTGCGGGTATCGGTTGCAGCTGCTCCAGCAGCCGACGCGGAAAATCCGGTTCGCGCAGGATTGGCAGCACCGCCGGCGACAGCGTCTCGCTGAAGCGCAGCACCTGGCCGCTGCCGAGCGCGTGGCGGGTGACGGCCACCGTTCCCGTGGTGTCGCGAAGCACGGGTGTACCGGCATCGGGGGATGCCGCCGCCGCCGTGACCAGTACGCTGCCGCCGCCCTGCACCCAGGCCTTCCAGGCGGCAGGCAGCGGTGCATCACCCAGCCACACGCCTACCTGTCCGGCGGCGGGTGCCGCGTCGCCGGCCTGCGCCGGCGCGGAG
>NZ_RHPP01000241.1 GCF_003935715.1 Stenotrophomonas sp. 278 | reverse complement strand
CGCACGGCCCGCGCCACGGCGGACGGCAGCCGCGCCGGCTGGTGTTTGATGATGTAGTCATTGGCCCCTTCGCGAAGGGCGGCCACGGCAGCGTCCTCACCCAGCGTGCCGGAGACAAAGATGAACGGCATGTCCGGGTGGCTGTCACGCACGATCCGGAGTGCGTCCAGTCCGGAAAATCCGGGCAGGCTCAGGTCGGACAGCACGATGTCCGGAGTTTCCCGGGCCAGCGCCTGGCGCAGCGCGGCGGCGCTTTCGGCGCGCTCGAAGCTGGCATCCAGCCCGGCGCCCAGGATCTGGCCGCTCAGCAGTTCCGCATCACCGGGGGAATCCTCCACCAGCAGGATGCGCAGATGCCCCAGCACCGGGCCGTTACGCGGCATGAGGCCTACCCGCTGGACCGGCAACGGCCGGCCCCGCCTTGAGATCACCACTGAAACGCAGCGCCATAGCCCCTCGTCAGAATGCCCGCATCCCCTGCCCCCCACCCCTGTGGAAGGCGCAGCGGTGAATATACTCCACACCAACGTGAATGGGCTTCCATTCAGGACAAATTAAGAGAAGAAAAGGGCACCCGCCTGGGGTGCCCTTCTTCACACTGACTGGCGCAGTAACTCAGCGGTTGGCAGCGGTAGCCGATACCTTCAGCGCCGACGCGTCGACCTTCTTCACGCCCTTGATGCCCTTGGCGGTGGTCACAGCCTTGTCATGCTCGGCCTTGGTGGCGACATTGCCCTTCAGCGTTACCACGCCGTTGACGGTTTCCACTTCCACCTTGGTGCCCGGCACGTTGCTGCTGGTCAGCAGGTCCGCTTTGACCTTGGTGGTGATCCAGCTGTCAGACACCGGCTCGTTGGAATCATGGGAGTCGGCATGGGTCATGGCGCTGTGGTCCATGGCCTTGTCGCCGGTTTTCGGCGGGTCTTTGGCCATGACCGACGTGCTGGCGAACACCATGCCCAGGGCGAGGGAAGCGGCAAGCAGATTGCGGGTCTTGTTGGTCATGCGGTTGTCTCCCGTGTTTGTGGTGTCACTATGGGAGACGGCGCGTGGAAACTGCGTCGGTTTGAAATAACGTCGCCGTGAATCATTCGGCTTCATCTGCAACGGTTCATGTTTCCGCACTGCACCAACACCGTTTACGATGAGATTGCCCGCTTCAGGAGTAATCGGATGAACATGATAGCGCAGGTAGGTCTGATCGGTTACGGGCTGGCTGGAAGCGTTTTCCATGCGCCTCTGCTGCAACACACGCCCGGGCTCGCACTGCACAGCATCGTGAGTTCGCAACGTGACGCGCTGATGCGGCGTTTTACGGATGTGCACATACACGACACTCCGGAAGCGATGCTCGCAGACCCGTCCCTCGATGCGGTGGTGATCGCCACGCCCAATGCCCAGCACGCTCCGCTGGCGATCGCCGCGCTGCGTGCCGGCAAGCATGTGCTGGTGGACAAGCCGTTTGCGTTGAGCCTGTCTGAAGCAGAGGCGGTGATCTCAGCCGCGCGCGAGGCGGACCGCGTGGTGACGGTGTTCCAGAACCGCCGCTTCGACGCGGATTTTCTGACCCTGCAGAAGCTGATCGCGGAGGGCACGCTGGGTGAGATCGCCGAATGTCATTCGCATTTCGACCGGTATCGTCCGCAGGTGCGTGACCGCTGGCGCGAAAGCGATGCGCCCGGTGCCGGGTTGTGGATGGACCTCGGTCCGCATCTGCTGGACCAGATGCTGGTGCTGTTCGGCTGGCCGCAGGCGATGACCGCTGATATTGCCGCACAGCGTGATGGTGCGCGCAGCGATGACTACTTCCACGCGGTGCTGCACTACCCGCGCATGCGGGCCATCGTGCATGCGGGATCCCTGGTGAGCGCGTCCGCACCGCGGTTTGCAGTGCATGGCTCGGCAGGCAGCTACCTCAAGGAAGGCCTGGACGTGCAGGAAGCGCAGCTGCGTGCCGGCGTGGCCCCGGGCGCGCCGGGATATGGTCTGGACCCGCTGCATGGGGTCGTGGTGCGGCAGGATGCCGAGGGGCGGGTCAGCCGCAGCTCGGTGGACAATCTCGACGGGGACTATCGCCGTCTGTACGCGGCCTTTGCCAGCGCGGTGCGTGGTGAGGGGAATGCCACGGTGAGTACGACGCAGGCGTTGCAGGTGATGCGGTTGCTGGAGGCCGGCGTGCGCAGTTCGCAGAGCGGGATGCGGGTTGTGGTGTCGGACAGATAGTGCGGAAAGCAGCCGGGCAGAGCCCGGCTCTACGGGAACGTCGCGCGGGGCGAGCGGTCAGTCGGTCTTCATCTGGTGGCCACCGAACTGGTTGCGCAGCGCCGACAGCATGCGGTCGCTGTAGGAGTTGCCTTCGCGCGAACGCAGCCGTTCCAGCAGCGACAGCGTGATGACCGGGGCAGACACATCCAGATCGATGGCTTCGGCGACCGTCCAGCGGCCCTCGCCCGAGTCGGGCACGTACGGGGCAATGCCTTCCAGTTGCGGGTTCTTGTCCAGCGCGTCCACGCTCAGGTCCAGCAGCCACGAGCGCACCACGCTGCCGTGCTGCCAGGTGCGCGCGACGTCGGCCAGATCGATGTTGAACTCGGTCTTGCGCTGCATCAGCGCGAAGCCTTCGGCATAGGCCTGCATCATGCCGTACTCGATGCCGTTGTGAATCATCTTGCAGTAGTGCCCAGCTCCGCTCGGGCCCACATGCGACCAGCCACGGTCGGCCGCCGGAGCCAGGGTGCGGAAGATGTCACCGAGACGCTCGACCGTGGCCTTGTCGCCGCCGATCATCAGGCTGTAGCCCTCCTGCAGGCCCCACACGCCCCCGCTGGTGCCGCAGTCCAGGTAGGTCACGTCGTCCTGCAGCAGCTGCGCGGAACGGCGCATGCTGTCCTTGTAGTACGAGTTGCCGCCGTCGATCACCACGTCACCCTCGGAGAGGTGCGGCGCGAGTGAGGCCAGCGTCTGGTCGACCACCTCACCGGCCGGCACCATCAGCCACACCACCCGGGGAACCGGCAGTCTGGCCAGCGCGTCGGCCAGCGAGGCATCGACCTCGAAGCCGCGTGCCGCGGCAGCCGCG
>NZ_RHPP01000240.1 GCF_003935715.1 Stenotrophomonas sp. 278 | reverse complement strand
GCCGCCTTGGCCGCCACGGGGGCCGCCTGCGCCGTCCGCTGCGCGGCATAGCGCTGCCAGTCGCTGTAACCGCCGACGTACTCGCCCACCACGCCCTCGCCCTCCATCACCATGGTGGAGGTCACCACGTTGTCGAGGAAGTCACGGTCGTGGCTGACCAGCAGCAGGGTGCCGGTGTAATCGGCCAGCAGTTCTTCCAGCAGCTCCAGCGTTTCCACGTCGAGGTCGTTGGTCGGTTCGTCCATCACCAGCAGGTTGGACGGCTGTGCGAACAGCTTGGCCAGCAGCAACCGGTTGCGCTCGCCACCGCTCAGGCGGGTGATCGGCGCACGCGCACGTTCGGGCGTGAACAGGAAGTCCTGCAGGTAGGCGTGCACATGCTTGCGCTTGCCGTTGAACTCGAGGAAATCGCGCCCCTCGGCCACGTTCTCGATGGCCGTCCAGTCTTCGCGCAGCACCGCCCGGTACTGGTCGAAATAGGCGATCTGCAGATTGGTGCCGGCCACGACTTCGCCGCTGTCCGGTGTGAGGTCGCCCAGCAGCAGTTTCAGCAGGGTGGTCTTGCCACTGCCGTTGGGCCCGATCAGGCCGATGCGGTCGCCGCGCAGGATGGTGGTGCTGAAGTCCTTGACCATGCAGCGCTCGCCGAAGGCAAACGAGATGTCCTTGACGTCGATCACCTTCTTGCCGGAGTTCTCGGCCTGGGCCGCTTCCATCTTGACGTTGCCGCTCATTTCGCGGCGCTGCGAGCGTTCGTTGCGCATCGCCTTGAGCCGGCGCACGCGGCCTTCGTCGCGGGTGCGCCGGGCCTTGATGCCCTGGCGGATCCACACCTCTTCCTGTGCCAGCAGCTTGTCGAAGCGCGCATTCTCCTGCGCCTGCGCATTGAGGCGCTCTTCGCGGCGGCGCTCGTAGTTGGCCCAGTCACCGGGCCAGCTGGTGACCTGACCACGGTCGATCTCGACGATGCGGGTGGCGAGCGCGCGCAGGAAGCGACGGTCGTGGGTGACGAACACCACGCTGCCGCTCCAGCTCTTCAGAAACGCTTCCAGCCAGTCGATGGCCTCGATGTCCAGATGGTTGGTCGGCTCGTCCAGCAGCAGCAGATCCGGCGCGGACACCAGTGCGCGCGCCAGCAGCACGCGGCGCTTCATGCCACCGGAAAGACGACCGAACTCGGCCTCGCCATCCAGTTCCAGCTTGGTCAGGGTTTCCTCGACCCGCTGGTCCAGACCCCAGCCGTTGGCGGCGTCGATCTTGGCCTGCACCGCGCCCAGCGCGTCTCCGTCGAAGACCTCGGCATGGCTGAGGTGATGGAATTCGGCCAGCCACTGGCCCAGTTCGCCCAGACCATCGGCCACCACATCGAACACGCTGCCGGCGGCACCGTGTGGCACTTCCTGTTCCAGCCGGGTGACCCGCACCCCCTGCTGCACGCGGACTTCGCCGTCATCGGGCTTGTGGTCGCCGGACAGCAGTTTGAGCAGGGTGGATTTGCCGGCACCGTTGCGACCGATCAGGGCGATGCGCTCGCCCGGTTCGATGGACAGTTCGGCTTTTTCCAGCAACAACGGGCCGCCGACGCTGAAGTCGACGTTCTGCAGAGTGATCAGAGGCATCCCATCATTGTAAGCGGGACGGCCGACCGCCGTCGCCTATTCCAGCAGCCCTGCCAACGCGGCGGGCAGAATGCGGCGCGGGTGCTGGACCGTCCACAGCTGGCGTGACAGCGGCGGCAGGTCGGTTTTCACCTCCCGCAGCGTGCCCAGCGCCAGCAGGTCAGCCACGGCATGCCGTGACAGGCAGGCCAGGCCCAGGCCGGCAGCGGCAGCCTGCTTGATCGCCTCCGTGCTGCCGAGCTGCATGCTGTCGGTGAAATGGTGCAGGTGCGGCAGCAGGCCCTGCTCGACCGCCTCACGCGTACCCGATCCCGGCTCGCGCAGCAGCCAGCGTGCGGCACGCAGCGCCGGCAGGCTCATGCGGGCAGGCGCGGTCGCAGCGGCCACGATCACCAGCGCATCGCGCTGCCATGGCCGCACCTGCAGGCCACTCTCATGGCAGGGCCCTTCGATCAGGCCGACGTCGACCTCCAGTCGCTGCACCTGGGCGACCACGTCAGCCGTGTTGCCGATCTGCAGCGCAACCCGGGCCCGGGCATGTACCGCCAGCAGTGCGGCCACGCGCGGCGGCAGCAGGTAGTTGCCGATGGTGGTGCTGGCGGCGATCCGCAGATGCACGGGGCGTGGTTGTGCCCCACCCGGTCCGATGCCGGCGTCCTGCTCCAGGGTCGCGGCTGCCATCAGCAACGCACGCGCCGGGTCCAGCAGGGCCCGGCCCTGTGCGTTCAGCAGCAGGCGGCGGCCGACCCGGTCGAACAACGGTGCCGGCAGCTGATGTTCCAGCTCGTTCAGGGCGGCGCTGACCGCCGACTGGGACAGACCCAGGGTGTCACCGGCAGCGGTGGTGGTGCCAGCATCGGCCACGGCCACCAGCACCTGCCATTGCCGCAAGCTCAGACGCAGCATGCTTGACCCGTTTTTCAGGTTATTGATAGCGATATTAGTCGTTTTACAGGTCATTCGCCCAGCCGCACGCTGCGCCGGTCCTCATCACCGGCGAGCCGCACCGTGAACACCGCCTCCTCCCTGGCCCCCACCCTGCTCTCCCTGCGCCGGCGCTGGTGGCCGCGACTGCCCGGCCTGGCGCTGACTGCCACCGTGGCCGGGCTGGCGCTGCTGCTCGGTCAACACGCTGCGCTGCAGTCACACGGCCTAAGCACCCTGACCCTGGCCATCGCGCTGGGCATCGGCCTGGGCAACACACTGTATCCACGCCTGGCCCCCCGCGCCGGGGCGGGAGTGGGCTTTTCCAGACAGTGGCTGCTGCGTGCCGGCATCGTGCTGTACGGGATGCGCCTGACCTTTCAGGACATCGGCCAGGTCGGCGTGGCCGGCCTGCTGATCGACGCGGTCATGGTGACCAGCACGCTGCTGCTGGCTGGCTGGGCCGGCACCCGGCTGTTCGGGCTGGAGCGCAGCAGCGCGCTGCTGATCGGAGCCGGCAGCGCGATCTGCGGCGCGGCAGCGGTGATGG
>NZ_RHPP01000023.1 GCF_003935715.1 Stenotrophomonas sp. 278 | reverse complement strand
CGCCAGGCGCGTTTCGACGCCGGCGAGCTGCCGGACTTCCGCGCCGACACCGCGCATATCCGCGCCGACGACTGGAAGGTCGCCCCGATTCCGGACGCCCTGCAGGACCGCCGCGTGGAGATCACCGGGCCGACCGACCCGAAGATGGTGATCAACGCGCTGAACTCCGGGGCCAAGGTGTTCATGGCCGACTTCGAGGATTCCACCGCCCCGGCCTGGCGCAACGTGCTGGCCGGCCAGCAGGCCCTGATCGGCGCGGTGCGCGGCGACCTGACCTTCACCGGCCCCGGCGTGGACGGCAAGCCGGGCAAGCACTACGCGCTGCGCCCGCTGCAGGAACAGGCAGTGCTGATCGTGCGTCCGCGCGGCTGGCACCTGGACGAGAAGCACGTGCGTATCGACGGCCAGCCGCTGGCCGGTGGTCTGTTCGACGCGGCGGTGTTCGCCTTCCACAACGCCCGCACCCTGATGTGCCGCCAGCGTGGCCCGTACTTCTACCTGCCCAAGCTGCAGTCGATGGAGGAGGCCGCGCTGTGGGAGACCGCGCTGTCGCACATCGAAGGCATGCTCGGCCTGCCGCACGGGCAGATCAAGGTGACGGTGCTGATCGAAACCCTGCCGGCGGTGTTCGAGATGGACGAGATCCTGCACGCGCTGCGCGACCGGATCGTCGGTTTGAACTGCGGGCGCTGGGATTACATCTTCTCGTACATCAAGACCTTCCGCGCGCACCCGGACAAGGTGCTGCCCGAGCGTGGCCAGGTGACCATGACCCAGCCGTTCCTGAAGGCGTATTCGGAGCTGCTGATCCAGACCTGCCACCGCCGTGGTGCACATGCGATGGGCGGCATGGCCGCGCAGATTCCGATCAACCACGATGCCGCCGCCAACGAGCAGGCGATGGCGCGGGTGCGGGCGGACAAGCTGCGCGAAGTCACCGCCGGCCATGACGGCACCTGGGTGGCGCACCCGGCGCTGATTCCGGTGGCGCAGGCGATCTTCGACGAGCACATGCCCGGGCCGAATCAGCATGACGTGCTGCGCCGGGACGTGAAGGTGAATCGCGATGCGTTGATTGCCACGCCCGCCGGCACGATCACCCGCGCCGGCTTCGAGGGCAACGTGGAAGTCTGCGTGCGCTATCTGGCCGCGTGGTTGGACGGCAATGGCTGCGTGCCGATCCATCACCTGATGGAAGACGCCGCCACCGCCGAGATCAGCCGCAGCCAGTTGTGGCAGTGGCTGCACGTGCCAGGCCAGCACCTGGACGACGGCACCGCGATTGATCTGGCGCTGCTGGACGCAACCTTGGCCGGCCTCCCGGCGCGGCTGGGTGATCGCAGCGCGCTGCCCGGAGGGGCGCGGATTGAAGAGGCGATTGCGCTGCTGGGCGAGCTGAGCCGGCGCGATCAGTTGACCGATTTTCTGACGTTGCCGGCTTACGACCGGTTGGATTGATCCGCCAGCGGGGCAGAGCCCCGCTCTACACCCACGATCACTTGTAGAGCGGGGCTCTGCCCCGCTGTCCCATCACCTGGAGAACCGACATGAGCAAGCTGCAGACCGCCGAACAGATCCAGCACGAATGGAACACCGACCCGCGCTGGGCCGGCATCACCCGCAACTACACCGCCGCCGACGTGGTGCGCCTGCGCGGCACGGTGCACGTGGAGCACTCGCTGGCCCGGTTGGGCGCGGAAAAGCTGTGGAAGTACCTGCATGAAAAGGATTTCGTCAACGCACTCGGCGCGCTGACCGGCAACCAGGCGATGCAGCAGGTGAAGGCGGGTCTGAATGCGATCTACCTGTCGGGCTGGCAGGTGGCGGCCGATGCCAACCTGGCCGGCCAGATGTATCCGGACCAGTCGCTGTATCCGGCCGATTCGGTGCCGGCGGTGGTGAAGCGGATCAACAACACGCTGCTGCGCGCCGACCAGCTGCACCACGCGGAAGGCAAGGACGAGATCGACTTCCTGCAGCCGATCGTGGCGGATGCCGAAGCGGGCTTCGGTGGCGTGCTCAATGCCTTCGAACTGATGAAGGCCATGATCGAAGCGGGCGCAGCCGGCGTGCATTTCGAGGACCAGCTGGCCTCGGTGAAGAAGTGCGGTCACATGGGGGGCAAGGTGCTGGTGCCGACCCGCGAGGCGATCGAGAAGTTGAACGCCGCGCGCCTGGCTGCCGATGTGCTGGGCGTGCCGACCCTGCTGGTGGCGCGTACCGATGCCGAGGCCGCCGACCTGCTGACCAGCGACATCGACGGCAACGACCAGCCGTTCACCACCGGTGAGCGCACCCCCGAAGGCTTCTACCGCACCCGCAACGGCCTGGACCAGGCGATCAGCCGCGGCCTGGCGTATGCGCCCTACGCTGACCTGATCTGGTGTGAAACCGGCAAGCCGGACCTGGAGTTCGCGCGGAAGTTCGCCGAGGCGATCCACGCAAAGTTCCCGGGCAAGCTGCTGGCTTACAACTGCTCGCCGAGCTTCAACTGGAAGAAGAACCTGGACGACGCCACGATTGCGAAGTTCCAGAAGGAAATCGCCAGCTACGGTTACAAGTTCCAGTTCATCACCCTGGCGGGTTTCCACGCCTTGAACTACTCGATGTTCAACCTGGCCCACGGCTACGCCCGCCGCCAGATGAGCGCCTTCGTGGAGTTGCAGGAAGCCGAATTCGCCGCCGCCGACCGCGGCTTCACCGCGGTGAAGCACCAGCGCGAGGTCGGCACTGGCTACTTCGACGCGGTCACCCAGGCCATCCAGCAGGGCCAGTCCTCCACCACCGCCCTGACCGGCTCCACCGAAGAAGAACAGTTCAGCGCCGGCCAAGCCGCCTGATCTTCACGCAACGCCTCGGGGGTGCCGGGCATGGCCCGGACCCTTCGTCTTCACATGATCCGCTGGCCGCTCCTCCCCCGAACCCGCGTTCCACCCACCACGGGCCAACGGCCAACACCCGAAATTTTGGCCGTTTTTAATGGAACTGGGATGAGGCGCACACTTTTCAGGAGTGCTATCCTCGTCTGCTCACCGGGGGACGCTGGGAAGCGGGTGCACGGGATGACCGGCAAGTTTGCAACGCAAGTGTGCGCGCAGGAACCAGGCATCGCGGAAACCGCGATGGCTGACATCGTGCATGCCGTGCTGAGCGCCGGTGAATTCGCACTTTTCGCTGAATTCGGCCAGCAGCTGCAGCTGCGCAGTGGCGACTACCTGTTCCACAGTGGTCAGGCCGGCGGCACCATGTACGTCATCGTCAGTGGCAGCATCGAGCTCGACTTCGGCGAAGACCTTGTCGTGAAGACGCTTGGCCCGCAGGAATTCTTCGGCGAACTCGGCCTGCTCATCGGTGACCACCCGCGCAGCGCGGACGCCCGCGCCACCGTCGACAGCATCGTGCTGGAACTGGGCCACGACCAGTTCCAGCGCCTGGTCGACCGCGACCCGGGGATGGTCGCCTACTTCCTTCGCCGCACCATCATGCGCGTGGTCAGCAATGAACAGGTCCTGATCCGCCAGCTGCGCCGTCGCAATCACGACCTCGAAGCCGCGCTCGACAATCTGTATGTCACCACCCACCAGCTCACCCACACCCGTGAACTGGTGCGCACCGACGAATTGACCGGCCTGCACAACCGCCGCGGCCTGGCCCTGTACCTGCAGGAATGCCGCAGCACCGACCACGGTGCGCCCCAGGGCCTGCTGCTGATCGACTGCGACCAGTTCAAGCAGGTCAACGACGAGCACGGCCACCAGGCCGGTGACCGGGTCCTGCAGAGCGTGGCCAACATCCTGCGGTCGGTCGCCACCGAGGACGACCGTGCCTGCCGCCTTGGCGGGGACGAGTTCTGTCTGCTGCTGCGCCATGCCGACCGCGACAGCCTGCAGCATGCGGCCGAGTTCGTCCTCAGTGCCGTCCAGGGTCTGCTCGGCCGCGTCACCGCACACCCCAACATCTGCCCGGTCAGCATCGGGGTCTGCCTGCTCGAGCCCCACACCGACTGGAGCGAGTGGTACGCTCGCGCCGACAACGCGCTTTACCAGGCCAAGCGCCTGGGCGGTAACCGCCTGCACTGGTCGCGTGCCGCGACCGCCAAGCCCTGACGGGAATCCCCTCATGAACGGCGACATCGGAACGTCGACCCAGGCCCCGCAGCTTCGCGCCCTGCTGTTCACCGACCTGTGCGATTCGCTGGTGCTGGTCGAGCGCATCGGCGATGCCGCCGCCGCCGAGCTGTTCCAGCATCACGACCGTCTGGTGCTGGCACTTCAGCAGCAGTGGAACGGCCAGCAGATCGACCGGTCCGATGGCCTGTTCCTGCTGTTCGACCGTGCCATTGATGGCCTGGGCTTCGCGCTGGACTACCAGCGTGAAGTGCACAAGCTGGCGCAGCAGCGCAATCTTCCGCTGCGCGCCCGTGCCGGGCTGCACGTGGGCGAAGTGCTGATCTGGGACAACAGCCCCGAGGCGATCCAGGCCGGGGCCAAGCCGGTGGAAGTGGAAGGGCTGGCCAAGCCGATGGCGGCGCGCCTGATGGCGCTGGCCCGGCCGGGCCAGATCCTGCTCTCCTCGGTCGCCGAGTCGCTCTCCCGCCGTGCCAGCAGTGAACTGGGCGAACGGGCCGGGAAGCTTCAGTGGCGCTCCCATGGTCCATGGCTGTTCAAGGGCGTGCCCGCTCCCCAGGAGGTGTTCGAGGTCGGCGAGCCGGGTTTTGCCCCACTGCGCATGCCCAGGCACACCCCCAAGGCGCAACGCAAGCTGCCGCTCTGGCGCAGGCCGGCGGCGCTGGCTGCCGAAATGGCGTTGCTGGCGGTGCTGGGTATTGGCGGGTGGATCCTGCTGCGGCCCGAGCCGGCCATCGCCTTCGCCGAGCGCGACTGGGTCGTGCTGGCCGATGTCGACAACGCCAGCGGCGACACCTTGTTCGATGACAGCCTTCGGCGTGCCCTGCAGCTGAGCCTGGAGCAGTCGCGCTACGTGAACGTGTTGGCCGACAGCAAGGTCAAGGAGTCGCGCGAGTTGCTGCGCGTGCCCGTCG
The DNA here is from genome assembly GCF_003935715.1 of Stenotrophomonas sp. 278. Classification (GTDB taxonomy): domain Bacteria; phylum Pseudomonadota; class Gammaproteobacteria; order Xanthomonadales; family Xanthomonadaceae; genus Stenotrophomonas; species Stenotrophomonas maltophilia_AH. Next base: position 33,773 of record NZ_RHPP01000023.1, on the reverse strand, counting down.
AACGCGCACTGGACCGCAACCTCGCCGGCGACGTGGCCTCGCGCGAGGGCGCGCGCATGGTCCTGGCTCCCAGCATCCATCGGTCAAACGGGCATTATCGGGTGGCAGTGGACCTGGTCGACCCGGTCAGCCGCGCGGTGGTACGCAGCTATCACGCCAATGCACAGACCCCTGACGCCGTGGTCGGCGCGGTGGATGACGTGGTCGGACGTCTGCGTGCCGGCCTTGGCGAAACCGTGGCGTCGGTGCAGCAGTCAGTGCCGCTGCCGCAGGCGTCCACTGACAATCTGCAGGCACTCAAATCGTTCGCCCTCGCGGAAAATGCGCTGGGCCGACGCCGGTTCACCGAGGCCGCCAAGCTCTACGAGGCCGCACTGGACGCTGATCCCGACTTCGCCATGGCACACATGGGCCTGGCCAGGCTGCTCGTGCGGATGGACCAGCGCGCCGAAGCGCTGCCGCACCTGCATCGGGCGCTCGCTCTCAATGAGCGGTTGCCACACCGCGAGCGCCTGTACCTGAAAGCCTGGAACAGCGAGTTGCGCCCGGACGGCTGGCCGCTGGAAGACTGGCGCGTGCTGGCCGAAGTCTATCCCGACTCGTTCGCGGGACAGGCCAACACCGCCGGCTTCCTGCTGATGGACAACCGCTACGCGGAAGCCGAGCGCTATGCCCGAGCCGCCTCGGTGCCGCAGGCTCCGCTGCGTGCCTATCCGATCGGCTACACCGGTTGGATCCAGTTGGGCACGAACCGGTACGACGAAGCGCTGCGCAGTTTCCAGACCGCCGAGCAGCTGACCGGTCGCGATGCCAGCGATACACGGGTGGACGTGCTGATCGCCCAGCGTCGCTACAAGGATGCGCAGGCACTGCTGGCAAAGCTGCCCAAGGCCCGCGACGAGCTGCAGACCATCATGCACCAGCGCGTTCGCGTGCTGCTTGCCGCCGACCAGGACGACTGCACCGGCATGGCCGATGCCCTGTCCAGCGAGGACGCTCCAACGGAGTCAGTCGACTTCCGCACGCATGTGCTGCTGATGCACGCGGTCGTGGATACCGCCTGTGAGCGACGCAACCCCGCTGCACTGGCGGCCGTGGCCAATCAGCTGCTGCCGTTGCTGAAGGACACCGCCAGTCCCAATCTGTCCGACCGCCTGCTGCGCGTGTTGTCGCTTGCGTATCTCGCCCAGCGCCAGGGTGACCTCGCGCGCGCTGATCAACTGCTGCGCGACCATGAGGCCCTCATCCGGGCCCAGAAGAGTCCGGTCATCGGCAAGTGGCACACCATCGTGCTGGCCATGCAGCAACTGGGAAGGAACCAGCCAGCCCAGGCCGAAGCGCTGCTGCGGCCTCTGCTGGATGGTACCGAGCCGGTGCAGGCGCGGGTGGTACTGCGCGATGTGCAGCGCCGGCTGGGCAATGCCGAAGCATTCCAGAAGCAGAACGAGTGGCTGTTCGACCATCGCGGCGGCGCGATCGCCGAACTGGCATCCATGCAGCTGATGCAGCCGCTGAACGTGCACGACATTCTGGCTGACGCCAGCCTGCGTTCCCGGTAGGCCGGACGCAGGCTGGCACCCGGTTCATTCCAGCGCGTCGCTGGCCTTGCCCGCTTCGAAGCAATGCGGCACCAGCATCGACTGATAGGACGTGCTCAGGTACTTCTCCAGCTGCGCCTGCACCGCGCGCAGCTCCTCCACGCTGGCCAGCTGCTGGATATCGCAGCAGTCCGGATGGGCCTCCACGTCAATGCCGACCTCGGCCAGTGCCCGGGTGGCGTCCTTCTGGAACAACTCCCGGAAACCGGCGTCGTCAATCAGACGGGACACCAGGCGCGCGGCGGCTTCGGGGGCGATCTTGTTCGGTTCCGGGGTGTCGCTGCTCATTGCAGTTGATCCAGTAGGAGGAGTCAGGGTTATCGGCCGACGGGGTCGGTAATGTAGTTCCGGACGCCGCGACGCCTGGCGATTCCGGGCCAACGCAGAAACCGCCGTCGTCCGGACACGCGGCACGCACCTGCATTCCTGCCCTCTAGAATGTGCCTACCCCACCGTGGTCGGTTCCCTGATGAAACTGCGCCGTTGCACCACTGTCATGTTCGAGCCCCGGGAACAGGTCAGCGTGGACCTTACGGCGATTCTGGCCGGCCGCGCCGAACTGTCCTCGACCACTGCGTGGTTCGCGCTTGCCGCGCACCTGGAGCAGCCCGTGCCGGTGACGGCATCGCAGCGTGAACTGCTCGGTGCGCTGAGCCCGCGCCAATGGACACCCGTAGATGAGGTCAGCCACTCGTCAGGGGACTGGCTGGGCCTGCTGGAAGCCGGCCTGCTGATATCCGACGCCGCGCAGCACCACGCGCATCGCCAGCGCGATGAAGCGGTGCGCGACGGGCACTGGTGGCCGCTTGCAGCGTTGGCACACCGTCACGGTCGCTGGCAAGGCGTGAACAGTGCGGCGGAGATGCGCGACAACCACATGGTGACCGCCAGGGAGCTGCGTCAGCAGCTCGGTGTTCCTCCACCGGCGGTGCAGGAGCGGACCGGGCCTTACCAGGCGCTGCCGGCAGTGGAGACAACGGAGTACGACCGGCTGCTTGAGCGCCGTACCACCTGCCGCAACTTCGACGCGGAACGAAGCATCAGCAGCGAGCTGCTGGCACAGCTGCTGCAGCGCACGGTGAAAGCACAGGCGGTGGTGCAGGTGGACGCTGACACGCAGTTCCTCAAGAAGCACGTGCCTTCAGGCGGCGGGCTCCACGCCACCGAAACCTATCTGCTGGTGCAGCGGGTGCAGGGGCTGGAACCCGGGCTGTATCACTATCATCCGATCAGGCATGCGCTGGCGGCCCTGCCGCGACCATCTGACCGGCCGCTACAGGAGATCGCCGAACGCATGGTGTCCGGGCAGGACTGGTTTTCCAATGCCGCCGCGCATCTGGTACTGGTGCCGCGCTTTGCGCGCACGCAGTGGAAGTACCGCAATCACGCCAAGGCGTATCGCGCGCTGCTTCTGGATATCGGCCATATCTCGCAGGCGCTGTACATGGCGGCCACCGAACGTGGACTGGCGGCATTCGTGACTGCCGCCATCAACGACGTGGACATCGAGCAGGCGTTTGGACTGGATGGCATCACCCAGGGACCGGTTGCCGTGGTCGGCGTCGGTTGGCGGAGCGGGACCCTGACCACCACCGAGTTCGATCCCAACCGCGTGGTCTGGCCCGCCTAGCGACGCGCATTGCGCGTCGTCAGCACTCAGGTCGCCTCAAAATCGACCAGAACGGCTCCATCGCCCACCTGGTCGCCCGCCTTGACCCGGTAGCCTTGCACGGTGCCGTCAGCCGGAGCCTGCAGCGTATGCTCCATCTTCATTGCCTCCAGCACCAGCAGCGGCGTGCCGCGTGCCACCGCGGTGCCCGCCGCCACCAGCGTGGCGACAACGCGCCCGGGCATGGGTGCCAGCAGACTGCCGGCGTCGGCGACGCTCTGGTCCGCTTCGCTGACCGGATCATGCAGGGTGAGGCGGCGTACGCCTTCTCCGCCGAACAGATACACGTCCGCACCGTCGCGCACGATGTGGGCACGATGCAGGGTGTCGCCGACCTGCAGGGAGAGCCATTCGCGAGCAAGGCTGCCGCGCGCCTGCAAGGCGTGTCCTTCCACCTGGACGGTCCACACATCGCCGTCGGCGGTGACGTCGACCCGGGTCTGGGTGCCCGCATGCTCCAGGGTGAGCGCGCGTCCCGCGCGCTGGCCGAGTCGCCAGCCATCGCGGGCCTGCCACGGGGAATGCGGGTCGTGCGCATCGCTGTGCGCGGCCGCCTCGGTTCCAATCACGGCGACCGCCGCCAGCGCCCAGACAGCGGGGTCGGCCACCGCCGTTGGCGGTGCCAGGGCGCTGTGCTCACGCTCGATCAGCGCGGTGTCCAGCTTCGCACCGGCAAACGAGTCGGTCATCACCAGTCGGCGCAGGAACGCGGCATTGGTGGTCACGCCGACCACTTCGCACTCGGCCAGCGCCTGCTGCATGCGCCGCAGCGCGGCCTCGCGGTCCACGTCCCAGACGATCAGCTTGGCGATCATCGGGTCGTAGTACGGGGTGATCGCATCGCCCTGTTCGACGCCAGCGTCCACGCGCACGTGCGTGCCGTTCGCGGGCAGATGCAGGTGCCGCAGCGTGCCGGTGGAGGGCAGGAATCCGCGGTCTGCGTCCTCCGCATACAGACGCGCCTCCAGTGCATGACCGTGGATCTGCAGCTGTTCCTGCTGCAGCGGCAGCGGTTCACCACTGGCCACGCGCAGCTGCCACTCCACCAGGTCGGTGCCGGTGATGCATTCCGTTACCGGGTGTTCCACCTGCAGGCGGGTGTTCATTTCCATGAAGTAGAAATCGCCATCCGGGCCGGCGATGAACTCCACCGTGCCCGCGCCAACATAGTTCACCGCGCGCGCGGCATTGACCGCCGCAGTGCCCATTGCCGCGCGGCGCTCCGGCGTCATGCCGGGCGCGGGCGCTTCTTCCAGCACTTTCTGGTGACGACGCTGCACCGAGCAGTCGCGCTCGAACAGGTATACGACGTTGCCGTGGCTGTCGCCGAACACCTGGATCTCGATGTGGCGCGGGCGCTCCACGTACTTCTCCACCAGCACGTGCGCATTGCCGAACGCGGATTGTGCCTCGCGCTGGCAGCTGGTCAGCGCATCTACAAAGGCGGCGCTGTCGTCGACCCGGCGCATGCCCTTGCCGCCGCCACCGGCGCTGGCCTTGATCAGCACCGGGTAGCCGATGGCGTCGGCCTGGTCTCGCAGGAAATCCGGTGCCTGGGCATCGCCGTGGTAACCCGGGGTCAGCGGTACGCCGGCCTGCTGCATCAGCGCCTTGGCCGCACTCTTGTCACCCATCGCCCGGATCGCCGACGCCGACGGGCCGATGAACACGATCCCGGCATCGGCACACGCCTGGGCAAAGTCCGCGTTTTCCGAAAGGAAGCCGTAGCCCGGATGGATCGCCTGTGCACCGGTCTGGCGCGCGGCGGCCAGGATCGCGTCAGCGCGCAGATAGCTCTCGCGCGCCGGGGCCGGACCAATCGCTACCGCTTCGTCGGCCAGCCGCACATGCCGTGCGTTGCGGTCGGCGTCGGAATACGCCGCCACCGTGGCAATGCCCAGGCGCTGGCAGGTGGCGATGACGCGGCAGGCAATTTCGCCGCGGTTGGCGATCAGGATCTTGGTGAACATGGTCATCTTCCGGGTTACATGCGGAACACGCCGAACGCGGTGTTACGCGCCGGTGCATTGAGGCTGGCCGACAGAGCAAGCGCCAGCACGCGGCGGGTATCGGCCGGATCGATCACACCGTCATCCCACAACCGCGCGCTGGCGTAATAGGGATGGCCCTGCTGCTCGAACTGGTCGCGGATCGGGGTCTTGAACCGGTCTTCTTCTTCGGCCGACCACTGCCCGCCCTTGGCTTCAATGCCGTCGCGCTTCACCGTGGCCAGCACGCTGGCGGCCTGCTCGCCGCCCATCACGCCGATGCGCGCGTTCGGCCACATCCACAGGAAGTTGGGCGAATAGGCGCGCCCACACATGCCGTAGTTGCCGGCCCCGAACGAGCCGCCGATCACCACGGTGAATTTGGGTACCTTGGCGCAGGCCACCGCCATCACCAGCTTGGCTCCGTCCTTGGCGATGCCGCCGTGCTCGTACTTGCGGCCGACCATGAAGCCGGTGATGTTCTGCAGGAACACCAGCGGAATACCGCGCTGGGTGCACAGTTCAATGAAGTGCGCGCCCTTCAGCGCCGACTCGGAGAACAGGATGCCGTTGTTGGCGATGATGCCGACCGGGTAGCCGTGCAGATGCGCAAAGCCCGTGACCAGGGTGTTGCCGTAGCGCGGCTTGAACTCGTCAAAGCGCGAATCATCGACCAGGCGCATGATCACCTCGCGCACGTCGTAGGGCTTGCGGGTGTCGGCGGGAATCACGCCGTACAGTTCCTGCGCCGGATAGCGCGGCTCCAGCGGAGCCTGCACCGCCAGCGCCGGCTCGGGCTTGCGCCAGTTGAGCTGGGCAATGATCGCGCGCACCCGCGCCAGCGCCTGCAGGTCGTTGTCGGCCATGTGGTCGGCCACGCCGGAAATGCGCGTGTGCACGTCGGCTCCCCCCAGTTCCTCGGCACTCACCACTTCGCCGGTGGCAGCCTTCACCAGTGGCGGGCCGCCCAGGAAGATGGTGCCCTGTTCGCGCACGATCACCGTTTCATCGCTCATCGCTGGCACATAGGCACCGCCGGCGGTGCACGAACCCATCACGCAGGCGATCTGCGGAATGCCCTGCGCCGACAGGTTGGCCTGGTTGTAGAAGATGCGGCCGAAATGGTCGCGGTCGGGGAACACCTCGTCCTGCAGTGGCAGGAACGCGCCACCGGAGTCGACCAGATAGATGCACGGCAGGCGGTTCTGTTCGGCCACTTCCTGCGCGCGCAGGTGCTTCTTCACCGTAATCGGGTAATAGGTGCCGCCCTTCACCGTGGCATCGTTGGCCACGATCACGCATTCCACCCCGGACACGCGGCCGATGCCGGCGACCACGCCGGCACTGGGAATCGGGTCGTCATACATGCCGTGTGCGGCCAGCGGGGCAATTTCCAGGAACGCGCTGCCCGGGTCCAGCAATGCATCGATGCGCTCGCGTACCAGCAGCTTGCCGCGCGCGGTGTGCTTCTGCCGGGCGGCGTCGCTGCCGCCGCGCGCGGTCTGCGCCAGCGTGGCGCGCAGGTCATCGACCACGGCCTGCAGTGCCGCGCGGTTGGCTTCAAACGTCTCGCTGCCTGGTTGCAGCTGGGTGCTCAGTACGCTCATCGCAGGACCCTTACTTGGTGCGCTGGAACAGTTCGCGGCCGATCAGCATGCGGCGGATCTCCGAGGTGCCCGCACCGATCTCGTACAGCTTGGCATCGCGCCACAGCCGGCCGGTGGGGTACTCGTTGATGTAGCCGTTGCCACCGAGGATCTGGATCGCCTGGCCGGTCAACCAGGTGGCCTTCTCGGCCGAATACAGAATGGCACCGGCGGCATCCTGGCGGGTGGTGCGGCCCTGATCGCAGGCGCGTGCCACCGCGTAGACATAGGCCCGGCATGCATTCAGACCGACATACATGTCGGCCAGCTTGGCCTGGATCAGCTGGAAGGTGCCGATCGCCTCGCCGAACTGTTTGCGCTCGTGGACGTAGGGCATCACCACGTCCAGCGCGGCCGCCATCAGCCCCAGCGGGCCGCCGGACAGCACCACCCGCTCGTAGTCCAGCCCGGACATCAGCACCTTGGTACCGCCGCCGACCGTGCCGAGCACGTTTTCCTCAGGTACCTCGCAGTTCTCGAACACCAGTTCGCAGGTGTTGGAGCCGCGCATGCCCAGCTTGTCCAGCTTCTGGGCGGTGGAGAAGCCCTTCATGCCCTTCTCCACCAGGAAGGCGGTGATGCCCTTGGCACCCGCCTCCGGGTCGGTCTTTGCGTAGACCACCAGCACGTCGGCGTCCGGCCCGTTGGTGATCCACATCTTGTTGCCGTTGAGCACGTAGTGGTCGCCGCGCTTGTCGGCGCGCAGCTTCATCGACACCACGTCAGAACCCGCGCCCGGTTCGCTCATCGCCAGCGCGCCGACCTTGGTGCCGCTGCACAGGTCGGGCAGGAAACGCTGCTTCTGCTCTTCGGTCCCGTTCTTGCGCAGCTGGTTCACGCACAGGTTGGAGTGCGCGCCATAGCTGAGGCCGATACCGCCGGAGGCCCGCGAGATTTCCTCCATCGCCACCACATGGGCCAGGTAGCCCATGCCGCTGCCGCCGTATTCCTCCTCCACGGTCAGGCCGAGCAGCCCCTGCTCGCCGAGCTTGCGCCACAGCGCGTGCGGGAACAGATTCTCCTCATCCGCCTTTGCCGCCAGCGGGGCGACCTCGGCCGAGGCAAAATGGGCCACGCTCTGGCGCAGCAGGTCGATCTCTTCGCCGAGGTCGAAGTTCAGGGTTGGGACGTGCATGGGCGGGCTCCACGATTTTCGCCAGCCTAGCCCGCTCCGGGGTAAAAGTGAATACAAATTCAAAAATTGAACATAGAATCAGAAAATGGCCTATAAACGCTCCGCATTGATGGAAGAACGCCTGGCCGGGGCCCGCGAGCGGATCCTGCTGGCGACCCGCGCCCTGGTTGCCGCCGGCGGCTACCGCAATGCCCCGGTGACCGCCGTGGCCGCCGAGGCCGGGGTCTCCACCGGGCTGATCTACCGTCACTTCCCGTCCAAGGCCGAATTGTTCGTGGAGGTGCTGACCGCCGCCGTGGAGCACGAACTGCGTATCTTCGAGGGCATTGCCGCGGAAGCCCTGCCCGCACCGGAGCGTCTGCGCCGGGCGATCACCGCCTTCGTGCGCCGCGCGCTGGCCGGCCCTGGGCTGGCCTATGCCTTCATCGCCGAACCGGTGGACCCGGAAGTGGAAGCCGAGCGCATTCGCTGTCGGCGGCTGTTCGGAGACGTGTTCCATCGCATCGTGGCAGACGGTGTCGCAACTGGCAGCTTTCCCGCCCAGGACACCCGGGTGACCGCCGCCTGCATCGTCGGGGCCTTTACCGAAGCGCTGGTGGGGCCAACGGCGCCCAGTCGTGACGCAGTCGGCGACGAAGACGCGCTGGTAGCGTCGATCTGCCAGGTCTGCCTGCGTGCTGCCGGCGGCTGAGGCCTTGCCATTGCTGCATTGCGGCACTTGAATGCGGCTTGCACAGGCTTGCCGCCGCTGGTCATACTCGCCCGACAAGCCGTGGTCCAACGACTATCAGCCAGGGGTATAGAGAGTGCGGAATTACGACCTCGAGTTCCTGAAACGCTTTTCCATGGTCATCGCGCTGTTGATGGCCATCACGCTCGGACTGATCCTGCTCGCTGCGTATGTGCACACCCGGATCCCGGCGGAAGTATCGCCGCAGGCGGCCAAGCGCACCGAAATGCGCATCGCCCCCGCCGGTGCTGTCTATGCGGGTGCCACCGGTGCCGCCGAACAGGCCGCCGCCAAGGCGGCCGCACTGGCCAAGGCCGCCGCGCAGGTTGCCTATGGCGGCACGACCGACGGCAAGGTGATCTTCGACAACCTGTGCACCGCCTGCCACACCACCGGTGTCGGCCAGGCTCCCACCCTGGACCACGCGCATTGGGACCAGCGCCTGGGGCAGGGCAAGGACACCTTGTACAAGCACGCCATCGAGGGCTACACCGGCCCGGACGGCGGCATCATGCCGCCGAAGGGCGGCAACCCGGCGCTCACCGAGGAGCAGATCCACGCCACCGTGGATTGGATGCTGGCGAATCTGAAGTAACCCTGCCCCCGGCCTTTTCGGCCACCTCTAAACGTTGGTCGGCGTGTCGCAACGTGGTGGATGCGGGTTTCGGACGCTTGTGCCGCGCTGCGCGCGGGTACCACGCATGGCGTGGTACCTACGAATTGCTACGTGCGCAGGACGATCGCGCTGTTCGCCGGGCGCATGCCCGGCGGGGTTCCGCCCTTTGCCCAACGCGGGCAACCGTCATCACATGACGCATCCCGCCACAATCTGGCGATACCCTGTGCGTCTCTTACCTGCCCGTGCCCGCCGATGCGCCGCCGTCCTCTCGCCTTTGCCCTGTCGCTGCTGCTGCCCGTCACCGCCTTCGCCCAGGCCCAACCGCAGGCCCAGCCGGCACCGGTCGCAACCGCCGCAAGCGCACCGGTCATCCTGACCACCGTCCCGGCGGACTGGCGTGCGCTGGACGGTCAGAAGGTCCGCATCGCTGCACCCCTGACCCTGGCCGGCACCGATGGCCTGACCCGCTTCGGCGAACTCACCGTCGCCTTCGACGGACGCCTGTGGCAGCCCAGCGAAGTCGCCCAGCCGGGTACCGAAGCCCACGCCAAGGTGATCGCCGACAACCAGCGCCGCCGCCTGTTGCTGGATGACGGCAGCAGCGCCCGTGACCCCGGCCCGGTGGCCTATCTGCCGGCGGGCGCGGACCTGCGCACCGGAACCGTGCTGCGCAACGTGGAAGGCATCGTGCGGGTGGATGACAAAGGCGTGGCCCGCCTGCAGGTGACCACCCCGCTGAAACTGCCCGCGCTGGCCCGCCCGGCGGTGCCCAAGGTCGCCGGCAGCCTGCAGGTGGCAGCTTTCAATCTGGAGAACTTCTTCAACGGCGATGGCCAGGGCGGCGGTTTCCCGACCCTGCGTGGCGCGCGCACCTTGGCCGAACACCAGGCGCAGAAGGCCAAGCTGGTCACCACCATCAATGCGCTGGGCGCAGACGTCGCCGCGCTGATGGAACTGGAGAACGACGGCTACGGTCCCAACTCGGCCATCGCCCAACTGGTCGATGCACTGAATGCCGATCGTGGCGCGAAGGGCGACTGGCGCTTCGTTGATGCCAGCAAGGGCCCGGGTGAGAACCCGATCCGGGTCGGCATCATCTACCGTGCCTCGAAGGTGACCCCGGTGGGTGCCCCGGCGGTACTGGAAACCGCGCCCTTCGGTCCGCACAGCCGGGTGCCGCTGGCGCAGGCGTTCCGCGCCGGCAAGGGTGCGCCCTTCGTGGTGGTGGCCAACCACTTCAAGTCCAAGGGCTGCTCGGAAGCCAGCGGGGCCGACGCCGACCAGAAGGACGGCCAGGCCTGCTGGAACGCGACCCGGGTGACCTCGGCCAGGCTGCTCGACCAGTGGCTGGCGACCGATCCGACTCATGCCGGTACCTCGGACGCAGTGCTGCTGGGCGACTTCAATGCCTATGCGATGGAAGCGCCGATCCGCACCCTGCATGACGCCGGCTGGCGGGACGCCTTCGCCGTGGCGAAGATCCAGCAGCCGTATAGCTACGTGTACAACGGCATGACTGGCCGGCTGGACCATGCACTGCTCAGCCCGGGCATGGCCAAGCGCCTGCGTGGCGCGGCCGAGTGGCATATCAATGCGGACGAGGCCGATGACGTCGGCTATCGCGACCGCAACGAAGCCGGCCCGTGGCGCAGTTCGGACCATGATCCGTTGTTGTTGGGGTTTGACCGTTAACAACGCCGCATGACCGATCCGTCGCACGACCGAATCGCCGCACGACCAACCGTCGTGCGCTACCGCCGGTAGGTACCGACCGTTGGTCGGTACGGCACCATCACCCCCACGCAATCAACGAAATCGCCACCACCGCCAACCCCAACCCCACCCGGTTCCAGCGCGAGGTCGGCTCCCCGAACGCCAGCACCCCCACCAGCGCGCCCAGCACCACCACGCCGATGTTCATCCCGGCAAACACGGTCGCGGGGCTGTCCGGCAGGGCCTGGTGGGCGTGCACGTAAAACAGGATGTTGCCGCCGTTGAGCAGGCCCAGCAGCGCCCCGGCACCCAGGTTGCGCAGGTTCAACCGACTGCGTCCGCTGAAGTGCCGCCACAGCTGCAGCGCCAGCATCAGCATGAAGGCGATGCTGAAGCAGGCCAGCAGCGCGGCCATCGACGGCGTCCCCGACAGCGCCACCTGCTTGAGCAGGATGTGCACCACCGCAAAACCCACCCACACCCCCAGCAGCCAGCGCCAGCTGCCCGGTGTGGCGGTCACCGAAGGGCCGCGCGGGCGCAGGCTGATCATCAGCATCGCCACCAGGCCCAGCCCCAGTCCAACCAGCTTCAAGGAGGTGGCGGTCTGGCCGAAGAACAGGAAGGCCGCTAGCAGGCTGAGCAGCAGGGACAGCCGCTGCGCCACGTCGCTGCGCACGATCCCGGCTTCGGCCACAGCCCGTCCCAGCACCAGGAAAATGGTCGGCAGCACCACCGCCAGCCCCAGCAGCGCCAGCCACGGCGCATGCCCGGACTGCAGCGAGGCCAGCGGCGGCCGCAGGACCACCGCGGTCAGAGTGGCGGCGACCAGGTAGTTCCAGGTCACCATCTGCGCCACGTCCAGCTGCCGGCGCGCGGCCAGCTTGAGCAACACCGAGACCAGCACCGAGCAGATCACGGCCAACAGCAGATATGTCATGAGCGAGGCAGGGCAGGTCGGGGGCAGGGGACGCTATCATGGTGCCATGCAAAATCCCCCGTTCCCCGCCGAATCCGGCACGCTCACCCTGGCCGGCCCGGTCGGCCCGCTCGAAGTCGCTGTCGACCTGCCCAAGGCCGATGTGCCCACCGTGCCGGTCATCGCCGTGATCTGCCACCCGCTGTCCACCGAGGGCGGCAGCCTGCACAACAAGGTGGTGACCATGCTGGCCACCACCCTGCGCGAGATGGGCATCACCACGGTGCGCTTCAATTTCCGCAGCGTCGGCGGCTCTGCCGGTGACTTCGACCACGGCGTGGGCGAACAGGACGACCTGAAGGCCGTGGTGGCCTGGGCGCGCGAGGGCAACCCGCAGGCCACGCTGTGGCTGGCCGGTTTCAGCTTCGGCGCGTTCGTCTCGCTGCGCGCGTCGGCCGAGCTGCAGCCGCAGGTGCTGGTTTCCATCGCTCCGCCGGCCGGACGCTGGGACTTCGACGGCGTACAGCCGCCGGCGCAGTGGCTGGTGATCCAGGGCGAGCAGGACGAGATCGTCGACCCGCAGGCCGTGTACGACTGGCTGGAACAGCTGAAGCTGCCGCACGAGCTGGTGCGCATGCCGGAAACCAGCCACTTCTTCCACCGCAAGCTGATCGACCTGCGCGGCGCGCTGACCCATGGCCTGAAGCAATGGCTACCGGCCGCCGGCAGCAGCGAACCCGGCAGCCCGGCCGCATGAGTTCCGCCGTGTTGACCCCGTCCCAGCGTTACGCCGAAGGCGCAGCGCGGGGCGAATGGCAGAACGACCCCGCCCAGCACGCCGCCCTGGCCGAGCTGGACCGCATCCACACCGCCCTGCTCGACAGCGACCAGGACGGCTGGCTGGACCGTCTGTCTGCCTTCTGGAAGAAGCCCGAGCCGGTCAAGGGCCTGTACTTCTGGGGTGGGGTGGGGCGTGGCAAGACCTTCCTGGTCGACCTGTTCTATGACGGACTGCCAATCCAGCAGAAGTACCGCACTCACTTCCACCGTTTCATGCGCGGCATCCACGAGCGTCTGCGCGAACACCAGGGCCAGAGCGACCCGTTGGCGCGCATCGCCCAGGAATGGCGCAACAAGCTGCGCGTACTGGTGCTGGACGAATTCTTCGTCACCGACATCGGCGACGCGATGCTGCTGGCGCGCCTGCTCGAACGTCTGTTCGCCGAAGGGGTGACCCTGGTCACCACCTCCAACACGGCGGTGGAGAACCTGTACCTGAACGGCCTGCAGCGCGACAGTTTCCTGCCCGCCATCGGCCTGCTGCAGACCTACTGCGTGGAGCTGTATGCGGAGGGCACCGAGGACTACCGCATGCGCGCGCTGACCCGCTCGCCGGTGTACCAGTCTCCGCGCGACGCCAGCAGTGATGCGTGGCTGGGCACGCGCTGGGCCGAGCTCAGCGGTGGCCAGCCGGCCAAGCCTGGCAACATCGAGATCGAAGGCCGCAAGATTCCGGTGCGTGGCCGTGGCAAGAGCATTGCCTGGTTTGACTTCGCGGCCCTGTGCGAGGGTCCGCGCGGTCCTTCGGACTACATCGAGATCGCGCATGAGTTCAACACGGTGCTGCTGGGCGACATCCCGCACTTCGACCGCACCAACGAGGACGCTGCACGTCGCTTCGTCAATCTGATCGACGAGCTGTACGACCGCCACGTCAACCTGGTCTGCACCGCCACCGACACCCCCGTGGCGCTGTATACCGGCACCCGCCTGCAGGGGGCCTTCGAGCGCACCGCATCGCGCCTGATCGAGATGCAGAGCGCCGAATACCTGGGCACCCCCCATCGCGCATGACGTAGAGCCGGGCTTGCCCGGCTGCGCAACCCCGACCGAGGCGACGTTTGTTACGCCCACGTGATGCGTGCCGTTCCGTTTTTCACACACTGTTTTCGTCGCCGGAAGTCGCCTTCCCCCATTGACAGCGCAGTCCATTTCGACAGGTTCCGACCGTTCGTCGGACGCTGTCCAAGGTCAGTCCTTACGCCACAAGGGATTGGTCGATTTACCTACATTTAGCGTTGACGATCCCTGACACCCCCACTATCTTGTGGCTGGCGGTTTCGCCGACCCCAAGACGGGGCGGGCGGAACCACAGGGAAGCCGGATCGAGCTTCCCGCCGACGAGCCGCCTGCCCATCGCAGACGGTGCCGGTTGCGACAGCCTCCGGGGGGAGCAGGCAGGTGTCACCAGGGGAACCGCGTCCGTCGCGTCCCGTGAGACGCCCTTCTGCCACCCTGAGGACCGTGCGCACCGGCCGGTTGCCAGCCCTGCCGGCAACCGTAGTGCCCGCCCCTATCACGCCAAGAGGACACCGCCGTGAGCACCGAAACCCACGCCACCATCGAGAAGGAAAGCGAGTTCCTGCTGACCTCGCCGCCGACGTCCAACGCGATGAGCGTGACCAAGCGCAACGGGTCGACCGAACTGGTTGACCTGAACAAGATCGTGCGTGCGGTGCAGCGTTCGGCCGAAGGCCTGCACGCGGTCGATCCGATGCGCGTGGCCACGCGGACCATTTCCGGCCTGTACAACGGGGCCACCACGCAGGAGCTGGACGAACTGTCGATCCGCACCGCCGCCCTGCTGATCGGTGAAGAGCCCGAGTACGGCCGTCTGGCCGCACGCCTGCTGGCCAACTACATCGCCAAGGAAGTGTCGGGGCAGGAAATCCACGCCTTCTCGCAGTCGGTCGGCCGCGGCCATGAAGTCGGCCTGATCAACGACCGCCTGCTGAACTTCGTGCAGACCAACGCGCGCAAGCTCAACGACGCCATCGACATCTCGCTGGACCTGAACTTCGACTACTTCGGTCTGCGCACCCTGTACGACCGTTACCTGCTGCGCCACCCGCACACCCGCAAGGTGATCGAGACCCCGCAGCAGTTCTTCCTGCGCATCGCCAGCGCGCTGAGCGAGGACGTGCCGGAAACCCTGTCGCTGTACAAGCGCATGGGCAACCTGGACTACCTGCCGTCCAGCCCGACCCTGTTCAACTCCGGTACCACCCACGAGCAGTTGTCCTCGTGCTTCCTGCTGGATTCGCCGCAGGACTCGCTGGAATCCATCTATTCCAAGTATGGCGACATCGCCCAGCTGTCCAAGTTCTCCGGCGGCATCGGCGTCAGCTACACCCGCGTGCGTTCGCGTGGTTCGCTGATCAAGTCGACCAACGGCCACTCCAACGGCATCGTGCCGTGGCTGAAGACCATGGACTCGTCCGTGGCCGCGGTGAACCAGGGCGGCAAGCGCAAGGGCGCAGCCTGCGTGTACCTGGAAACCTGGCACGCCGATATCGAGGACTTCCTCGAGCTGCGCGACAACACCGGCGACGAATCGCGCCGTGCGCACAACCTGAACCTGGCCAACTGGGTGCCGGATCTGTTCATGAAGCGTGTCGAGGCCGACCAGGAATGGTCGTTGTTCGATCCGCGCGTGGTGCCGGAATTCACCGATCTGTTCGGTGAAGCCTTCGAGCAGGCCTACCTGCAGGCCGAAGCCCAGGGCAAGGCCAACCGCACCATCTCCGCGCGCAAGCTGTACTCGCGGATGATGCGCACCCTGGCCGAGACCGGCAACGGCTGGATGACCTTCAAGGACAAGTGCAACCGCGCCAGCAACCAGACCCTGCGTCCGGGCAACGTGATCCACCTGTCCAACCTGTGCACCGAAATCCTGGAGGTCACCTCCAACGATGAAACCGCGGTGTGCAACCTGGGTTCGATCAACCTGGGCAACCACTTCGACGAGCACAACGAGTTCGACTACGAGAAGCTGGCCGAGACCGTGCGGCTGGCCGTGCGCCAGCTCGACCGTGTCATCGACCTGAACTTCTACCCGATCGAAACCGCCCGCCGCGCCAACATGCGCTGGCGCCCGGTCGGCCTGGGCTGCATGGGTCTGCAGGACGTGTTCTTCCGCAAGCGCCTGCCGTTCGACAGCGCCGAAGCGCGCGCGCTGTCGAAGAAGATCGCCGAGACCATTTACTTCCACGCCCTGGAAACCTCGGTCGAACTGGCGCAGGAACGCGGCAAGCACCCGTCGTTCAACGACACCCGTGCTGCCAGCGGCGAGCTGCAGTTCGACGCCTGGAACGTGGTGCCGGAAGACGGCGCGCGCTGGGACGCCCTGCGTGCCCGCATCAAGGAACACGGCCTGCGCAACTCGCTGATCATCGCGATCGCGCCGACCGCGACCATTGCCTCCATTGCCGGCTGCTATGAGTGCGTGGAACCGCAGGTGTCCAACCTGTTCAAGCGCGAAACCCTGTCGGGCGACTTCCTGCAGGTCAACCGCTACCTGGTGAACGAGCTGAAGAAGCTCGGCCACTGGACCCCGGAAATGCGCGACACCATCAAGATGGCCGAAGGCTCCATCCAGGGCATCAGCCAGATCCCGGAAAGCCTGCGCCAGGTGTACCGCACCGCCTGGGAACTGCCGATGCGCTCGCTGATCGACATGGCCGCCGACCGTGGCGCGTTCATCGACCAGTCCGCCTCGCTCAACCTGTTCATGGAAAGCCCGAGCATTGGTGCGATGTCGTCCATGTACATGTACGCCTGGAAGCAGGGCATCAAGACCACCTACTACCTGCGTTCGCGTCCGGCTACCAAGATTGCCAAGACCACGGTCAGCCACACCGCGACGGCGGCTCCGGAAAAGGTGTTCAGCCCGGAAGAGGCCATCGCCTGCTCGCTGGAAAACCCGGAAGCCTGCGAAGCCTGCCAATAAGCGGCACCCCAACGCGTAGAGCCGGGCCATGCCCGGCTGCACCACCCAAAACACCCGGTTCGTGCCGACCCCTGGTCGGCACAACCATTTGAAGGACGAAACACCATGGCCGACACCCGCAAGCAGATGCTGCTCGATCCCGGTTTTGAACTGACCCTGCGCCCGATGCGCTACCCCCAGTTCTATGACATGTATCGCAATGCGATCAAGAACACCTGGACCGTGGAAGAAATCAACTTCCAGATCGACATCAGCGACCTGCATACCAAGATGTCGCCCGGTGAGCGCCACCTGATCCACCGTCTGGTCGCGTTCTTCGCCACCGGCGACTCGATCGTCTCCAACAACCTGGTGCTGAACCTGTATCAGCATCTGAATGCGCCGGAAGCGCGCATGTACCTGTCGCGCCAGCTGTACGAAGAAGCGCTGCACGTGCAGTTCTACCTGACCCTGCTCGACAACTACCTGCCGGACCCGGAAGAGCGCGCCAAGGCGTTCTCGGCGGTGGAGAACATCGACTCGATCAAGAAGAAGGCCGACTTCTGCTTCAAGTGGATCGACTCCATCCAGGACCTGCACCGCATCGAAACCCGCGAACAGCGCCGCCAGTTCCTGCTCAACCAGATCTGCTTCGCTGCCTGCATCGAAGGCCTGTTCTTCTTCGCTGCGTTCGCCTATGTGTACTACTTCCGTTCGCGCGGCCTGCTCAACGGCCTGGCCTCGGGCACCAACTGGGTGTTCCGCGACGAGAGCGCGCACATGGACTTCGCGTTCGAATGCGTGGACGTGATCCGCGAGGAAGAGCCGGGCCTGTTCGACGACGAAATGAAGCAGCAGGTCTATGACATGCTGGCTGAGGCCATCGAATGCGAAGTGCAGTTCGCCGAGGACGTGCTGTCCGGCGGCGTGGCCGGCATTTCCACCCGCGACATGCGCCAGTACCTGCAGCACTGCGCTGACAACCATTTCCACCGCCTCGGCATGGAAAAGAAGTACAACGTGCGCAACCCGCTGCCGTTCATGGAACTGCAGGACGTGCAGGAGCTGACCAACTTCTTCGAACGCCGCCCCTCGGCTTACCAGGTGGGCGTGCAGGGCGAAGTCGCCTTCGACATGAACTTCTGAGGTCCACGCTGCCATGACCGCCGCTGCTGAAGTCGTTCCGCCTACCGAAGTCCGGATGGCCGAGATCGTCTTCCCCAACCACACCAACCACATGGGCACCCTGTTCGGTGGCCAGGCGTTGGCGTGGATGGACAAGGCGGCGTTCCTGGCCGCCGCCCGCTACTCGCGCCGCGCGGTGGTGACCGCGCGCTCGGACCAGGTCGACTTCAAGCTGCCGATCACGGTGGGCCAGATGGTTGAAACCGTGGGCCGCATCGTCGAGGTCGGGCGCAGCTCGATGAAGGTCGAAGTGGAACTGATCGCCGAAGACCTGCACAGCGGCGAACGCAAGCTGTGCACCCGCGGCCACTTCGTGATGATCGCGCTGGACGAGAACCACCAGCCCACCGCGGTGCCGCCGCTGCCGGCCGACATCGCCGGACCCTGAACCGGCAATTGCGATGGGGGCCCTGTGCCCCCATCTGCTTTTCATGTCACTCCCTCTGGCCGACTTCATCCACCGCGCCCGTCGCCTGTTCGTGCTGACCGGCGCGGGCTGCAGCACCGACTCGGGCATTCCCGACTACCGAGACGCCAACGGCCAGTGGAAGCGCACCCCGCCGGTGAACTTCCAGGACTTCATGGCCCTGCCAGCCACCCGCCAGCGCTACTGGGCGCGCAGCCTGCTCGGCTGGCCGCGCTTTGGCCAGGCGTTGCCGAATGGTACCCATGCCGCCTTGGCCGCGCTGGAAGATCGCGGCCAGATGGAAGTGCTGCTGACCCAGAACGTGGACTGCCTGCACCAGCGGGCCGGCAGCCGCGCGGTCATCGACCTGCACGGCCGCCTCGACCAGGTGCGCTGCATGGGCTGCGAGGCGCGCAGCCCGCGCGAGGAGTTCCAGCACGTGCTGCTGGGGCTCAACCCCGGCTGGGCACACCTGGATGCCGCCCAGGCCCCGGATGGCGACGCTGATCTGGAGGGGGTGGACTTCGGCGCGTTCAACGTCCCGTCCTGCCCGCACTGCGGCGGCATCCTCAAGCCGGACGTGGTGTTCTTCGGGGAGAACGTTCCGCGCGAGCGCGTAGCCGCGGTGCACGACCACCTGGGCCGTGCCGATGCGGTGCTGGTGGTGGGTTCCTCGTTGATGGTCTATTCCGGATTCCGCTTCGTCCAGGCCGCCGCCAAGGCCGGCCTACCGGTGGCAGCGCTCAACCTGGGCCGCACCCGCGCCGATGACCTGCTGACCCTGAAGGTCGAGCAGCCCTGCGCCCCGGCGTTGTCGTTCCTCCTGTAACCCACCCATTGCACCGCCCAAACGACTGTCTGGAACCCCGTAGAGCCGGGCTCTGCCCGGCTGCTCTTCGCGCGACACCTGTAGCCGGGCAGAGCCCGGCTCTACCGCCACCCGCACCGTTCCACACAAACTGTTGCCTGCAACCCCGCTTCAGAGTGCAATACCCACCGGTTTAACCCCCCACGTCCGAGTCCTCCCGTGAGCCAGCTTTTCTCCCCCGTTTCCTTTGGGCCGCTGCAGCTGTCCAACCGCATCGTCATCGCCCCCATGTGCCAGTACTCCTGCGTGGACGGCCAGGCCAACGACTGGCACCGCCAGCACCTGGGCCAGTTATCCCAGTCCGGTGCCGGCCTGCTGATCCTGGAAGCGACCGCCGTGCTGCCCGAAGGCCGCATCAGCTGGGCTGACCTCGGCCTGTGGGACGACGCCACCGAAGCCGCGCTTGCCGGGGTGGTCACCTCGGTGAAGCGCTGGTCGCCGATGCCGCTGGGCGTGCAGCTGGCCCATGCCGGCCGTAAAGCCTCCTCGGCGCGGCCGTGGGAAGGCGGTGGCGGCCTGCCGGCCACCGACCCGAATGGCTGGACCACCGTGGCTCCTTCGGCACTGCCGTTCAACGACCATCCGAAACCGGAAGCCCTGGACCAGGCCGGCATCGACGCCATCGTCGACGCCTTCGTCGTCGCCGCCCAGCGCGCCGAACGCATTGGCCTGGACCTGATCG
This sequence comes from Stenotrophomonas sp. 278, assembly GCF_003935715.1. Lineage (GTDB taxonomy): Bacteria > Pseudomonadota > Gammaproteobacteria > Xanthomonadales > Xanthomonadaceae > Stenotrophomonas > Stenotrophomonas maltophilia_AH. The sequence continues at coordinate 13,850 of NZ_RHPP01000023.1, read as the reverse complement.
AACTGCATGCCGCGCACGGCTACCTGCTGCACCAGTTCCTGTCGCCGTTGAGCAACCAGCGCGACGACGAGTACGGCGGCTCGCTGCAGAACCGCATGCGCCTGCTCATCCGCGTGTTCGACGCCGTGCGCGAAGCCGTGTCCGAGCGCATCTCGGTCGGCGTGCGGATTTCCGCCAGCGACTGGGTCAGCGGTGGCTGGGACATCGAACAGACCACCACGCTGGCGCAGATCCTCGACCTGCGTGGCTGCAACTTCCTGCACGTCTCCAGCGGTGGCCTCGACCCGCGCCAGAAGATTCCGCTGGAACCGGGCTACCAGGTGCCGTTCGCGCAGGCGATCAAGGCCGCCAAGGTGCGCATGCCGGTCATCGCCGTCGGTCTGATCACTGACCCGTCGCAGGCCGAATCGATCCTGCGCCACGGTCACGCCGATGCCGTCGCGCTGGCGCGCGGCATCCTCTACGATCCGCGCTGGCCGTGGCATGCTGCGGCCGCACTTGGCGACAGCATTACCCCGGCCCCGCAGTACCTGCGCTGCGAGCCACGCGAAGCGCGCGGCGTGTTCGCCGCACCCGGCAAGTAACGCCGGGCCCACCTGTAGAGCCGGGCTCTGCCCTGCTCTTCGCTCGATACGCGCCTCAACCGCCGCCGACCCGCCACGCCTCCGGCAGCCCCTCCACCACGTGCTCCATCAGCACCCGCACCTTGGGCGTCAGGTCACGGCGATCACTCACGCACAGGTACAGGCGCATCGGTTCGGGCGAGGTGTGTGCATCATCATCGGAGGCGAACAGCACCTGCAGGTTGCCGCGCACCAGCCAGGGTGCGGCCACGAATGCAGCCAGTCGGGCGATCCCGCCGCCGGCCGCGGCCATCGCGGCCAGTGCGTCGATGTCGTCGCTGACCAGCGCCGGGTTCAAGTCCGCATCAAAAAGCTGTCCGTCGCGGACGAAGCCCCAACGCAGGTGGCGACCATCCACCGGATAGCGGAATACCAAACAGCGGTGATCGCCCAGATCTTCTGGAGTCTCGGGCACGCCCGCCTGGGCCAGGTACACCGGTGACGCACACACCACGAACGGCACCTGCGCCAAGGGGCGCGCGACCAGGCCCTCTTCCAGCTGCGGGTCGATGCGGATGCTGACGTCCACCTCCTCATGCGCGTGGTCCACGCTGCGGTCTGAGAGCAGCAGCTCGATGTCCAGGCCCGGATGGCGTGCCTGCAGCGAGGGCAGCAGCGGTGCGAGAACATGGCGGCCGAACGCGGCGGTGCTGGCAATGCGCAGCCGGCCGTCCGGCTCTGCTTCCGGATCGGTCACCGCGTCCTGCGCGCGTTGCAGGTCGTCCTCGACGTGCCGCACCTTGGCCAGGTACAGCGAACCGCGCTCGGTCAGCACCAGCCGGCGGGTAGTGCGGTTGAACAGGCGCACGCCCAGGTGGGTTTCCAGCCGGGCGATGTTCTGGCCAACAGCGGCGGAGCTGATACCCAGCGTGCGCGCGGCCGCGGCCAGGCTGCCGGCGTCGGCGGTGCGGATGAAGCTGCGGATGCAGTGGAGAATGTTCATGATGCCGCTATTGTCGCTGCTTATCCGAAAGTTTTGCTTTGGGCTGTGCAAAGTGGGCGCGATCTACCGTCCCTGTACAGGGCTGCATATCGTGCTGGTCCCGCAACCGCTGGGTTGCCTGCGAACTGGGACTTCCCTCATGAATGCATCTTCCGTTGCTGTGCGAAGCCGTTGGAAACTCACGCCGCGCGCCACGCCATTCGTCTTTGCGTTCTTCATGGCATCGATCATGGCCATGCTGATGTGCCTGGTGATCACCGCCGCCAATGCCGGTATCAACGCCGACTACCCGATGCGGGTGCTGGGTGCCTACCAGCTGGCCATGCCGACCGCGTTCTGTTGTGTTCTGGTGGTGCGCCCGCTGGTGACGCGGCTGGTGGCCCTGACGGTACATCCGTAGAGCCGGGCTTGCCCGGCTGCTTTTCGCGGCCAACCCGCTTCCCTTGTAGAGCCGGGGTTGCCCGGCTGTTGTTCGCGCGCAAAATGCAGCCGGGCAAGCCCGGCTCTACATAGGCCGTCGCACATCCACGCATCGCCGGTAGCGCCAACCACCCCAAAGGTTGCATCTGACAGCATCCCCGCCAGCGCTTGGCCGCGCCGGTTAAACTCAAACCATGCGCCCCGATTCCATCCTCACCCTGTCATGCCCGGACCGTACCGGGATCGTCTACCGCGTCTCCGGTCTGCTGTTCGAGCAGGGCTGCAACATCATCGACGCCCAGCAGTTCGGCGATGACGAAAGCGGCCGCTTCTTCCTGCGCGTGCACTTCGACCGCGACGCCGCCCAGCCGATCGAGACCATCCAGGCCCGCATGGCCGGGCTGGCGGCGGACTTCCAGATGGACTGGAAACTGCACGACGCGCGGCGCAAGGCGCGCTTGCTGGTGCTGGTGAGCAAACAGGGTCACTGCCTGAACGACCTGCTGTTCCGGGCGCACAGCCGCCAGCTGCAGGTGGATATTGCCGCCGTGGCCTCCAACCATGAGGACTTTGGTGCACTGGCCACCTCCTACGGCATCCCGTTCCACCATCTGCCGGTGAACGCGGACAACCGCGCCGTGCAGGAACAGCAGATCATCGATCTGGTCGAGCGCGAGAACATCGACCTGGTGGTGCTGGCGCGCTACATGCAGATCCTCTCGCCGCGCCTGTGCGAAGCACTGGCCGGCCGCGCGATCAACATCCATCACAGCTTCCTGCCCAGCTTCAAGGGTGCACAGCCGTACCATCAGGCCCACGCACGCGGGGTCAAGATCATCGGCGCGACCGCGCACTATGTCACTTCCGACCTCGACGAGGGCCCGATCATCGAGCAGGACGTCGCCCGGGTCGATCACGCCATGACCCCGCGCGATCTGGTGCGCCTCGGCAGTGACACCGAATCGCAGGTGCTGGCACGCGCCGTGCGCCGCCACGTCGAGCATCGCATCATCCTCAACGGCCACCGCACCGTCGTGTTCCGGTAATGTCCGGCACAACCATGCCACTCCGGATTTGACGTGCTTCACCCGTACTGGACCGAATTCCTCACCCTCGCCGTCGTTCACCTGCTCGCCGTCATCGCCCCCGGCCCCGACTTCGCGGTGGCCGTCCGGCAGACGGTGCGCTTCGGTCGCCGAACCGGCATCTACACCGCGCTGGGCATCGGAGCCGGGATGTCGGTGCATCTTATCTACACCCTGATCGGCGTCGCCGCATTGTTGAACACCACGCCGTGGCTGATGAAGGCAGCCCGGTGGATCGGTGCCGCTTACATCCTCTACCTGGGAATCCGCTTCCTGCTGAGCAGGCCCGGCACCGACAGCAGCGTTGTGGAAGCGGGCGCACCCGTTGCGGCCACACAATCCGCAGGACGGTCGTTCGCGATCGGCTTCATGACCAACGCCACCAACCCCAAGGCCACGCTGTTCTTCCTGGCGGCCTTCACCACGCTGGTCAGCGCGCAGACGCCGCTGGCGGTGCAGGCCCTTTATGGCCTGTGGATGAGCGTGGTCAATGCCACCTGGTTCGTGCTGGTCAGCGTGGCACTGTCAGCGGCGGCAGTGCGGCAGCGGTTCCTGCGCGTGAGTCATTGGTTCGAGCGGCTGATGGGAGCGTTGCTGATCGGATTTGCGATACGTCTGGTTCTGGTCGCCTGATGTCGTTGCATGTCCGCGGGTCACGACCAACGGTCGTGACCTACCGGGCGACTCGCTTCGACCGGTAGGTATCGACCGTTGGTCGATACGGAACCATCAACGCACCTGAATCCCCGCCGCCAACAACGCATCGCGCGTAGCCGCATCGTTGTCCTCACTCACCGCCCGGGTCAGCTCCCACAGATACCCCACACGGAACCCCGCTGCCACCGCATCCTGCGCCGTCCACAGCACGCAGTAATCCCGCGCCAGCCCGCACACATGTACCTCGGCAATGCCTCGCTCGCGCAGCCAGCCCGCCAGACCCGTGGCCGGGCGGGTGCCATCCGGACCGAAGTTCTCCTGGAAGGCGCTGTAGGAATCCACCTGCCGGCGCGTGCCTTTGCGCAGGATAAGATCGGCCGCGTTCCAGTTCACGCCTGTATGCAGTGCTGCCCCGGGCGTGCCCTGCACGCAGTGGTCCGGCCACAGGGTCTGCGGGTGGCCATGCAGGGTGACCTGCTCGAACGGCACATGCCCCGGATGCTGGCTGGCAAACGAGGCGTGGTCGGCCGGGTGCCAGTCCTGGGTGGCCACCACGGTGTGATAGCGCCGCTGGGCCAGCAGTTCGGCAATGCCGGGCACGATGGCGTCGCCGTCCCCGCAGGCCAGCGCACCGCCCGGCATGAAATCCGGTTGCAGATCAACCACGATCAGGGCGACATCAACGGGGAAGCGGTTCATGGCGGCAGTCACGGGCGCGGGGGAAGGACAGTTTATCCCAGGCCACGACGGGTCATTCGTTCGTGGTTCCATCCCCGTAGTACAGCAGCCCGATCTCGATCTTCCCGCGCCCGGACGCCTGCCGGTGCAGGTTGGTATCCCGCAGCGAGTACACGCAGCCGCAGTACTCCTGCTGGTAGAACTGCTCGCGCTTGCTGATCTCCACCATCCGTGCCGCGCCGCCGCCTTTGCGCCAGTTGTAGTCCCAGTACTGGATGCCCGGGTAGTGCGCTGCGGCACGATGCCCACAGTCGTTGATCTGGTTCATGTCCTTCCAGCGCGAAATGCCCAGCGAACTGCTGATCACCGGGAAGCCATGCTCATGCGCATACAACGCCGTGCGCACGAAGCGCATGTCAAAGCACATCGTGCAGCGGATGCCACGCTCGGGCTCATGCTCCATGCCCCGCGCCCGGGCGAACCACTCACGGGTGTCGTAGTCCGCATCCACAAACGGCACGTTGTGCTTCTCCGCAAAACGGATGTTCTCTTCCTTGCGCAGCTGGTACTCGCGCGACGGATGGATGTTGGGGTTGTAGAAGAAGATGGTGTAGTCGATCCCGGAAGCGGTGATCGCCTCCATCACTTCGCCCGAGCACGGCGCACAGCACGAATGCAGCAATAGTTTGGTGTGGCCATCGGGCAGGGCAAGGGTGGGGCGTACAAAGTCGTTCATGGCAGTTCCAATGTGCCCAGCGCCGGCAACGGCGGAGCTGGGCACGATATGCAGCAGGGAAGGTCAGGCCGCGTTGGCGTCGGCGTATTCGTCACGTAGTTGCCGGGCAGCCGCTACCAGCGCCTCCAGCGCCGGGCGTGTTTCCACCCAGCCACGGGTTTTCAACCCACAGTCCGGGTTCACCCAGATCTGCTCCGGCCGCAGCACCTCGGCGGCCTTGCGCAGCAGCGCCACCATCTCCTCCTTGTCCGGTACGCGTGGCGAGTGGATGTCGTATACGCCTGGCCCGATTTCGTTCGGATACTGGAAGCGCACGAACGCGTCCAGCAGCTCCATGCGTGAGCGCGAGGTCTCGATGGAAATCACATCGGCGTCCATCGCTGCCACCGAATGGATGATGTCGTTGAACTCGGAATAGCACATGTGGGTGTGGATCTGGGTGGCATCACGCACGCCGCTGGCGGTTATGCGGAACGCTTCCACTGCCCAGTCCAGATACTCACGCCACTGCGCGCGGCGTAGTGGGAGGCCTTCGCGGATTGCGGGCTCATCAATCTGGATCACGCCGATACCCGCCGCTTCCATGTCCAGCACCTCATCGCGCAGCGCCAGGGCGATCTGCCGGCAGGTGTCGGCACGCGCCTGGTCATCGCGCACGAAGCTCCACTGCAGCACCGTCACCGGTCCGGTCAGCATGCCCTTCATCGGGCGCTCGGTCAGCGACTGCGCATACTGCGACCAGCGCACCGTCATCGGCTGTGGCCGGCTGACATCGCCGAAGATCACTGGCGGCTTCACACAGCGCGAGCCATAGCTCTGCACCCAGCCGTTCTTGGTGAAGGCAAATCCTTCCAGCTGTTCGCCGAAGTACTCCACCATGTCGTTGCGCTCGAACTCGCCGTGTACCAGCACGTCCAGCCCGATCTGCTCCTGCGCGCGCACGCAGTGCTCGGTCTGGGTCGCGAGGAAGGTATTGTAGTCGGCGTCGGACAGTTTGCCGGACTTGTTGCGGGCACGTGCTTCGCGCACCTCAAGCGTCTGCGGGAACGAGCCGATCGTGGTGGTAGGGAACAGTGGCAGATTCAATGCGGCGGCCTGGGCCAGATGGCGCTGCGGGTAGGGGCTGTGCCGCTGCGAATCTGCGGCAGTGATAGCACCCAGGCGTTCGGCAACCGCTGAGTTGTGCACGCGCGGCGAGCGACGGCGCGCTTCCAGCCGTTCGCGGGCCGCCGCCAGCGGCCTCTCGGCCACGGCCGGGTTGTCGATGGCATTGGCCAGCAGCCGCAGTTCCTCCAGCTTCTGCTTCGAGAACGCCAGCCAGCCCCGCAGCTCGTCATCCAGCTTGGTTTCGTGCGCCAGATCAACCGGGCTGTGCAGCAGCGAACACGATGGAGCCAGCCACAGATGGTCGCCCCCGACGTGACCGTGCGCGTAACGCGCCAGCAGAAGCGCGTTATCCAGATGGGTGCGCCAGATATTGCGGCCGTTGACCACACCGGCAGAAAGGACACGTCCGGCCGGCAGTGCCTTGATCACCGCGTCCAGCTGTTCCGGTGCACGCACCAGGTCCACATGCAGGCCGTCCACCGGCAATGAAGCGGCCAGCGCCAGGTTGTCGTCCAGCGCACCGAAGTAGGTGGCCACCAGCACCTTGGGGCGGGGGGCCGCAGCCAGCACTTCGTATGCATGGACGAAGGCCACGCGGATGGCATCGTCCAGGTCCTGCACCAGCACGGGCTCGTCCAGCTGCACCCACGCAGCGCCCGCTGCCCGCAGCTGGCCCAGCAGCTCCACGTATACCGGCAGCAGCGCGTCCAGCAGGTCCAATGCAGGGCTGCCGTCGGTGGTCTTGGACAGCAGCAGGAACGTCACCGGGCCAATCAGCACCGGGCGCGTCTCAATCCCCAGGCCCTGCGCCTGCCGGTACTCGGCCAGCGGCTTGTTGCCGCGCAGGGCAAAGCCCTGGCCGGCCTGTAGTTCCGGCACCAGGTAGTGGTAGTTGGTGTCGAACCACTTGGTCATTTCCAGCGCGTGCAGGTCATGCCCGTCGCGCTGCAGGCCGCGGGCCATCGCAAAGTAACCGGCCAGTGGATCCGCGTCGGCCAGGGCGCGGTAGCGGGCCGGAATGGCGTCGAACAGGAAGGCGGCATCCAGCACTTGGTCATACAGACTGAAGTCGTTGCTGGTCGGCACATCCACACCAGCGTCGTGCTGCAGCCGCCAGTGCGTGGCGCGCAGCGTCGCGGCGGTGTCCAGCAGCGACTGCGCGCTGTTCTGGCCGGACCAGAACGCTTCCAGCGCACGCTTCAGCTCGCGCTTGGCCCCGATGCGGGGGAAACCCAGATTGGTAACCGTAGTCATGAAAGATGTCCTCATTGCTTGGCGGCATTGAGGAACGAAGGAACCGTGCAGCGACCACGCCCTTGCGGCCATGTGCGCTTCACCAGCGACCTTCGCCCCCGCGGGCGAACCGGATGCCGTGAAGCGGACGCACGGGCACAACGCCACGCGTGCAGCATGGCGGCAGGCCCCGGCAACCTCCCCGCGGACGTTCCAGGTCGAAGCAGAAAGCGGTCGTGCTTTCTGGCCGGGGCCGGTATTCGGGCTGATGGACACGGGCCGGCAGGCCCACCTAATGCCCGCCGCTTCCCAGGCGCGAAGCCCAGTGCTGTGTGGCGGGGGTCGTTTCCATTCACCGCTGCGGGGCAGCTCCGGAATGAGCGCAGAGCGCTTTCACCGGATTCCCGTTTAATTTCATCCCTTCATCTGCATGAAGAGATAAACACCTTCGGCCCGCACAAGGTAGACCTCGGGCGGGCGAAGGTCAAGAACGGCCTGCGGCCTCAAACGCGGGTGCGGTCGGCGCGGCTGCGGATCATGGCAAATGTCTCGTCGACCCGCAGATCGCCATTCTCCCAGACCGTGACCATCGCGTCTTCATGTCCGGCGGGCAGGGCACCATCACTGAGCGGCACCGTATTCAGGCGGCCATCCTCCCGGTTGCGCACCAGTTGCAGACGTCCTCGCTTGCTTTGCTTGCCGATGTCGGTCACCGGATCCTTGTACACGTCGATCCATTCGCCGTTCACGCGTGCCGCCGAGCACTTCAGCGCGAACTTCTGGGTGTCGCGGTCCAGCCGCTGCAGCAGGGCACCACCCATGCCGAACGCCACGTTGTCGGCGGCGTAGCCGGCGTCGGTGATGCGCTGCAGGATCGCGCGGATCGTATCCGGGTTGATGCCGTCGCCCTGGATCACCCGTACGTGGTTGAGTACGCGATAGCCCTTGCCATTGACGGTGTGACCGAAGGCCTCGTCCAGCAATGCCAGGCTGTCGGCAACTACCTCCACCGGGTCGCCCGAGTCGGGACGGATGACAAGCGTGGCCCCCGAGGCGATCACCTCATTGCGTAGCGTGGTGCCCCAGTGCTCGCGGATCGCGTGGTAGATGTCGTAGCTGTCCGACACCACCGCCACGATCGCGCCGGGCTTGCCGAACTGCTTCAGCATGTTGCGATAGGCGTCCACTTCACGCTCGCGGCCCCAGCTGGTGATGGTGCTGTGCTCGGCGGCCGGAATCGAGTAGCCGGCCATCGGCTCGTGATAGTGCGCACGTGCCAGGCACAGCGCCGACACGGTGTCGGTGCCCAGGAAGTTGACCAGGTGCGCGGCACCACCCAGCGCCGCCGATTGCAGGCTCGACACGCCGCGCGCACCAAAGTCGTGCAGCTTGAATGGCAGTTGGCCTTCCGGATCGTCACTGGTCAGTTCCAGAAAGCCGCGAATGGTCTGCTTGGCGTGCCAGCTGATCGTGGCCACGGTCACCGGATACCACACCCGCAGCAGCAGCGTTTCCAGGTACGAAGGCACCCAGTACGCCCGCGGGTCGGTCGATTCGACCGTCATCAGTGCCTGGTGGGTGGGCACCACGGTGCCTTCGGGGACGGCGCGGATGCGCACCGGCAGATGCCCGCCGAGGCGGTCGACGATGTCGCGCCAGCCGGCTTCATTGAACGGCTCGCCGTGCGCGGCGAACAAATCGCGCGCCTCGTCGATGTCAGCGTGGGTGACCGGACGGGCAAGCGCGTCTTTCAGGATCGACTGCAGTCCAAAGAACACGGTGCGATCGTGCAGGCCGCCGCGCGATTCCACATAGAAGAACGTGGCATCGGTACCCTGCGGGTACTGCAGCCAGTGGCTGGCCTTGTAGCTGTCGGTATTGAGGAGAAGATTATCGAGGTAATGCATGACGGGAAGCTCCTTCGCGTCGAGTGGCACCGGCGGTCTATCCACCGGTGATGGAACCAGGTCGGGCTCAGCCGCGACCCAGGAAATACTCCAGAATGTGCAGGTGGTCTTCGTACAGGCGCGGGCCCATGTCCAGCGCTTCGCTCACCGGAACCCAGCGCGCCTTGTCGGCATCGTCGCCGCCGCGCACCGCCGGCAGTTCACCGGCCGGGAACTCGAAGTGGAAGGCGTGGGTGATGGTGCGACCGCGCTGGCTGCGCTCGGGGTGGTCGAACACCTGCTGGCCCTTCAGCGAGCCTTTCAGCACGGGAAGCGGCAGCTTCAGCCGGGTTTCCTCGCGCAGTTCACGCAGGCAGCTGTCCAGCAGGGTCTGGTCCTGGCCGACGAATCCACCCGGCAGCGCCCACAGGCCCTTGCCCGGTTCCGATCGGCGGCGCACCAGCAGCACGTGGCCCGAGTGCACCACCACCGCATCGGTGGTGACGAAGGTGGGCGCGTACGGCGCGTCTTTCCACGCCGCCTTGTACTGTTCGATGAAGCGGTACTCGGCGACCAGCTGATCGTACGCGGGCGAGCTTTTGCGGAACGCCTCCAGCATGTCGTACACGGGGGCCGGCACATTGCCGCGCAGCATCAGCAGGGCACCGTGGAAATCCACGTCGCCGGCTTCAAACAGGTAGCGACGCAGTTCGGTGGCCGACAGCGTGGCCGTGTGCTGCACATCCACCAGCGGCCATTGCGGGAACTCGCGCAGGTAGTAGCTGGATGCATCCTTGTCCATGCCGACCAGGCCAACCTTGGCAGTGCTGTCGGCACCGTCGGCACGCAGCGCCTCGGCCACGTTGCGCTGCACGCCAGCAATCCACTGTGCTTCGTTGTACAGGTGGTCGCGCAGCGGCTGGATGATCAGGCGATCGGTGTTGCCATCGAGGGCGGCCTGGATCATCACGGCGCGTTCGGCCACCGTCCAGGGATTGCGCAGGCTGCGGGGAGTATCGGCAGAGCCAACCAGGAAGATCAGCTTGCGGGCCCGGCTCAGGGCCAGGCGGGCAACGGCGGCATGGCCGTTGTGGAAGGGCTCGAAACGCCCGATGAAGACGAGGTAGTCGAATTCCATGAGAATCCCTCATGTCGTTGTGAGTGCCGCGGGTCTGTCCCTTGGCTTGAACGCAATGCTACGCCTCCTGTTCAGGACGTCAAGCGCCGGCCAACGGACCGAGGTAGCGCTGCCACAGATGGTTGACCAGTTGCAGGCGTGGGTCGTATCGACGCTTGCACGCCACAAGTTGGGGCCACTGCGGGTAGGCGCGCTGGAACTGGTCCAGCGTGGCATGCGGCCGGTAGGGCAGGTAGTAACGCCCGCCGCACAGCAAGGCCGCGTCGATCAGTGCACGTGTCCATTCCGCGGCACGATCATCGGACCACGGCAGTCTTCGCTGCTTGTGGTACAGCACAAAGCAGAACACGTCTTCGCGCGCCCACGACATCACGGCCAACGGATCCGCCGGTGCGTGACGAATCGAAACGTTCAATGCGTTGACGCGATGTGCCTTCAGTATGCTCGCCAACATCCGCGCGAAGGTGCGGAAGTGCGCCACTGGAATGAAATACTCCTGCAGAAGATACGTGGACATGCTGCGTGTGCGCGGCTCCAGCGCGGCCACGTCCAGGCTGGCTTCCAGATTGCGGCGAACCACCCGGGGCTCGCGCAGGGTTTTTTCCACCATAAGTTGCTCGCGCAGCTGCGCACCGCCGGGCAGTTCCGACACCGCCCAGATCAGATTCTGCTCGGTACCGTAGTGCGCCCCGACCGGCACCAGCCGCGCCGTATCGGTCAACGCGGCGTCCGTGCGATACCAGGTCACCGCCAGCGGTGCATTGAAATCCGGCGGCATCAGGTCGGCGTTGTGCATGATTGCGCGTGGGTCGGCCAGTACGTGTTCGCCGAACCAGTCAACGTACGCATCCAGCGACAGGCGCTGGGTGCTACGGGCCATGGCCACGTCGTCGACGACGTCCAGTTCCATCTCGGTGATGACCCCCAGCAGACCGTAGCCGCCCAGCGCGGCGCGGAACAGGTCGCTGTTGTGGGTGCGCGAGGCCTCCAGCACTTCTCCGGAGCGCAGCACGATCTGCAGGGCACGCACGGTGCCGGCGATGCTGCCGCTTCCCACGTAACGTCCGTGGCAGTTGACCGACACCGAGCCGCCCACGCTGAAGTTGCTGAAGCTCTGCATCACCTTCACTGCCAATCCGTGGCGGTCCAGCTGCTCCTGCAGCGCCCGCCAGCGCATGCCGGACTGCACCCGCACCACCTTGCCGGGTACGTCCAGGAACACCAGCCGGTTGCAGGTGCTCATGCCCAGCTGCACGGCCTGCGCCGCACTGGTCTGCCCGCCCATGCTGAAGCGCGCGCCGGCCACGCAGACGGTCCCGGTATGGCGCTCCAAGGTGGCGGACACGTCAGCGGTATGGCGGATCGGTACCACCGCGGCCACATCGGTGGGTTCCAGCTGGCTGATGTCATTCACCGTTGGCGTAGCCTGACGTGCGCAGGCCCCCAGCAATGCCGCGGTGCTGCAGCTGGCAATGAAGCGGCGTCGAGAGGTCATCAGCCTTCCTGGCAATGCGAGGTGTGGCCGATTGTGCCTGTTCAGTGAGCCAGGCGCGACGCGGGGCCTGCAAGCGCCGACGATTGCAGGCACCATACGGTTCCTGCTTCGTACGTGATCCCTGCATGACTGTCGTACCTGCCTTCCTCCGCCGTACTTCCCTTGTCACCCGCATCGTCATCGGCCTGCTGCTGGGCATCGTGGTGGGGGTGGCACATCCACCCACCGCACTGGCGCTCGGTCTGCTGGGTGAGGTGTTCATCAGCGCGCTGAAAGCAGTCGCGCCGGTCCTTGTGCTGGTGCTGGTGGTGGCCTCCATCGCCGGTCACCGCGGCGGCGGCACGCACATGCGGCCGGTGCTGATGCTGTACCTGCTGGCCACCGTGGCCGCGTCACTGGTCGGCGTATCCGCCAGCTTCCTGTTCCCGACCACGCTGGTACTGAAAGCGGCCGACACCGCCGCCCAGACTGCCCCCAGCGGTATTGGCGCGGTGCTGCACACGCTGCTGCTGCAGATCGTGGACAACCCGGTCAATGCGCTGGTCAAGGCCAACTACATCGGGGTACTGGCCTGGGGCGTGGGGCTCGGCCTCGTACTGCGGCATGCCGGCGAGGCCACCCGCGCCATGCTGGCGGACGTCTCTGCGGCCTTTACCCGCGTGGTGCAGTGGGTGATCTTGCTGGCTCCCATCGGCGTGTTCGGCATTGTCGCCTCCACCATTGCCGGGGCCGGGCTGGGCGCGCTGGCCGACTACGCGCGTCTGCTGGCGGTGCTGCTGGGGGCGATGCTGGCGGTGGCGCTGCTGGCCAACCCGCTGATCGTGTTCCTGGTCACCCGCCGCAATCCCTACCCGCTGGTGCTGACCTGCCTGCGCGAAAGCGGCATCACCGCCTTCTTCACCCGCTCGTCTGCCGCCAACATCCCGGTCAATCTGACCCTGTGCAAGCGCCTGGGCCTGCATGAGGGCACCTACTCGGTGGCCATTCCGCTGGGGGCCACGATCAACATGGCCGGTGCGGCGATCACCATTTCCGTGCTCACGCTGGCGGCGGTGCATACCTTGGGCATCCAGGTCGACCTGCCGACCGCGCTGCTGCTGAGCGTGGTGGCTGCCATCGGGGCGTGCGGGGCCTCCGGCGTGCCGGGTGGCTCGCTGCTGCTGGTGCCGCTGGCGTGCGGACTGTTCGGCATTGAAGACAGCGTCGCCATGCAGGTGGTGGCGGTGGGCTTCGTGGTCGGCGTGGTCCAGGATTCGGCGGAAACCGCGCTGAATTCCTCGTCCGACGTGGTGTTTACCGCTGCGGCCTGCGCACGCGCCGAGCGCATCGCTGCATCGAGCCGGTCAGCCGGGTGACGCTCTGCCAGCGCATGTAGTTCAGCCCCGGCTCGCCCGAACATGTCCTGGCAGTAGAGCAGGGTGCTGAGTGGCGTGGTGTCGCACACCAGCCACCGATGGGCCGTTGCCGCCAGGTCTACGAGGTCACCAGACGTCAGGGACGACTCAACTGAACAGCGTGATCCGTGTCCGGCGTCTCAAGCCGTGAGAGACGCTTTCGTCATACTGGGCCTATAGCGTCAAACCCAGCCGCTACCAGCGCGGCAATGACAGGCAAGTCACACCCATCCAGGGACGGCCACAGGCGCATCCAGGCGTCGCAGGCAGCGGGGGCAGTGTGGTGGCAGACAAGTATTGCGATCTGGTCATGAAGGGCGGTATCACCAGCGGCATCGTGTATCCCAACGCGGTGCTGTCGCTGGCGCGCGAGTACCGCTTCAAGAACATTGGCGGCACTTCGGCCGGCGCGATTGCCGCCGCGGTGGCGGCGGCTGCCGCGATGGGCGACCGGC
>NZ_RHPP01000239.1 GCF_003935715.1 Stenotrophomonas sp. 278 | reverse complement strand
CCCCCCCCCCTTTTTTTTTTACACGAACACCCCGCAAACGCCCTTTGCGGCTGGGGGGGGGGGGGGGGTGTTTTTAATAGCCCCCTGGGCGGGGGGCCGGCCAACGGCCGGCGCTACCGGGTTACGTCACGTCCCGAAATGACATCAGGCAGGTCGAGGTTCTTCCGGGAGCAAGGTGGGGGGCAGCATCGGTCGCGACGCATCCACGGTCACCGGCTCATCGCCCTTCACCAGCGCATGCGCCTCTTCCTCGCTGCCCACCGCCGGCGGCGAGCCGCGCAGCGGCAGGTTGGCGGTTTCGTTGACGAACAGCATGGTGACCAGCCCGATCACTGCAGCACCCATCAGATAGTACGCCGGCACCAGCGGGTCGCCGGTGCGTTCCACCAGCCAGGCGGTGACCAGCGGCGTGGTGCCACCAAACAGCGACACGGAAATGTTGAAGGCAATCGACAACGCGCTGTAGCGCACCGGTGTGTAGAACAGCGCCGGCAGCGTGGACGGCATGGAACTTGTGAAACACACCAGCGCGATGCCCAGCAGCATCAGGCCGAGGAAAATCAGTCCATCGTGGCCACTGCCAACCAGCAGCAGGCACGGCACTGCCAACGCGAACAGCGCAATGCAGGCCCCGATGATCATCGGGCGACGGCCGAGGCGGTCGCTGAACAAACCGCCGACGATATTGAGCGGCATCATTACCAGCATCACCAGGATGATCAGCAGCAGACCCTTGCTCTCGGCATAGCCCATGGTGACGCTCAGGTAGCTGGGCATATAGGTCAGCAGCATGTAATCAGTGACATTGAAGACCAGCACCAGGCCCACGCACTTGAGCAGCTGAGGCCAGTGCACGCGCAGCAGCTCACCCAGGCCCGGACGTTCGTGGTCACGCTTGTCGGCTTCTTCGGCATAGGCCTTGAACGCCGGGGTTTCCTCCAGTTTCATGCGCATGTACAGGCCGAGCAGACCCAGCGGACCGGCCACCAGGAACGGCACGCGCCAGCCCCAGTCGAGCATCTGCTCACTGCTCAGCGCCATGTGCAACGCAGTGACGGTAGCAGCACCGGCGATGTAGCCGCCGAGCGTGCCGAACTCCAGCCAGCTGCCCATCAGCCCGCGGTTGCGGTCGGTGGAATACTCGGCAATGAAGGTGGCCGCGCCGCCATACTCACCGCCGGTGGAAAAGCCCTGCACCAGGCGCGCCAGCAACAGCAAGGCCGGCGCCCACAGGCCGATGCGCTCGTACGACGGAATCAGGCCGATGCTGAACGTACCGAGCGCCATCAGGATCATGGTGAAGGCCAGCACCTTCTGTCGCCCATAACGATCGCCGAGGGGGCCGAACACCATGCCACCGAGCGGACGGACGAGGAAGGCAACGGTGAACGTTGCAAAGGTGGCGATCAGCTGGGCGGTGGGATTGCTGGACGGGAAAAACACATGGCCCAGCGTGACGGCGAGATAGCCGTATACACCGAAATCGAACCATTCCATGGCATTGCCCAATGCTGCGGCACCGACTGCGCGCTTCAGCATTGGGCGATCCACCACGGTGACCTCGTCCACTTTCAGTTGTCGACGGCGTTTGAACCAGCCGAAATGCGCATGTGCCGCATGCAGGTCCTGCATCTGCTTCTCCTCGGAGCGTGGCCACCACGCGTCCGAGGTCCCGCGCACGGCACGGAGAAGCACCACCTCGTGAAGTGCGGCGAAATGCGCAGGAGGGGTTCAACAGACGTTCCCGGACGGCCGCGAAGACTCAGCGGCGCTGCAGGAAGGGTGACCGTGACGGGCAATGGCCCGGGTCAATGGTCAAGCGATGCATTGTACACCAGATGCAACACCGGCTCCTCTGCGGATCACAGTGTTGCATCTGGAAAGGCCGTTCAGGCCACGGAAGATTTCGTCATGACGGCATCAAATGCAGCGAAATCATCTGTGGAGTGCGGGCGCACCACGCGCGCCCGTTCCTCGCCGTCACACAACAGGATGAGCGTGGGCCAGAGTTTTACCGAGAACGACCGACCCAGTGGCCTACCTTTGCCGTCCTCCACCTTGTGGTGAGTCACCGCGTGCTGGTCCACCCACGTCTTCACCGACGGCTGCGCATTCTGGCAATGCCCGCACCAGTCGGTACCAAACTCGATCACATGCCAGCCGCGCAGTGCGTCCACCGCACTGCGCAGCGGCTCGGGCTCACCGTGTTCAAACCGGCCGACATAGCCCATGGTTCATGCCGCCAGTGCGCGCTGGATGTCTTCCAGCGGGGCGTTGGTGTAGTCCTTGGCCAGGTCGAACAACAGACGTGCCTCCACCTCTTTGTGCAGCTGCGGACGAATGCGGCCCAGAGTCTGCGGATCGGCCACCAGGATCAGGTGCGCGTAGCGGTTGTTGAGCGCTTCGGAGTTCAGCTGTTCGGCCAGCTGCTTGGCAAAGGTCGCTTCATTGAGCTGCGAGATGCTCATGTCCTTGGGCACGGCACCGGACGGCCCCTGCCCGGACACCCCCTGTTCACTCACGTCCTGCACCTGCAGTTGGTCGTCCTGGCGCAGTTGCAGCGTGCGGCCATCACCCACATTGGTGAACACGCGGGCCGAACCGCCATCAGCCACGACGATGAGGGTACCTTCGGGAATCTTCTGCATGTGGGGTCTCCAGTTTCGTGAGCGAATCGGATGTTGCGCCTGCAGGTTAGGAAACAGGATGTAAGCACCGTGCATACGGATGTGTGCGTGCTGTATGCGGCATCGGGCTGCGATTACACGCTATCCGTGTCGCCGGGCGATGCCCGGCTGCTGTTGGATTTGGGCGAACAGCCATCGGCTGGCGGTCTACGTGTTGGGGGCCATCGGATGGGGGGTACGGGACACGCCGTAAACCCATCCATGGGGGCTCGTCGAAAACATCCATGTTTTCAACGGTCCCGTACCCCCCATCCGATGGCCCCTCGATACGTGGTCGGTGGCCCATGGGAAATGCCAGATCAACGGCGGTTACGTGCTTTTGATCTTCCGTGGCCACCGGCCAACTGTCTGGGGCGTGCCGGGGTGGGTTTGCGGGACCGTCAAAAACATGGATGTTTTTGACGAGC
>NZ_RHPP01000238.1 GCF_003935715.1 Stenotrophomonas sp. 278 | reverse complement strand
CGCTGGACCCGGCGGCGCGTCGCGCTGGGATGGACCGCGCCAACCCGCTGTACGTGCTGCGCAACTGGTTGGCGCAGGAGGCGATCGAGCAGGCCGAGCATGGTGACCTGGGCGGCGTGCATGCGCTGCAGCTGCTGCTGCAGCACCCTTACGACGCTCAGCCAGGGGCTGAGCGCTACGCGGCGAAGCGGCCGGCGTGGGCCTTGAACAAGGCCGGCTGCTCGATGCTGTCGTGCAGCTCCTGAACCCGTGCGGCCATTGGCCGGCCCCGGCAAAGGGCCAGCGCGGTACCCTATGCCACCCTCCGTGGTGTCTGACCGATGACTGATTCCTCCTCCACCGTGCCTGCCTGGGCGGGCCGCCTGCGCGATGTTGCCGACTTCCCCAAGCCCGGCATCCTGTTCAAGGACATCATGCCGCTGCTGGCCAACGGGCCGGATTTCGCCGCCGCGATTGACGCGATGGTGGCACCGTGGCGGGAGGCGAGGTTGGATGCGGTGATGGGCATCGAGTCGCGCGGTTTCATTCTTGGCGCGGCGATGGCGCGTGTGCTCGGTGTCGGCTTCATTCCGGTGCGCAAGCCGGGCAAGCTGCCGGGCCGCACCCTGCGCCAGGACTACACGCTGGAGTACCGCACCGACAGCATCGAAGTGCACGCCGACGCGCTGCCGGCCGGTGCACGGGTGCTGGTGGTGGATGACGTACTGGCCACGGGTGGCACACTGCTGGCCGCGTTGTCGCTGGCACGGCAGTTGCAGGTGGACGTGCTGGGCGCGGCGGTGCTGGTCGAGCTGGCCGGCCTGGGCGGCCGCGAGCGCTGGGACAGCGACGTGCCGCTGGTGGCGAATCTGGTTTATTAAGCGCGGTCTTTCATCGCCCGACGTAGAGCCACGCCCTGCGTGGCTGCATAGGCCGGATCAGATCATTACCGCGAAGCCACGCAGGGCGTGGCTCTACGTCGGGTGACCCTATGCGCATTACATCTTTCTGACGCGGAACCGGCGGCCCTTGATCTTGCCGGCTTCCAGGCGCGCGATCGCCTTGCCGACGTGCTCACGTGCAATCGCCACGTACGAACGCGTGGGATAGATATCGATCTTGCCGATCACCTTCGCCGACAACCCGGCCTCGCCGGTCAGCGCGCCCAGGATGTCGCCCGGGCGCAGCTTGTCGGTCTTGCCACCGTCGATGCGCAGGGTCTGCATGGCCGCCTGCGGCAGGACCGCCGGCCGCGCGGTCGCCAAAGGCGTTTTCTGCCAGTCCAGCGGAGCACCTTGCGCCGCTTCCAGCGCATCGGCGCGGTTGCGTTCGCGCCCGGTTACCAGGCTGATGGCGAGCCCGGTCGCGCCGGCGCGACCGGTACGGCCGACGCGGTGCTGGTAGGTTTCGATATCGGTCGGCAGCTCGTAATTGATCACCGCCGCCAGGTCCTGCACGTCCAGCCCGCGCGCGGCCACGTCACTGGCCACGAGCACGTTGCAGCTGCGGTTGGCGAAGCGCACCAGCACTTCGTCGCGGTCACGCTGTTCCATGTCGCCATGCAGGGCCAGTGCGGAGAAGCCGAACTGCTGCAGCGAGTTGGCCACTTCGTCGACGTCGCGGCGGGTGTTGCAGAACACCACCGCCGATTCCGGCGTGTACTTCAGCAGCAGCCCGGCCAGCGCCTTCTGCTTGCTGCTGAGGTCGACCTCGCAGAACAGGTGACGGATCGCCGGGGCATGGTCGGCACCTTCCACGGTCACTTCCTGCGGATCGCGCAGCAGGTCACGCGCGATCTGGCGGATTTCGTCCGGGAAGGTGGCCGAGAACAGCAGCGTCTGGCGGTCCTTGCTGGTGCGCCCGGCGATCTCGCGGATGGGCTCTTCGAAGCCCATGTCGAGCATGCGGTCGGCTTCGTCCAGCACCAGCGTGGTCACCCCGCCCAGCTTGAGCGCGCGCTTGCGGCCGAGCTCCTGGATCCGGCCCGGGGTACCGACCACCACGTGCGGGTCGTGTGCTTCCAGCGAGGCCAGCTGCGGCCCCAGCGGCATGCCACCGGTCAGTACCACCAGCTTCAGGTTGGGAATGCCGGTGGCCAGCTTGCGGATCTGCTTGCCGACCTGGTCGGCCAGTTCGCGGGTCGGGCACAGCACCAGCGCCTGCGCGCGGATCACCGCCGGGTCCAGCTTCTGCAGCAGGCCCAGCCCGAAGGCGGCGGTCTTGCCACTGCCAGTGGGGGCCTGGGCGATCACATCGCGGCGCTCGAGGATGGCGGGCAGGCTCTGGGCCTGCACCGGCGTCATGCGGGTATAGCCCAGCGCGTCGATGCCCGCTGCCAGCGAGGCCGACAGGGGCAGTTCGGAGAATTCGTTCATGGCGCATTCTACCTGTTGCGCCACCCCGGCGTGCCACGACCAACGGTCGTGGCCTACCGGTCATTCACGACGCACGGTCGTGGCCTACCGGTCATTCACGACCCGAACCGGTAGATCACGACCGTTGGTCGTGATCACGCCAACCACCCTTGCACCCCCAGATTCACCCCCAGCCCGCCCACCAGCAGCCAGCCGAACAGCAGCAGCGCCAGCAGCAGTGGCTTCACTCCGGCCTGGCGCAGCGCCGAAACATGCGTGGTCAGCCCCAGCGCGGCCATCGCCATCGCCAGCAGCAGGGTGTCCAGCTGCACCAGTGCGTGGACCAGCCCAGCCGGCAGCCACTGCAGCGAGTTGAACGCCGCCACCGCCACGAAGCCGAACGCGAACCACGGCACCACGATCCGCGCGCGCAGCGCGTCCGGCGTGCCTGCCCGGGTCCGGGCCAGCAGCAGCGATACCACCACCAGCGCCGGGGCCAGCAGCATCACCCGCACCATCTTGGTGATCACCGCCGTGTCGGCCGCAGCCGGACTCACCGCGCCGCCGGCGACGACCACCTGTGCGACTTCGTGGATCGTGGATCCGGCAAACACCCCATAGGCATGCTCGCTGATCGGCACCAGCGCATGGCTGAGGTTGAGCTGGTACAGCAGCGGCCAGGCCAGCATCGCCAGGGTGCCGAACACCACCACGGTCGACACCGCCACCGTCACCTGCTCGGCGCGCGCCCGCAGCACCGGTTCGGCCGCCATCACCGCTGCCGCGC
>NZ_RHPP01000237.1 GCF_003935715.1 Stenotrophomonas sp. 278 | reverse complement strand
CCGCCCTGCTGGCCGGTGCCGCGCTCGGTACCCTGCCCGACCTCGATTCCCTGGTGCTCGCCTTCACCGCCACCGACCCGGTTGCGGTCATGACCGAACACCGCAGCTACAGCCACTCGCTGCTGGTGCTGCCGTGGGTGGCCGCGCTGATCTGGTGGGGCTTCAAACGCTTCGGCAACGGCCGGGTGGCGCAGTCTCCGATGCGCTGGTTCTGGGCGATCCAGCTGGCGCTGGTCACCCACCCGGTACTGGATGCGTTCACCGTCTATGGCACCCAGCTGTGGTGGCCGTTCAGCCCGTCGCCAACGATGTGGTCCAGTGTCTTCATCATCGACCCGCTGTACACGGTGTGGCTGCTGCTGGCCTGCGTCGTGGCGTGGTTTGCGCAGGCCAGGTCGCTGGCCCAGCGCGCATTGGTTGCAGGGCTGGTGCTGAGCACCGGCTACCTGGGCTGGTCACTGCTGGCCAAGCACCAGGTTGAACGCGAAGCCGACCGCGCGCTGGCCGCCATGGGCCTGGGCGATGCGCCGAGGTTCTCGGTGGCGACCCCCTTCAACACCGTGCTGTGGCAGGTGGTCGCCATGACCCCCAGCGGCTATGTGATAGGCGAGCGCTCGGTGATTGCCGACCATGGCCCGATGACATTCCGCGGCTATCCGTCCAACGTGCAGGCATTGCGCCAGGCTGCCGACATTCCGGCCGTGGCCCGCTTGAACTGGTTCAACCGCGGATTCATGCGCGCACAGGTGGTGGACGGACAGCTGCAGCTCAGTGACCTGCGCATGGGACTGGAGCCGGACTACACCTTTACCTTCGCGGTGGCGAAGCAGCAGGGAGATGGCTGGGAGGCGATCACCCCGCAACAGCTGCGCCCGGCGTATGAGGGGGATGAAGGACGCGAACGCGCCAAGCGCCGCTTCGGCACACTGTGGCAGCGCATGTGGAATGAACCCGCGCGCTGACTGACCGCGTAGAGCCACGCCCTGCGTGGCTGCGACTCCGATGGACTCCGCGAAGCCACGCAGGGCGTGGCTCTACGGCGATCCATCAATTTGACCAACGGCCGTTCACGGGTGTCGATCCGTGGGTCTCAATAAACCGTCGCGCGCGCCTGCACGAACGAAAAGAAGAACACCGCATTCGGATCGTTCTGCACCAGCCCGAACTCCTGGCGCATGCCGTCCACGGTGGCCTGATCCACCAGCCCGGCCTGCAGCAGCGGCTCGGCCGCTGACAGCAGCAGCTGCTCCCAGAACGCAATCATGGTCTTGCGTCGTGCCGGTTCGCGGTTGTCCAGGTGGATGGTCTTGATCTCGGTGTGCACGTCGCGGAAGCCACCGGCCAGCAGCAGGTTGCCCAGCTTGGCCCCGACGAACGGGTCGCCGCCGTGGTCGTACTGGAAATCATTGAACGCCATCCAGTAGCGCCAGATATGCGGCGAATAGGGATCCAGCAGGAACGAGGCGTTCATCACCTCGGTTATGTAAACCGGCGAACCGGGCACCAGCACACGACGCACTTCACTGAGCACACGGGCGGGCGAGGGCACGTGTTCCAGCACCCAGCACAGGAACGCCGAGTCGAACTCGCGCGGGCCGAACGGCAGGTTGCCGGCGTCGGCCTGCTGCAGGGTGTAACGCTCGCTGCACCACGGGGTCTTTTGCAGATTCTGGCGGGCAGTGGCCAGCTGGGCCTCGCTCAGGTCCACGCCGGTGACATGCAGCTCGGGGAAGCGGCGCAGCAGAATCTCGGTCTGCGCGCCCACGCCGCTGCCAACTTCCAGCAGCTTGCGCGCGCCGGTGTAGTCGATGCTGTTGAAGATGGTCGATTCGAGCAGCCGGGACTGGACGACCAGACGGTGCTGTTCGGTATCGGAGAAGCCGTGCAGGTAGGTGGGGGAGGCGATAGGGGGTGTCATGTCAGGTTCACGCGGCAAACGACAGCGGCTGTCCCGCTGCCAACGCATCAAAATAGTCCCGCGTCAGCGCAACCTGCTGAGCGGCATCTTCAGCACGGTTGACCACCGCACGGAACGCGGCATTTTCCGGGCGGTCCTTGGCGTACCAGCCCAGATGCTTGCGCGCGATGCGCACACCCTGGGCTTCACCGTAGAAGTCGTGCAGCGCGTGCAGATGCCCAAGCAGGATGTCGCGCACCTCGATCAGCGTCGGCGGCGGCAGTTCTTCACCGGTGGCCAGGTAATGCGCCACTTCGCGGAAGATCCACGGCCGGCCCTGGGCGGCGCGGCCGATCATTACCGCATCGACGCCGGTCTGGGCCAGCACCTGCGCGGCCTTCTGCGGCGAATCGATGTCGCCGTTGGCGAGCACCGGAATGCGCAGGGCAGCCTTGATCGCAGCGATGGTCTCGTATTCGGCGCTGCCGGTGTAATGCTGGTCGCGGGTACGACCGTGCACGGCGAGGGCGGCAATGCCGCTGTCTTCGGCGATGTGGGCAATACGCGGACCGTTGCGGTGGTCACAGTCCCAGCCCGTGCGGATCTTGAGGGTGACCGGCACCGGCACGGCGTTGACCACCGCGCTGAGGATGCGCGCGACCAGGTCCTCATCGCGCATCAGCGCCGAGCCGGCCCAGGCGTTGCAGACCTTCTTGGCCGGGCAGCCCATGTTGATGTCGATGATCTGCGCGCCGTGGTCGACGTTGTAGCGGGCGGCGTCGGCCAGCTGGGCCGGTTCGGTGCCGGCGATCTGCACGCTGATCGGCGCAGGTTCACCGTCGTGGTCCATGCGATGGATCGACTTGCGGGTGTTCCAGAAACGGGGGTCGGAGATGGTCATCTCCGAGGCAGCCAGGCCCGCGCCGAGCCGCTTGCACAGCAGGCGGAAGGGCTTGTCGGTGACGCCGGCCATGGGCGCGAGCACCACGTTGGGCTGGATGGAATAGGGGCCGATCTGCATGGGAGCAATTGTATTGCGCCGGGCGTTGGCCGGGCGTGCCGGGGATGGAACGCTGGGGTTGCCCGTGGGGCATCTGGATGTCGGAAACCGGTAGCGCCGGCCGTTGGCCGGCCAACGCACCGCTTGGGCCGGCCAACGCCGGCGGGGCCCCCGGGGGGTTTTAAAAACACCGCCCCCCCCCCCCCCGCCGCAAAAGGGGTT
>NZ_RHPP01000236.1 GCF_003935715.1 Stenotrophomonas sp. 278 | reverse complement strand
GGCGGCGGCCAAGGCGGCCCTGCTCGGGGCGGGTTTGGCGCTGGGCCTGCTGCAGCAGGATCCGTCGGCGTGGTTCGGCACCGCCGGGGGGGATGCCGATGACGATGCGCGGATCCAGGGGCTGATCGAGGAGCGGACGGCAGCCAAGGCGACGCGTGATTTTGCGCGGGCCGATGCGATCCGTGACCAGCTGGCGGCGGAAGGCATCGTGCTGGAAGACACCGCCCAGGGTATTCGCTGGGTGCGCAAGCGCGGCTGACGCCGTCACCCGACCAACGGTCGGGTGCTACCGGGATTTGTTGAAACCGTTTATTTATTGAGACTGCTGTGATCGACTCCCCCTTCCCGCTTGAACCTACTGCTGCCGAAGCGCAGGCCGCCATTACCGAGGAGTTCGCCTTCTTCGGTGACTGGTCCGAGCGCTACCAGTACCTGATCGACCTGGGCCGCAAGCTGCCGACCTTCCCGGAAGAATGGAAGACCGAGGAGCACCGCCTGCTGGGCTGCCAGTCGATGGTCTGGATCGTGCCGGAGGGCAACGCGCAGAACCTGCGCTTCCATGCGATCAGTGACTCGGCGATTGTGTCCGGCCTGATCTACCTCGCACTGCGGGTGTACTCGGGTCGTTCGGCGGAGGAAATCCTGGCGACCGAGCCGACCTACATCAGCGACATCGGCCTGGCCAAGCACCTGTCCCCGACCCGCAGCAACGGCGTGGCGGCGATGCTGGCGTTCATCCGCGACACCGCACAAGCGCAATCGTGAGCCCGGCCGCCCCCACGCCGGCCGGCGAAGAAAGCGCCCTGGGCCTGCTGGCCCGTCCGGGCTTCGCGCAGGTCCTGGCGTACCGCATCTTGGCGATGCTGTCGTACCAGATCGTGGCGGTCACGGTGGGCTGGCACATCTACGAGGTGACCCGCAATCCGTTCTCGCTGGGCCTGGTGGGGCTGGCCGAAGTGCTGCCGTTCTTCTGCGTGGCCCCGTTCGCGGGCTACCTGGTGGACCACCTGCCGCGCCGCCGGCTGGGCATGGTGGCGTGCACGGGCCTGGTACTGACGGCGGTGGTGCTGACCTGCGTGGCGATGGGCTGGCTGCCGTTCCACGGGGTGTGGCCGATCTATGCGGCGATTGCGCTGACCGGCATGGTGCGTGCGTTCCTGTCGCCGATCTACAACGCGCTGTTCGCCCGGGTGCTGGAGCGCCATCAGTACGCGCGCGGCGCGGGGCTGGGCGCGGTGGTGTTCCAGACCGGCATGGTGATCGGCCCGGCACTGGGCGGCGTACTGGTGGGCATGGGCGGCAAGGGCGTGGCGTACGGCGTGGCCGCTGCGTTCGCATTGGCCGCACTGGGCTGCCTGGCGGCACTGCGGGTGAGCGAGCCGGTGCACACAGGCCCGGCGGCACCGATCTTCAAGAGCATCGCCGAGGGCGGCCGCTTCGTGTTGGGCAACCGGATCATGGTGGGCGCGATGGCACTGGACATGTTCTCGGTGCTGCTGGGTGGCGTGGTGGCGATGCTGCCGGCGTTCCTGCACGAGATTCTGCACCACGGCCCGGAGGGCCTGGGCATCCTGCGTGCGGCCCCGGCGCTGGGCTCGGTCTGCGTGGGCCTGTGGCTGGCACGCCACCCGCTGCACAAACACGCCGGCCGGGTGCTGCTGTTCGCGGTGGCGGGCTTCGGGCTGTGCGTGATCGGCTTCGGCCTGTCGCACCACTTCTGGCTGTCGGCGGCGATCCTGCTGTTCTACGGGGCGTTCGACGGGGTCTCGGTGGTGGTGCGCTCGACCATCCTGCAGCTGGCCACGCCGGAAGAGATGCGCGGACGCGTGTCCTCGATCAACGGCATCTTCATCAGCTCCTCAAACGAACTGGGCGCGTTCTACGCCGGCACGATGGCCAAGCTGCTGGGTCTGGTGCCCGCCGTTGTCCTGGGCGGGTTCGCCGTACTGAGCGTGGCCGGCATCACCGCCTGGAAGAACCCCACCCTGCGGCGGTTGAATCTGCGCGATCTGCAGTGATCATTGCGGCATTCGACGGCGTACGTGTCGCCGGGCGTTGCCCGGCTGCTGTTGGTTTTGGGCGAACAACCCTCGGTTCATGACATCCGGGGGCTGGCGGCTCGGGACGGGCGTTCCGGGGGACGCTGTGAATACATCCATGTAAGCTCATCGCCGCATCCATGCGGCTCGTGCCCCCTCCAACCCATCCCGAGCCGCCACGACAGAATGTCGGTGGCCATGGGAAATGCCACGTCAACGGCGGTGTCGATCAGCGGTCATGCGTTACCGGATGTTGGGTATTTCACGGCGATCGTCTGTCGACCGATCCCACCAAGGCAGCGCGCGGACGGGTTTTGATCTTCCTTGGCCGCCGGCCAGCTGTCGTGGGTGGCTCGGGGTGGGTTTGCGGGACACTCGGCGCCATGGATGGCGTCCGAGTAGCCTCCATGGATGGATTCACGGCGTGTCCCGCAAACCCACCCCGAGCCGCCCCAACACGCGGGCCATCCGCCGAGGGCTGTTCGCCCAAATCCAACAGCAACAAAAAACCCGGCCGGAGCCGGGTTTTTCGCGCAATCAGCAACAACAAGCGATCAATCGCCCTGCTGCTTCTGCATGTGCTCCCAGCGCTCCTGGGCGTCGATGGTGCGTTCGGCGGTCAGACGCGCTTCGAGGCGGTCCAGGCCGATTTCTTCACCGGTGTCGACGCAGTAGCCGTAATCGCCGGCTTCCAGACGCTTCAGGGTGCTTTCGATCTTGCCGATCAGCTTGCGATAGCGGTCGCGGGTACGCAGCTCGAGCGAATTTTCCGTTTCGCGGGTGGCGCGTTCGGCTTCGTCGCCGATGTCGCGGACTTCTTCCTTGAGGTTCTCGATGGTCTGCTTGGACTCTTCGACCAGTTCGGCGCGCCACTGCTGCAGACGCTGGCGGAAATACTCCAGCTGCAACGTGCTCATGTATTCCTCATCCGCGCTCGGCTTGTAGCCGGCGGGCAGGATCGGACGGCCGGTGGCCTCGTCGGTCTTGAACTCCACCACCTTGTACTTGGTACGCGGAGCCGGGGCGGACGAGCGCGCGGCGACGGCCACGGCGACCTTGCCGACAGGGCGCTGCACGGCAGGCTTGGCGGTGGATTCGGACTTGGCGGCGGTTTTTGCAGGCGATTTCGAAACGGGCACGGGATTCTTGTTTTGCGGGGCCTTCGGAGCGGGGGCAGCCGCTGCCGCCTTCGGCGCGGTGGCCGGGGCAGGAGCAGGCT
>NZ_RHPP01000235.1 GCF_003935715.1 Stenotrophomonas sp. 278 | reverse complement strand
GTGCGGCGGCGTGGCTTCGCGCCCGGCGCGGCGCTGTCGCGGGTGGGCAGGGTGCCGCGCTGCTGCAGCGTGTCCAGCCAGGCCAGGTTGTCCACATAGGCGAGGAAGTGCTGCAGGTAGCCGGGTGAGACCTCGCCCAGCCAGCCCAGCGTGCGGTGCACCAGCATGCTGGAATTCAGCGGCCCGCTGTCGCTGGGGGCTTCCTGGGCCAGGGTCTGGCGGACCTGGCTTTCGGTGCGCAGGTTGGCCCACATCGCACGGAATTCGGCCAAGGCCGGCAACTGCGGGTAGTCGGCATTGCGCGGCACGGGCAGGTCGCGCAGGGTAGCGGCCGGTCGCGCGGTCGGGTCAGTCGTTGCGGGCTGCGCTTCAATGCGCGCTGCATAGGCGTCCAGCAGCACCTGCAGCCGGGCATCCAGTACCCGCCGCAATGCGCCGTCGTGGCCGTGCGCACGCTGCTGCAACGCTTCCAGGAACGCGAACTGCACCGGGTCGATGCGGTCGTGTCCCTGCGTGCGCCAACGCTGCAACTGCGCCGGCGTGCTGTGGCCGTCAGCGCCCATCAGTGCGGTGGTCCGGCGTGTCAGTGGCCTTCGGGCGCGGAATCGGGGCCATTTCGACGCGGCGATTGCGCGAGCGGCCTTCTTCGCTGCGGTTGCTGTCCACCGGCTGCTCGGCACCGAAGGCGGCCGCAAACACGGAACCGGCGGGAACGCCCTCGGCGATCAGCGCACGGGTCACCGTCAACGAGCGCTGCGCGGACAGTTCCCAGTTGTCGGCGAACTGGCGGTTGGTGTCGCGCACCGGCTGGTCGTCGGTGAAGCCGCTGACCATCAGGATCTCCTCGCGCGACGCCAGGTAACCGGCCAGGGGCGCGGCCAGGCTCTTCAGCAGCTCGCGGCCTTCCGGCTGCAGCTGGTCGGAGTTCAGCGCGAACAGCACGCTGCCGCGGATGCCGATGCGGCCATCCACCAGGGTGACCCGACCCGCCGCCAGGGGACCTGCCAGCGCCTGCTCCAGGGTCTGGCGGCGCTTGGCTTCGGCCTCGCGCTGGGCCACTTCCTGGTCGAGGCGCTGCGACAGCTCCAGCTGGATCGCGACCACGCCGACCAGAATCAGCACGAACGCGCCCAGCAGCACCGACATCAGGTCGCCGAACGCGGCCCACACCGGGGTGCTGGTTTCGCCGTCGAGTTCGATCTCCTCGCTCATGCGGTGGCGGTCCCGCTGCTGCGGCGACGCCCGGCCAGCTGCTGCAGTTCTTCAATGATCTGCTGCTGCGACAGCACGCTCAGGTCAACGACTTCACGTGCCTGGGCGACGTAGTAAGCCAGCTGCTCATCGCTGCGCGCCATCGAGGCGTCCAGCGCGCCGGCGACCTGCTGCAGCTGTTCGCCCAGCCCGGTGCTGGCGCTGCCGAAGCTGTGCATGGCGCTGCCGAAGGCTTCGGCCAGGCTGGCCACTTCGACCACGCTGCCGCTGACCTGCGCCGCGGCGTGTTCGAGCTTGCCGGCTTCGTTCTCGATCTGTTCGCCGAACCGCGTGCCCACGCGTTCCAGCAGCTCGGCCGAGGTGCTGACCAGGGCATCCACGGCAGTGCGCTGTTCGGTGCTGGCGTGGTTGACCGCGTCCAGCAGGGTTTCCAGCGTGCCCAGAAGACGCGTGCGCTCTTCCAGCATGGCGGTGTCGCGGACCATGCTGTCGGACAGCTTCTGGCGCAGTTCGGCGACCACGTCCGCGGCGGCCTTGGGAGCCTCCGAGGCCAGGGTGACCAGGCGCGAGATCTCGGCAATGGTTTCGCGCGCGTGCTCCTGCGCCTGGGTGCCGATCTGGTGCGCGGTGCTGGCCAGGGTCTCGCAGACGGCCTGCTGGCTGGCTGCGACCTGCGCGCCGTTGGCTTCCCACTGCTGGCCGAGCTGTTCGGACAGGCGGGCGAAGGCATCGCGCCAGGTGTCCAGACGCTGCGCATCGCGCGCTTCCAGGGTGTCCTGCAGGCCGGTGTGGGCCAACTGCAGGCCGTCCACCAGGGCGCGGGCGTGGCTGTCGAAGCTGGCGGTGGCGCTGACCAGGGCCTGCTGGTTGCGCTCGGCCAGTTCGGCATTGACGCTCTGCTGGCCGGCCAGGGTGTCGCGCCACGCCTGTGCCGACGTGTCAGCGCTGGCCTGCATGTGTGCGGCCAGGGCATCCAGCAGCGCGGCGGCGTGAGCGTTCTGTTCGGATTGCGCAGTGTGCAGGACAGTGCGCAGCTGTTCGATCAGCGCGGCATGGGTGTGCTGCTGGGCCAGCTGGGCGCTGGTCCACTGCGTGGCAGTGTCGTCCAGGCGGGCGGCAACGGCATCAAGCAGGCCACGGCTGTGTTCAGCCTGGGCGCTGCTGAAGCCGTCCAGCGTGCCGCGCAGGTCGGTGGCCAGCTGCGCATGCGCCTGCTGCTGGTCGCGCAGGGCGCTGCTCCAGGTCTCACGGGTGTGGGTCTGGCTCTGTTCGAAACCGCTGCTGAGGGCACCCAGCTGTACCTGCACCGCATCGCGCACGCTGTGCTGCAGCTGCGTGGTCTGCTCGCTCAGCCCGGCCAGGGTCTGCGCCATCAGCGGCTGCAGTGCTTCGCCCACGGCACGTGCGCTCTGCGCCACGCCGTCCTGCAGGGTCTGCTGCAGGGCGCTGGCCAGTCGCTGCTGGCTCTGTTCGGCAGCCTGCTGGAACGTCTGCTGGCTGCTGAGCAGGCGCTCGCCGGTGCTGCCGCTGTGCTGCTCGATCGCAGTGCTGACGGCTTCGAGGCGCTCCACCAGGGCTGGCAGCAGCCCGGCCTGGGCCTGCAGCAGACGGAAGGTTTCGGCGCGCTGCCAGCTCTGCGAATGCACGTGCAGGGTGGTGGCAATGCGGGTGTCGAGCTGCTGCACCACGCGCAGGCGCTCACGCCGGCTCAGCGCCGACAGCAGGCCCAGCATGGCCGAGGTGGCGACGCCGGCGATGGAGGTGCCGAAGGCCACGGCCAGGCCCTCGACTGGTGCGCCGAGCGAGCCACGGATGGCCTGCAGGTCGGTGGCGCTTTCCAGCGCCAGGCCAGTGCCACGCAGGGTGGCCATCATGCCGAGCAGGGTGCCGAGCATGCCGAGCAGAACCAGCAGGCCGACCAGATAGGGGGTGAGGGTCGGGCCGGGCAGGGCGGTGCGCTCGCCTTCCACGCGCAGGCGGACCGCGTTGCGCAGGCTTGCGGGAATCTGCTGCAGCCATTCGCCCAGGCTGGCCGGGGCGGTCTCGGCGGCGGCGACGGCCTGTTCCAGTG
>NZ_RHPP01000234.1:1574-3327 GCF_003935715.1 Stenotrophomonas sp. 278 | reverse complement strand
GGTGGCCGCCAGCTGCGGTGCCAGGGTGTCGGCCATGCGCTCCAGTTCCACGCGAATCGCCGTGGCTGCCTCGGCCAGCTCGTGCTCGACCTGGCCGGCGTCGAGCAGCTTGCCCATGCTGACCTCGTAGTCGCGCGCAGCGGCCTTGGCGTCGATCTCGGCCTTGTCGGCCAGCGCCTTGGCCTTGCGCTTGGCATCGGGCGTAGCGGGCGCGGTGGCACCCTCCCCGCTCTCCGCATCGCCATCAGCGTCCACCTCGTCGCCGTCAGCGCCCGCGTCCGTGGTGTCCCCTACCCCCGCCCCTGCCAGCGAAGCGCCCCGCGCCTGAGCGTGGCGAGCGGCCACGGCACTGTAGCTGGGGTCCTGGGTCTGGCCGTACAGCGCCAGGGAGGCGTCGCGCAGGTAGCCCTTGCCGTCCTCGGCGCAGACCAGGCGGCCCTTCTTCTTCAGCTCCACGATGTAGGACGGCCGGCAGCCGATCAACAGTGCCAGATCCTTGCCCGAGACCTGTACGTCCTCAGAAGCCATGCACAGCCTCCCCTTCCATCTTTTTCAAGAGAGCGGTAACAGACGAAAACGCGCGCGCGAGCGGGTGTGTGGGATGTGCGGGAGGACGTGCGCTCGTGAAAATGCGCGAAACGCCTGCGGCACATGCGCTGTGCGGGACGTGCGGGACGTGCGGGCACCTATACGCGCGTGACGCACGCATGTGATGCGAGCGCATGTGGGCACGCGCGCGCCCGCACACGTGAGCGGAAAAAGTCCCGCACGTCCCGCACACGCCTACTGCCACTAGGAGAAATGCCCGCACAAATGCCCGCACGTCATCCCGCACGTCCCGCACGTCTGTAGTCGAGAGGCTCATGCGCGCCCCCGATAGTCGTTGAACGCACTGCGGAACGCTACCAGCTCATCGCCCAGATAGGCCTGCTCGGTGCGCTCGTCGGGAGGTGCTGTAGATCCTAGCATCAGGAAGCCGTGTGGGCCCAGCGTCGTCTGCCCAACTGTGTAGCGCTTGCGCGCCCTGTCCGGATGGATGATCTGTCGCTTGCGCACCAGAGCGTTGACGAACTTCGGGTTCGGCGCTGGGCGTACCCCCTCCTTGCCGCACCAGACCTTGTAGAGCTCGTACCACTCCTTCGACAGGGCCGGTCGTGGCTTCACCCCGGGTATGTCGTTGCCATACAACTCATCCAGGAACCGTTGCGGGCTGTCCTGGCTCAGGCCGATCAGCTCGCGCTTGGCCTGCGTCATGGGAGGATTGGTCCCGTTGGTGAACCCGGTGAGGTCAAGGCGCAGCAGATAGTCGTGCAAGGCCGCTGTGCCGCCATTGCGGATCTCTTCCAGCGCATCCAGGTAAAACGCCTCGGTCAGCTTGTCCGGCGTCCAGATCACCGCGTGACGGCGGTCGTCTTCTTCCAGCACAACGGGCATGGCTTCGTTGGACAGGAACACCAGGTTGGCATGGTTGTCTTCCTCATACGCCTGCAGGTTCTTCGGATTGATGCGGATGCGGTCGCCGGTGATCAGCGCCTTGAGTTTGTTCTTGAGGTGGTAGACCTCGGTGCGAGCCACCACTTCGTCGGCGAGCAGGAACAGCTTGCGGCTGGCCCAGTCGTTAAATTTGTCTTCCAGCGCCGCCTGATCCAGCACGCGTCCGTAGTCGCCGAACAGCTTCATGTACTCATCGAAGAACATGTTCTTGCCGGTGCCCTGCGGGCCATGGATGACGATGGTGCTCTTCATCTTGGCT
>NZ_RHPP01000234.1:0-1229 GCF_003935715.1 Stenotrophomonas sp. 278 | reverse complement strand
AACCGCTCCAGCAGCTCGTCAAGCGAATCGAGGGGTTTGAGCTCGGGCTGTCCCGCGCCCCCGGTGGTGGTGCTGGACGCGCTGCGATTTTCGGATCGAGGTCGCCACGAAAGCTCCGTGATGCGGGCTTCGACCTGGCTGCGCACGACATGCAGGCCCTCCAGCACGTGCAGGTCGTTGAAGTCGCTGACCTTGCGGCCAGTGTCGATGAAGCGCTCGCGCCGACCGGGCTCGTCGGCGAAGGCAGGCAGCAGCATGGCCCCGCCCACATTGAGTGCAGCTGCCTCGGCACCGAGTAGGCCGGCGTTGGAGGCCTCATGTGGCTGGCAGCAGGTCGGGCAAAACTCCGGCGAATCAGCCAGCACCAGGCGCGACTTGCAGTGGCGGCACTTCTGCAGCACGTCGTCATCGCCGCAGACCAGCACCTTGGCGCTGCGATACCGCTTCGCCAAGGAAGCGGCCACCGGCATCAAGTTGCCGGCATCGAAGGCCACGGCCACCGGGTAGCCGGTCGCCATGTGCAGCGTGGCGGCGGTGGCATACCCTTCCGCCACCAGAAGGATCCACTGCGGCGTGCCGCCGAGCAGGTGGAAGTGGCCCTTCTTGGCCAGTCCTGCCGGCCAGAACTCCTTGGCCGGCTTGTTCGAGGCCTTGGCCTGTTTGGCGCTGCGCAGAACCTGCAGGCCGTGGACTGATCCATTGGGGTCCAGCAGTGGAACCAACGCGACGCCGCTGCGGCCATAGCGCAGGCCAAATGCCTGCACGGCCTTGTCGGTCAGGTAGTCGGCCTCGCCCTCCGGCAGCGCCTTGTTCCAGGCCGCTGTCGCCCGAGCTGCAGCACGCCGGTTCTGCTCCAGCCGTGCCGCTTCCGCGCGGCGGCGGTCTTCCACCAGCCGCCGCTTGAGCGCTTCGCGTTGCTCCTGGCTGAAAGCACTTTCGCGCTTGCGCAGCTCGACCTTCTGCGCACCGTTGTCGTTGCCGTGCCAGATACCGAACGTGCCCACGATAAGCGTGTCGCCGCTGCTGGCATTGAGCTCGTGCAGCACGTACCAGCCGCGGCGCTCGCGCGAGCCCTCCACCCGGCAGCGCACCATTCGACCGCTGGTGTCCAGACTGTCGAGGATCAGGCCGGCGTCGGTCAGCTGGCCCAGCACATCATCATAATTGGCAGACATTCAGTAAGTTCCAGAGCTGCTGTGTACGCGGCTAGTGCGCGCTTGATTACCCGC
>NZ_RHPP01000233.1 GCF_003935715.1 Stenotrophomonas sp. 278 | reverse complement strand
GCCCAGCGGGTGCCGCGAGCGCTGCCCGGCCCAGCTGCGCAGTTCCTCGCCCCACCACGCCAGCTTGGCGTCGGCCGGCATCGGGTCGCCGGCGGTGTTGAGGATGTCGTCGAACTCCTGCAGCAGCGAGAACCAGGCCACGACGAGGTTGCGCTGGTGTTCGGGAACAAAGGGCTCTGCCACCGACCATTCCGGCCAGCGGGTGCGCCATTTGTCGAGGAAGCTGTCGAGGGCGCTGGAGGTGGTCATGGCGATGATCCTGGCGGTGCACGTACGCACCAACGGTGCGTACCTACCGCGGGTTGTGGGATGGCGTGTACGCACCAACGGTGCGTACCTACCGCGGGTTGTGGGATGGCGTGTACGCACCAACGGTGCATACCTACCGGGAATTGTAACGAGGCCGGTAGGTATGGACCGTTGGTCCATACCGGGATCAGGCTCCGCGTACGCTGGGCCAGGCACACGGGGTATGCAGCTGGAACGGCGTTTCCACCATCACCTCGGCACCCCATGCCAACGGGTTGTCGTCATCCAGGCGGTAGCCCCACAGCGCAGCCACAGACGGCATGCCGGCCGCCTGCGCGGCCAGAATGTCGCGCTCGTCATCGCCCACATAGACGCAGGTGGCAGGTTCGATGCCCATGCGGCGCGCGGCCTCCAGCAGCGGCAGCGGATGCGGCTTGCGCTCGCTCAGGGTGTCGCCGCCGATCAGCACCTGGCAGCGCTGCTCCCAACTCAGCTGCGGCACGATCAGCCGCGCCAGGTACTCGGGCTTGTTGGTGACAATGCCCCAGCGGGTGCCGGCGGCCTCCAGTGCCTCCAGCATGCGCTCGATGCCGTCGAACAGCACCGCGTGCTGTCCGATCAGCGCTTCATAGCGCTGCAGGAACTCGGGGATCAGCGCGTCGCGCGCCGTGGCATCCAGCTCGGGAAACGCCGCAGACACCATCGCCCGCGCGCCCTTGGACACCACCGGACGCAGTACCTCCAGCGTGATCGGCGCGCGTTCACGCGCGGCCAGCATCGCGTTGGCGGTGGCCAGCATGTCCGGCGCGCTGTCGAGCAGCGTGCCATCCAGGTCGAACAGCACCGCTGCCGGGAAACCGGTCTTTGCCGAAACCGCTTCAGACACCGGTGCTGTCTTCCGGCTTGACCGCATGGGCCAGGTAGTTGATGTCGGTGCGCGAGCTCAGGCGGGCGCGGTTGCGCCACGGCTCATAGGCCATGCCGCTGACGTCGCGCAGGTTGAAATCGGCTTCGCGCAGCCACTTGCCGAGCTCGGCCGGCTTGATGAATTCCTGGTAGTGGTGCGTGCCCTTGGGCAGCAGCCGTGCCACGTACTCGGCACCCACAATGGCCACGGCGAACGCGGCCGGGGTGCGGTTGATGGTGGACAGGAACAGCTGGCCGCCCGGCTTGAGCAGCCGGTGGCAGGCGGCGATGATCGCGCCCGGGTCCGGCACGTGCTCCAGCATTTCCATGCAGGTCACCACGTCGAAGCTGCCCGGCTGTTCTGCCGCCAGGTCCTCGGCCGCCTGCACGCGGTAGTCCACCTTCACGCCAGACTCGAGCCCGTGCAGGCGTGCCACCTTGACCAGCTCCGGGGCCAGGTCAATGGCGGTCACGTCCGCGCCGGCCTGGGCCAGTGCCTCGCTGAGCAGGCCGCCGCCGCAGCCGATATCGAGCACGCGCGCGCCGCGCAGCGGGGCGCGGTCGGCGACGTACTTCAGGCGCACCGGATTCAGTGCGTGCAGGGGCTTCTGCGGGCCGTCGGCGTCCCACCAGCGGTTGGCCAGTGCGGCGAACTTGTCCAGTTCAGCCTGATCGAAATTGGTGGAAGCGTGGGGGCTGTTCATGGGGTTACCTTCTTGGATCCGCGCGCCGCAATCACGCACGGATGTGTCGAATACGCTCGCGCCACTGGCGCGCATTGGCGACGATCGCCGCGGTGTCCATGCCGACCAGCTCACGCTGGACCAGCTTGGGCTGACCGGCGATCCAGACATCGCTGACCTGGTGACGGCCGGCGGCATACACCAGCTGCGACAGCACAT
Organism: Stenotrophomonas sp. 278; assembly: GCF_003935715.1. GTDB lineage: Bacteria > Pseudomonadota > Gammaproteobacteria > Xanthomonadales > Xanthomonadaceae > Stenotrophomonas > Stenotrophomonas maltophilia_AH. Next base: position 1,277 of record NZ_RHPP01000233.1, on the reverse strand, counting down.
GGTGCAGCGGCTGGGTTTCCAGTGCGGACAGGTCCACACAGACCAGGTCGGCCTGCTTGCCGACCTCGATCGAGCCGATGCGGTCGCCGAAGCCCAGCGCGCGCGCCCCGCCCAGCGTGGCCGCACGCAGCGTGGTGGCCGCGTCCAGGGCGGTGGCGTCATTGGCCACCGCCTTGGCCAGGATGGCCGCGGTGCGGTTCTCGCTGAACATGTCCAGGTCATTGTTGCTGGCGCAGCCGTCGGTGCCGATCGCCAGGTTGACCCCCGCACGCTGCAGCGCGCAGGCCGGGCAGAAGCCGGAGGCCAGCTTCAGGTTCGATTCCGGGCAGTGCACCACGCTGACGCCGCGTTCGGCGCACAGGTGAATTTCCGCTTCGGTGAGCTGGGTCATGTGCACCGCGATCAGGCGGTCGTTGACCAGGCCCAGCCGGTCCAGGCGTGCCAGCGGACGCTGGCCGTGCAGCTTGATCGAGTCGCTGACTTCCTGCGCGGTTTCATGGGTGTGCAGGTGCACCTGCATGTCCAGCTGGTCGGACAGCATGCGCACGCGCTCGAAGTTCGCGTCGCTGACGGTGTACGGCGCATGCGGCGCGAACGAGGTGCCGATCAGCGGGTCGCCGCGCCACTGGTCATGCAGCTCACCGGCCTTGGCGAAGTACTCATCGTCACTCTTGGCCCAGGCAGTGGGGAAATCAATGACCACCGCGCCGACCAGCGCGCGGAACCCATGCTGCTTGTACACGGCGGCCTGCACATCGGCGAAGAAGTAGTTCTCGTTGGCGCAGGTGGTGCCCCCGCGCAGCATTTCCGCGATCGCCAGGGTGGTGCCGTCAGCGACGAACTCGGGCCCGATCACCGCCGCTTCCACCGGCCAGATGTGCTGCTGCAGCCAGACCATCAGCGGCAGGTCGTCGGCGACGCCGCGCAGCAGGGTCATCGGGTTGTGGGTATGGGCATTCACCAGGCCCGGCATCAGCGCCGCATCAGGACGCGAGACGGTCTGCTTCGGGGCGAAGCGGGCGCGGGCTTCGGCGCGCGGCAGGATCGCGATGATCTCGCTGCCGCGTACTGCGACAGCATGGTCTTCCAGCACCACCGCATGCGGCTCGATCGGGACCACGTATCCGGCTTCGATCAGCAGGTCACAGGCTTCGGGGATGCGGGAGGTGTCGGTCATGCGGACTCGCTTCGGTGTGGCCGGTGGCCCGACGGCGCGGGCGACCGCGGTGTTGCTGTTGGTAGCGCCGGCCGTTGGCCGGCCTTGGGACTGCCTGGGC
>NZ_RHPP01000232.1 GCF_003935715.1 Stenotrophomonas sp. 278 | reverse complement strand
CCGCCGCGGTGGCCGCCCGGCTTGCCCGGACCGCGGCCGAACTTCGGCTTGAACGGCGCACGAGCCGACGGGGTCAGGTCTTCACCCGGCTCAACCCGGCGCATGTGCAGCTGCTGCCCGGCCACCCACACCTTCTTCAAGTGGCTGAGCAGGTCGGCGGGCATTTCGGCCGGCAGGTCCAGCACCGAGAAGTCGTCGTGGATGTCGATGCGGCCGATGTAGCGGCTTTCCAGACCGGCCTCATTGGCGATCGCGCCGACGATGTTGCCCGGCTTCACGCCGTGCACATGGCCCACTTCGATGCGGAAGGTTTCCATGCCCGGCTCCGGAGCACCGCGCGGGGCGATGTCACGGCGCGGCGCGCGTTCGAAGCCACCGTCCTGTGGGCCGAAGTCGCCTTCCGGGCGCGGACCGCGCACCGCACGTTCGTCGTCACGACGCGGACCACGCTCGAAGCGCGGTTCAAACCGCGACGGACGCTCACCGCGCTCGCCACGCTCCTGGCGTTCACGCGGCGCGCGCTCTTCACGCGGACCGCGCACCGGCGGGGTCAGCAGGAACGGCGAATCGCCCTGCAGCAGCTTGGCCAGCGCAGCGGCGATGTCGATCGCCGGCACGTTGTTCTCGCCTTCGAAACGCTGCAGCAGGTCGCGGTAGAAGTCGATGTTGCCTTCGCTGAGCGCGTCGCTGATGCGGCTCATGAACTTGTTCACGCGGGTGTCGTTGACCGCGTCCACGCTCGGCAGCTGCATTTCCTCGATCGGCTGACGGGTAGCACGCTCGATGGCGCGCAGCATGCCCTTCTCGCGCGGGGTGACGAACAGGATCGCCTCACCACTACGGCCGGCACGGCCGGTACGGCCAATGCGGTGCACGTAGCTTTCGGTGTCGTAGGGAATGTCGTAGTTCAGCACGTGGCTGATGCGCTCCACGTCCAGGCCACGCGCGGCCACGTCGGTGGCGACCAGGATGTCCAGCTTGCCTTCCTTGAGCTGGCCGATGGTGCGTTCACGCTGGGCCTGCTGCATGTCGCCATTGATGGCGGCCGCGGCCAGGCCGCGGGCCTGCAGCTTTTCCGCCAGCTCCTCGGTACCGGCCTTGGTCCGGGCGAAGATGATCATCGCATCGAACGGCTCCACTTCCAGGATGCGGGTCAGCGCATCGAGCTTGTGCAGACCGCTCACCCACCAGTAACGCTGGCGGATGTTGGCCGAGGTGGTGGTCTTGGCCGCGATGGTGACTTCGGCCGGGTCCTGCAGGTAAGTCTGCGCGATGCGGCGGATCTGCGGCGGCATGGTGGCCGAGAACAGTGCCACCTGGCGGCTTTCCGGCAGCTTCTTGAGCACCGCTTCGACGTCGTCGATGAAGCCCATGCGCAGCATTTCATCGGCTTCGTCCAGCACCAGCGTCTTCAGCTCGGACAGATCCAGGGTGCCGCGATCCAGGTGATCGATCACGCGGCCGGGGGTACCGACGACCACATGCACGCCACGGCGCAGGGCCGACAGCTGCTGCCCATAGGGCTGGCCGCCGTACACCGGCAGCACGCGGAAGCCGGGAATCTTGGCCGAATAGGTCTGGAAGGCCTCGGCGACCTGGATGGCCAGCTCACGGGTCGGGGCCAGCACCAGCACCTGCGGCTTGGTCTGGTTGAAGTCCAGGTTGGACAGCACCGGCAACGCGAACGCCGCGGTCTTGCCGGTACCGGTCTGGGCCTGGCCCAGCACGTCACGGCCTTCCAGCATCGCCGGGATGGTGGCAGCCTGGATCGGCGAAGGGGTTTCGTAGCCGACAGCGGCAACCGCCTGCATCACAGCGTCGGACAGGCCGAGATCTGCGAACAGCAGCGGCGCGGAAGATTCTTGGGACATGGGGAACTCCAAAGGCACTGCCGTGAACCTGGCAGTGAGATAAAAAAGGGGATGGTCCGCGCTTTGGGCGCCCTTTCTTATCGCGTGCCCTGGCGCTGCTCGGTCGGAGGATTACTCTCGCTCAGGGCGGAATGATACCGCATCGTCCCTGAACAGCGTGTACAGATTTCCCATGGATATCGATATGGCGCGTGCTGTCGCACAATACGCGCCCTTTCCCGGCCCGGCGCATGCTCTGCGCCCCTTCACAGGATACCCCCTCCATGCAGACTCTCGAATTCGACCTGGACGGCGAGTACGTCGAACTGAAGCAGCTGCTCAAGCTGACCGACCTGGTCAGCAGCGGCGGCGAAGCCAAGATGCTGATCGGCGACGGCCAGGTGCTGGTGGATGGCCAGGTGGAACTGCGCAAGGCCTGCAAGATCCGCGCAGGCCAGCAGGTGCAGTTCGGCGATACGGTGATCAACGTGTTGGCCGACCCGGAGGGGTGAAGCCGGCATGCAGCGCGTGACGACCAACGGTCGTCACCTACCGGGGCCGATGCACACCCATGGTAGGTCACGACCGTTGGTCGTGACCTGTCACCGCTGGGTCAGGTGCGCCGCGATCAGCTTGCGGAACGGCACCACGCCCTGTGCCAGGCGAAGACCCGCCCGGCGGAGCACCCGCGCCGGCAGGCGGTCGTCGGTGTACAGGGTGGTGATGGCATTGGTCGCGTCATACAACGGGCGCGCCGCCAGCCGGTGGCCACGCTCATAGCGGGCCAGGCCCGACGGCGCGGCGATGTCGGTCCCGCGCTGCGCGGCCGTACGCAGGATCGCAGCCAGACGGTCCTGGCTCTGCAACCCCAGATTGAAGCCGTGCGCGGTTACCGGGTGCATGCCCACCGCCGCGTCGCCGATCAGCGCACAGCGCTCGCCCACGAACGCGTTGGCGAACACGCCCACCAGCGGATACGCGACCGGCTTGGCCACCGGCCGCATGTTGCCCAGTCGATACTCGAACAGGGTACTCACCCGGGCCCCGAAGCTGTCTTCATCCAGCGCCATCAGCTCGGCGATCTGCCGCGGCGGCAAGGTAATGACAGCCGAAGCCAGATCGCCGTTGAGCGGCAACAGCGCCATGGTGCGCCCGTAGCCGAACCATTCCCACGCGGTGTGCTGGTGCGGCACGTCGATCTGCATGCGGCAGACCAGCATGGATTTGCCGAAGTCACGCAGCCTGGCCCCGATACCCAGCAGCCGCCGGGTGGAAGAGAAGCGGCTGTCGGCGGCCACCACCAGACGTGCCTGCAGGCGACGGCCGTCGCTGAGGGTTACCTCGCTGCGGTCGGCCCCGGGGACCACCTCGCGCACGCTGGTCTGGTCGATCAGGCGCAGGCCGGGCTGGCCCTGCACGCTGTCCCAGGCTGCGCGGCGGATCAGGTGATTGGGGACCAGCCATCCCAGCGCATCGCCCTGGCGCTGGTCCGCGGCAAAGGTCAGCGCGAACGGCGAGCTGCCGTCCATCACGCGCGCATCGCGCAGGTCGGATATTTCGGCCGGGTCCAGGCGTTCCCACACCCCCAGCTGCTCCAGGATGCGCCGCGAGGCGTGGGTAAGCGCGATCTCGCGGCCGTCAAAGGCGGCCTCTGCCAACGCCGCACGCGGCTGCTGCTCGACCAGGGTCACCGACAGTCC
>NZ_RHPP01000231.1 GCF_003935715.1 Stenotrophomonas sp. 278 | reverse complement strand
ATCCGGAGCCCTTACTGAGAAGCCGGGCTGTCAAAAGACAGCCCACGTCGCCCGAACACAAAAATACGGACACTCTCTGGTGAGAAGGAACATGTCCATTGCGCCTGCATCCCGTGCATGCCGTTCTGCCTCGGCGACCAGTACCCTTCCAAGCCCTTTGCCCTGCGCTTCCGGTCGGACTGCCAGGGATCGCAGAAGTGCGACTGCGCCGCCCAACTCGTATCCCACACAACCGAGGAGTTCATCATCATCCATCGCGGCCAGAAAGGTGGCCGGTCTCCCTTCGCGGAGATCCGACGCGGGCAAATCAGCGGCCTCAAGCAGTGTGAGGAGTTCCCCCGACAGCGGCATCTCAGTGATGTTCATGCAGAAGCCCTCGTTGCTTTGCGGCTTCCGGCCTCATACCAACCGCTGCTGCAATTGACCATGCGCACGACCGTAAGCATCACGGGAACCTCGATAAGGACGCCTACGACGGTCGCAAGCGCTGCCCCCGAATGCACGCCGAACACGCTCACCGCTGTCGCCACTGCCAACTCAAAGAAGTTACTGGCCCCGATCAGGGCGGAGGGACCGGCCACCGAATGGGCCACGCCGAGGCGACGGTTCAACAGGTAGGCAAGTGCGGAGTTGAAGTACACCTGGACAAGGATCGGAACGGCCAGAATCGCGATCACGACGGGCTGCGCGAGTATCTGCTCGCCCTGAAAGCCGAACAGCAGTACCAGCGTAGCCAGCAGCGCGCTCGTCGAGACAGGCGAAAGACGGCGTAGCGCAGCGTCCAACCGCGCGTTGCCCCCAGTCTGCAATAGCCAGCGGCGGCACAGCACGGCGACAACAACCGGCACAACGATGTAGAGCGCCACCGACAAGCTCAGCGTCGCCCAAGGTATGGAGATTGACGACAGGCCGAGCAGCAGCGCCACCAGTGGAGCAAACACCACCACCATGAGCGCGTCGTTCAAGGCCACCTGACTCAGTGTGAAGTTCGCATCACCACGACAGAGATTGCTCCAGACAAACACCATGGCTGTGCAGGGAGCGGCAGCGAGCAGGATCAGGCCGGCCATGTAGGAGTCTATCTGGTCCGCAGGCAGCCACTGCGGGAAGATCTGTTTGAGGAACAGCCACCCCAGGAATGCCATGGAGAATGGCTTCACGGCCCAGTTCACGAACAGGGTCACGCCGATGCCGCGCCAATGCCTTCCGACCTGTGCCATCGCCCCGAAGTCGACCTTGAGGAGCATCGGGATGATCATCGCCCAGATCAGCAAGGCTACGGGGAGGTTGACGCTCGCAACCTCCAAATGACCGAGCGCGCGAAACGCCCCGGGCATTAGATGACCGGCTGCGGTACCCGCGACGATGCAAAGGGCAACCCATAGGCTGAGGTGGCGCTCGAAGCGGCCCATTCGCGGAGCCGGATCATGCATTGGCCTGTTCCTCTGGCTGGACGAAGCCCACTGCATCGAGTGCATCTTGGAGTGCAGCCCGGTCATTCCACGCGTCGGGTGAAATGGCAAGGAATGCCAGTAAGCGAGCCTTGACGATGCGGTGCGCCTGCTCAAAGGCGGCCCGCTTGGTATCGTCGCTTCCCTCGACGGCAGCGGGGTCCGGCAATCCCCAGTGGGTGCGGACGAAGTCCCCGAAGACCACCGGACAGGACTCTGCGGCCGCAGCATCGCAGACCGTCACGATAAGATCCATCGGCGCGCTGTCAGGACCGCAGAACTCATCCCAGGATTTGCTGCGCAGCCCGGTGGTGGGCAGACCGTCGGCAGCCAACTGTGCGATGGCGTAGGGGTTTACCTGTCCTGCAGGCTGGCTGCCGGCGCTGAATACCTCGTAACGATTCCCGGCCCAGGCGCGCAGGGTGGTCTCTGCAAGAACACTGCGGGCGGAGTTGCCCGTACACAGAAAAAGGACGCGGCGCTTCATTGGAGTCTCCTGATCAGCAGTCGCAGCGTTCGTCACCCGAGGGCAGGCAAGCCTCGGGCGATCCGGCGCAGCAGTTGTAGGTGAGGTAGGCGATCAAGCCGTTCATCGCATCAAAGTTCGCTCTGTAGCAGACGTTGCGTCCCTGGCTTTCACTGGCAACCAGCCCAGCGTTGACCAGCTCCTTCAGGTGGAAGGACAGGGTCGCCCCAGGAACCTCAAGTTGCTCGGCGATTTCTCCAGCCATGCGGCCTGCCGGCCCAGCCTCTACCAGCATTCGAAAGGCGGCCAGCCTAGTCGCATGGCCCAGAGCCGTCAGTGAGGTGATTGCTTGTTTCGTTTCCATAGTTCTAGAATAGTCGAATGAATAATAACCCGCAAGACACCCTCTCTGCTCTTCCGAACCTTTCGGCCCACCACCTCCCTGTCAACGCGGTCGGGCCCGCTGGAGGGATGCATGCACCACGCATCCTTCTGCTTTACGGATCTCTGCGTCCGGAGTCGTATAGCCGCAAGCTTGCTCTGGAAGCTGAGCGAATCCTGCGCCACCTGGGTGCTGAAACCCGGGTCTTCGACCCACACGGCTTGCCCGTGCTCGACAGCGTTGGAAAAGATCACCCGAAGGTGCGGGAGCTGAGGCAGCTGTGCCAGTGGTCCGAGGGACAGGTGTGGGTGTCCCCCGAGCGCCATGGGACGATTACTGGCGTGTTCAAGAACCAGATCGACTGGCTACCGTTGGAGGAGGGCAGCGTCCGGCCGACCCAGGGCAAGACCCTGGCGGTGATGCAGGTATCGGGCGGATCGCAGTCGTTCAATGTGGTCAACGCGCTGCGCGTGCTCGGTCGATGGATGCGGATGGTCACCATCCCCAACCAGTCGTCGGTCCCCAAGGCTTGGCAGGAGTTCGACGAGCATGGCCGGATGAAGCCATCGAGCTACTACGACCGGGTGGTAGATGTCATGGAGGAGTTGATGAAGTTCACGGTGCTCGTTCGCAATCAGACCGACTTTCTCGTGGACCGCTACAGCGAGCGCAAAGGAGCACAGGCCGCCGCTGAGCTATCAAGAGCTGCAGCAGCGGTTGAGTGACCGCGAACGTTTCTCTTGGAGCATCATCCAGTTGCGACGCCGTGCGACGACTGTGACGGGCCAGCGCCACGGATGGGCACCGGGAGTTTCCCGGGGCGGCATCAGGTGGGCATTAGGGCTACAAAGACGAACGCCGCGCTGAACACGAGCGCCGCGAGAATGAGATCTGGGAAGGCCAGGAACCGACGCGCAGCCAACTTCTCAGTCTCGCGGGCATTGAGGCGGAGGACGTCTTCAATCAGATGGGCTATAGTCTCGCCGGCTTCGCGCCTATTGAAACTCTGCTTCCTTGGCTTCATGGGTCACCCTCTTAGGTCCGTTCCGGTCGACTGTTGACCATGGGGCAGGAAGCTATCACGTCGACCGCTACCGCTACAGCTTGCCTTGACGCCCCTTAGGTAGTCGCGCGGCTACGCACCCGAGGCAAGCGCTTGCCCGACGGAGCTTTAAGGGGTTCACCCCCGTTTTCACGGACACTTACAAGAAGGCCGATCCAGGCCATGAGGAGTGTTCATGTCAAAGCGTAGA
>NZ_RHPP01000230.1 GCF_003935715.1 Stenotrophomonas sp. 278 | reverse complement strand
GGCGTCCTGCCCAACCCGTCGGGCGCATGCGCCCGACCCATGCGGCTCACGCCCCCTCCAGCCCACCCCGACCCGCCCCGACAGATCGTCGGCCGCCAAGGAAGATCAAAAGCAAAACGCCGGGCAATGCCCGGCGTCTCTTAACACGTCTGGTGAAACAGCCCCCTTTGTTAAGGGGGCGCGCCGACAGGCGCGGGGATAGGAAGCAGCGTGGGTACCCAAGGTTTGCGTAGCAAACCTTGGGCAATTTACGTTTTGCGGTCAGAACTGACCGCCAAACGTAAATTGCAGACGTTCGATTTCGTCACCATCTTCCTTCTTCAGCGGGAAGGCATAGCTGATCGAGATCGGGCCCACCGGGGCGCGCCACAGCAGGGCGACGCCGGTGGAGACGCGCAGTTCGTTGGCCTTGAAGTTGTCGATACCGTTGTAGACGTTACCGAAGTCCAAGAAGGCCGAAACGCGGGCCGACGGGCTGTCGAACAGGCGCGGGAAATACGCTTCCACCGAACCGACCGTCTTCAGCGAACCACCCAGCGGCTGGCCGCGGTTGTAGTACCGCGTCTCCTCCGAACGCGGGCCGAGGGTGTTGTCCTCGAAACCGCGCACCGAGTTGGTACCGCCGGCATAGAAGTTCTCGAAGAACGGCAGGCCCGAGGCGGTGAGGGTGCGGGTGGTGCCGTCCGGATCGGTGATCACGCGGGTCACGTCATCGCCGTAGGAGTCACCGTAGCCCACTTCGGCGCGGGTGTTGATGACCAGCGACGGAATGATCGGCCAGTACTTGGAGATCTGGTAGTTGAGCTTGTAGTACTCCACGGTCGAACCCGGCAGTGTGCTTTCCAGGCCGACGCGCTGGTAGGTACCGCGGGTCGGCATGAAGTAGTCGTTGCGGGTGTCGCGCGCCCAGCCGAGCTCGGTGCGCCAGGAGTGGAACGTGCGCTGGCCGATGGCATGGATGTAGTCGATGATCGACTGCGGGGTGGAGCCTTCGTACGTGGTGATCTGGTTGCTGTCGATGCCCACCATCAGCGAGACGGTGTCGTTTTCGGTGATCGGCACGCCGAACACCACCTGCGCCGCACCGTTGGTGCTGTTGTACTGCGCGGTGTTGAAGTCGGAGTAATCCAGCTCGCGCCAGGACAGGTTGTAGCCCAGCGACACGCCGTCATCGGTGAAGTACGGGTTGGTGTAGCTGAAGCCGTAACGCTGCAGGTAGCTGCTGCGCGATGCTTCGACCGACACGCGGTTGCCGCCGCCGAGGAAGTTGTTCTGCGACAGCTGCACCGAGGTGGTCATGCCGTAGGACTGCGAGTAGCCCAGGCCGAACACGAAGCTGCCCGACGTGGTTTCCTTCACGTTGTAGACCACGTCGACCTGGTCGTTGCTGCCGGTGACGGCAGGCGTTTCCACGTCCACCGATTCGAAGTAGCCCAGGCGCTGCAGGCGGATCTTGGAACGGTCGATCGCCGCCTGCGAGTACCAGCTGTTCTCGAACTGGCGCATTTCACGACGCAGCACTTCGTCGGACGTGCGGGTGTTGCCCTTGAAGATGATGCGGCGAACGCCCACGCGCGGACCCGGCACGACCTGCATGTTGATCGCAACGGTCTGTTCGGCACGGTTGCTGGTCGGAATCGGGTTCACCTTGGCGAACGCGTAGCCGATGTTGGACAACGAGTTGGTGATGGTGTCCGAGCTGAACTCCAGCAGCGCACGCGAGAAGGTGTCGCCGGACTTCTGGATGACCATGCGCTCCACGTCTTCCTGCGGAAGAATGGTGTCGCCGGTGACCTTGATCTCGGAGATCTTGTACTGCTCACCCTCGGTCACGCCGGCGGTGATGAACATGTCGCGCTTGTCGGGGCTGATCGACACCTGGGTGGAGTCGATGCTGAAGTCCACGTAGCCGCGATCCAGGTACCAGGAGTTGAGCTTTTCCAGGTCGCCGGAGAGCTTTTCCTTGGAGTACTGGTCGTCACGGCGGTACCACGAGGCCCAGTTGTGCTCCTTGGACTCCCAGGTTTCCAGGATGTCCTCGGCCGGGAACTTCTCCGTGCCCACCAGGTTGACGTGCTGGATCTTGGCGGCCTTGCCTTCCTTGATCGCAATCGTGATGTCCACGCGGTTGCGGTCCAGCGGGCTCACGGTCGGGGTGATCTCGACGTTGTACTTGCCGCGGTCGTTGTACTGGCGGCGCAGTTCCTGGGTCACGCGGTCCAGGCTCAGGCGGTCGAACGTGCCGCCTTCGCTCAGGCCGATGTCGCTCAGGCCCTTGAGCAGCTGGTCGCTCTTGATGTCCTTGTTGCCGGTGACGGTCAGCTTGTTGATCGCCGGGCGTTCCTTGACCGTGACCACCAGGATGTCACCCTGGCGCTGCAGCTGCACGTCTTCGAAGAAGCCGGTCTTGTACAGGGCACGGATCGATTCGCCGACCTTGCTGTCGGTCACGGTGTCGCCACGGTTCACCGGCAGGTAGGTGAACACGGTACCGGAGGTGATGCGCTGCAGACCATCGACACGGATGTCGCTGACGGTGAAGGGCTCGGCTGCCTGGGCCAGGGCCGGCACGCCGAAACCGGCGGCAAGTGCAAGGGCAAGCAGGCGGCGGTTGGGGAGTCGCGTCATGTCACGTCCGGTTGGAGTCGAATGCAATGTTGCGGGATGCCGGCGCATAAGACGACGACAAAAGGAAAAAGTTCATCGCGAGGCCAGCCCGAGGATGTCGTTGTAGAACGCCAATCCCATCAGGCCGGCCAGCAATGCCAGGCCGATGTACTGACCTGCTGCCATGGCGCGCTCGCTCAGCGGGCTGCCCTTGACCAACTCAATAAGGTAATACAGCAGGTGCCCGCCGTCCAAGATCGGGATCGGCAGGAGGTTGATGATGCACAGGCTGAGCGACATCACCGCCAGGAACCACAGGAACCAATCCAGCCCGCGCTGGGCCGAAACGTTGGCCACGCGGGCAATGGTGACAGGCCCGGAGACGTTCTGCAGCGAGGCCGCGCCGGTGATCATGCGCCGCATCATGCCGAGCGAGTCGCTGGTGGCACGCGCGGTTTCGCGCAGCGCGGCCGGCAGCGCGGCCAGTGGGCCGTACTTAAGGGTGGTGTCGTAGAGCGGGGCGCTGCCCTGGGGGAAGCCGACACCGAGCTGCCAGGTCGGCTGGCCGCGCGCGTCCTTGCCCTGTTGCGGGGTGATTTCCAGTGCCAGCCGGTCCGCGCCGCGTTGGACCTCGATCATGCCGGGGCCGCCGCGCTCGCCCAGCGCGCGTACCTGCGCAGGGACCTGTTCGGCCGAATCGATCCGCACCCCGTCCACGGCCAGCAGCAGGTCGCCGGGCAGCAGCACGCCCTCGGCAGGATGTCCGGGTTCGATCCGCTCGACCAGCGCCGGCTGCATGCGGAACTGCCAGGTGAGCCCGGCCAGCGAGGGCACCCAGCGTTCATCAAAGCCGGCGGGCAGCTGGGACAGGGGCAGGACGCGTGTGCGCACCTGCTGCTGCGCGTCCTCGACGGTCAGGCGGACATCCCGGCGGTCCATGGCGGCGGTGGTCAGGGCCATGCTGGCCTGGCCGGCGGTGACGACCTCGCGGTCGTCCACGCCCAGCACCCGG
>NZ_RHPP01000022.1 GCF_003935715.1 Stenotrophomonas sp. 278 | reverse complement strand
GTGGGCGCTGCGCGCGCGCGATGACGCCGCCACCCGTTTCGCGCTGATCCAGGCCCTGCAGGCCGACCGGGTCGTGTTCACCAGCCCCGCCGCAGCGCATGCGGCGGCCCGTCTGGCCTCGTTGTCGGAGAACCACCCAGGGCAATGGCTGGCGGTGGGGGCTGGCACCGCCGCTGCCCTGCGGCACCACGGGGCCATGGCAGTGCGATCACCCGAACGGATGGACAGCGAAGGTCTGCTGGGCTTGCCGGAACTGGCGGACCTGCACGGCCTGTCGGTAGCGCTGGTGACCGCCCCGGGTGGACGTGGGTTGATCGCACCAACACTGGATGCGCGCGGTGCGGCCCTGCAGCGGGTGGACGTGTATACGCGCAGCCCACTGCGCCCCGCTCCGCGCGCTGTGCAACGACTGCGCCGGCAGACCGCTCCATGGGTGCTGGCCCTCAGCAGTGCCGAGGCACTCGGCTGGGCCGTCAGCCAGCTACCGGACGACGTATTGACGCGTCTGCGCGGCAGCCTGCTGGTGGCCGCCAGCGCGCGTCTGGCGGAATTGGCCGGGGCCGAAGGCTTTACCCGTATCCAGGTCGCGCAGGGCCCACAGCCGCTACAGTTGGCCCAGGCAGCGCGGGCGTTCGTCACCGCCCGCGCACCTGACTGAACAGGGAAGACCGGTGGCCTTGCGGGGCGCGCAGGGGACGGGCGATGCTGTGTGCCTGATCGCTCGCCAGCTCGTGAAGACACCGGCGCGAACGACAAGGATGCGTACATGAATGAGCTTGAATCACCCCCGCCGCACCGCCCTGTCCTGCGCTGGATCCTGCCACTGGTCGTGGTGGCGGTCGGGGCCGGCGCGGCCGGCTGGTGGGGCTGGAGCCAATGGCAGGCACAGCAGACCCGAACTGCCCAGCGTGAGGCCGAAGCTGCTTTGCTGGTACAGGGCCTGAGCGACAGCCTGGAGGCACTGCGCCGCGACCAGCGCTCCACCTCGCAGCGCGTGCAGGACGCCGCCGCCACCAACCGGGTGCTGCGCGATGAAATGCTGGGCCTGAGCCAACGCAGCGCGCTGCTGGAAGAGAACCTGGCCAAGCTGGCCGACAGCACCCGCCACAGCGCGCAGGCGCTGCAGCTGGAAGAGACCGAACTGCTGCTCAGCCAGGCCGGGCAGCGGTTGGCGTATGCCGACGATGTGGACGGAGCCAAACGCCTGTACGCGCTGGCGGCCACCGCACTGGACGACGTGCAGGGCAACGACTACCTCAACCTGCGCCAGGCACTGATGCAGGAACGCAATGCGCTGGACACCCTGGGGTCCGGCACGCGCACCGCCGTGCAGCAGCGGCTGGGTACCTTCGCCCAGGCGCTGACCGCGCTGCCCGAAAAGGTTGAAGCGCCCGCCGCTGCAACCGCTACACCGTGGTGGCACACCCTGCTGGCCCCGTTCGTCACCATCACTCCCACCGCCGCGCAGGGTCCGCTGAGCAGTGCTGAACGCGTCGCTGCCTGGGATTCTCTGCAGCTGGAGCTGACCCTGGCACGGGCGGCGGTCGAACGCGGCGATCAGGCCGCGTTTGAACAGGCGCTGGACCGTGTCGGCCTGTGGCTGCCGCGCCTGTGGCCGGATTCACCCGCTCTGCGCGAGCGACGTGCTGAACTGAGGCAACTGCGCACCAGCGTGCTGCGCCCCGCCCTGCCCGAACTGGGCAGCACCCTGCAGCAACTGCGCACTTTGCGCGACGGGAGTTAAAAAATGAAGCCGATTCAATCCGTGGTGGTCCTGCTGCTGGCCGTGGTGCTGGGCGTGGTGGCCGCGCAATGGCTGGGCACCGAGTCCCTGCGCCAGTATGGCGAGGTGATCTACCGCCACGGCGGCACGGACTACCGCTCCAGCGTGCCGCAGGTGGCCCTGATGGTGCTGGTGGCCTTGCTGGTGTTGTGGCTGCTGTGGAGCCTGGCCTCCTCTCCGTTCCGCGCCTGGGGCCGCTACCGCCGCAAGCAGGGGCGGGTGAAGCTGATTGAAGGCCTGCAGGCCCACGAATACGGCCACTGGCAGCGCGCGGAGAAGTCGCTTGTCAGCGCCGCCGAGGACACGGAAGTGAGCGCGGTGGCGCTCACGACGGCGATCCGCAGCGCCGAGGCGCGCAATGACGCCGCCAGCGTCGACCAGTACCTCCAGCGGCTTGCCACGGCAGACGCCACGGGATACGCCTTGATGCAGGCCGAGCGCCTGTTGCAGCTTGAACGCCCGGTAGATGCGATCAACGCGCTGGATGCACCCGGTGTACAGCCCTTGCCGCCGCGCGGGCTCTGGCTGCGCACCGAGGCGCTGGCCCGTGCTGGCCGCGCGCACGAGGCCTATGGCCAGCTTGGCGCGTTGCGCAAGCAGAAGATCCTGCCCGACGAAGACATGGCCGAGCTGGAAACCCGCCTGGCCGCGCAGTCACTGCTGGAGGCGGCCGACGTCAATGCACTGGCCGCGCAGTGGGAAGCGACCCCGAAGGCGCTGCGCAGCGACCCGGACGTGGTCAGTGCCTACGCACTGCGCGCGGTGGCGCTGGACTGGGAAGAGCCTGCCCTGCTGAATCTGGAGCAGGCGCTGGACACGCGCTGGGACGAATCACTGGTGACCCTGTATGGGCAGATGCCGGTGGAAAAACTGGCTACCCGCCAGGCCAATCTGCAGCGCTGGCTGGCCCAGCAGCCCGGCAGCCCGGCGCTGCTGCTGGCGCTGGGCCGGATTGCCGCCCGCCAGGGCGAGCATGTGCAGGCTGAGGATTACCTGCATCGCGCCATTGCGGCGGGTGCTGGCCCGGAGGCGTGGGAAGCATTGGGTGAGGTATTCGTGGCGCGCGGTGAACTGGCGTTGGCGGCTCAGTGCTTTGGCAATGCGCTGCGCCAGCAGCGTGGTGAGGACAGCGTGGCGCTGGCGCGGGCTGAGGCCGCGGTTGCGCCGGTGGCAGCCGTGGTGCCGGAGCGGGCTACTGTGGAAGAGCAGTCATTGATGAGCGAGCCGGCACCGGTGTTGGATCACCCGGTGGATCATGACGCGTTCGGGAATCGGCGCGAGCCCTGAAGGATCACGGTGACGCGCATGGCGCGTCACTACGCGGTACCGGATTTTCCCTTGCCGTAGTGACGCGCCATGCGCGTCAACTACGCATCGATCAACGTTCGACGATCGCCAC
Source organism: Stenotrophomonas sp. 278 (assembly GCF_003935715.1). Taxonomy (GTDB): domain Bacteria; phylum Pseudomonadota; class Gammaproteobacteria; order Xanthomonadales; family Xanthomonadaceae; genus Stenotrophomonas; species Stenotrophomonas maltophilia_AH. The sequence continues at coordinate 36,315 of NZ_RHPP01000022.1, read as the reverse complement.
CACGCCCATGCCGCCGGCGGTGCAGATCGACACCAGCGCACGACCGCCGCCGCGTTCGGCCAGCTGCTTGGCGGCCGTTGCAATCACGCGCGCGCCGGTGGCAGCGAAAGGATGGCCGGTAGCCAGCGACGAACCCAGCGGGTTGATCTTTTCCGGATCGATACGGCCCAGCGGCGCATCCAGACCCAGGCGGTTGCGGCAGTAGTCTTCGCTTTCCCATGCACGCAGGGTGCACAGCACCTGTGCGGCGAATGCCTCATGGATTTCGTAGATGTCGAAATCCTGCAGCGTCAGACCGTTGCGCTTGAGCATTTCCGGCACCGCAATGGTCGGGGCCATCAGCAGGCCTTCGCCGTGCACGAAATCCACCGCTGACACCTGCGAATCACGCAGGTAGGCCAGCGGCTCGTGGCCATGCGCGCGCGCCCATTCCTCACTGGCCAGCAGCACTGCGGCCGCGCCATCGGTAAGCGGGGTGGAGTTGGCGGCGGTGAGCGTGCCACGGCCGGACACCTTGTCGAACGCCGGCTTCAGCGTGGCCAGCTTTTCCAGCGAGGTGTCCGCGCGCAGGATGTTGTCGCGCTCCACGCCACGGAACGGCGCGATCAGGTCATTGAAGAAGCCACGCTCATAGGCGGCGGCAAGCTTCTTGTGCGAGGACACCGCCCATTCGTCCTGCGAATCGCGGGCGATGTTCCATTCCTTGGCCATGTCTTCGCAGTGGTCGCCCATGCTCTTGCCGGTGCGCGGCTCGGCCACACCCGGGAACTCCGGCTTGAGTTCGCTGAACTTGAAGCCCGAGGTGAGCGCCTTGATCTTGTCGCCGGTGCTCTTGGCACGGTTGGCCGCCAGCAGGCGCGCACGCAGCTTCTTGCCGTACACGATCGGCACGTCGGAGGTGGTGTCCGAACCGCCGCCGATGCCCGATTCAATCTGGCCCAGCGCGATCTTGTTGGCGACGGTGATGATGGTGTCCAGCGAGGTGCCGCAGGCACGCTGCAGGGTGATGCCCGGAGTAAGCGGGGAAAGACCCGAAGACAGCGTGGCCTCGCGGCCGAGGTTCCAGTCGCTGGAGTGCTTGATCACCGCACCCATGGCCACTTCGCCGAGCTGCTGCCCGTGCAGGCCGAAGCGTTCGACCAGTGCGCCCAGCGTGCGCACCGACATGCCGAGGTTGCCGACATCCGAATACGCGGTGTTCTGCCGGCAGAACGGAATGCGGACACCACCAAGGATGGCGACGGGACGAGCGTTGGGCATGGGCATACCTGACATGGAAGGGGTGTCTGCAACATGGCCTGCACGAAGGAGCAGGCATAATGGAGCCAAGTGTAGCTGCCGCCCTGTGATGGGCCAACCGTGAAACCATGAGCAAACCCGACCCCGGCATGAATGCCTTAGGCGTACTGGCACTGGAACTGGCCGGCGGCGACGCCCCGCGCCACGCGGCGCTGTCGTCCGCCCAGGCTGGCGAGCTGGCCGAACGCATTGGCCGCGACCTGGCCAAGCTGGTCCCCGCCGCAAGCGGAATGGACCTGGTGTTCTTCGGAGCCCACTTCGACCCGGCCGAGGTACTGCGCCCGGGCTGGCCCATTCACCGCCGCCTGGAAGAGCTGCAGATGCGCGCCCCCGGCCGCAACGAGGGTCCGCGCCTGCTCGCCTTTGGTACCAATGAGGACGGCGAAGTCCCACTGCCGTTGCAGGCCGACGCCACCCTGACCGGCGGTGGCCTGCGCGTGGTGCCGTTCGTGCTGACCGGCAGCGAAGTCGCCACGACCCAGGCCGTGGCCGAGGCACTGGAAGACGTGCTGCTGGCGCAGGGCATGGCCGGCGCGGATACCGCCCTGCTGGCGCAGAACGCGTTTGGCGCGCAGATCGAGCACGCCCGGTACTTCACCGTGAATGATCTGGCCGCGATGATGTCTATGCAGTACGACAACCAGGGCCTGGCCGCACTGTGGCCACTGATCGAGACTGCGGTACTGGCCCCTGAAGCCGAGGAGTGGCTGGATGCCGCGCCGGAACCGCTGCTTCGATACGCTGACGGCGAAGTACGTATGGCGCTGTTCGACCCGGCCGGCTGGTGCAATTTCTACAACCACGGCACCGGCGACTGCGAGCGCCTGCAGGGCATCTACGACCAGTACCTGATGCGCCAGCGGCAGATGGCCGCGGTGCTCGAAGCCCACGGCCTGCCGGTGTTGTTCGTGCACTGCGAACCGGGGCAGGAGCCGCGCGAGCTGCTGGCGCGGTGAGATTGCGGCGGACGCGCATGGCATGGCCCTACGGGGGATTGAATGAACAACGCCGGCTTTCGCCGGCGTTGTACTGTGCGTAGTGACGCGCCATGCGCGTCAAAGCGCGGTCTTACTGCGGAGCCTTGATCACCGCACACGCCAGACGCGCACCGGCATTGCCGGTCGGCTGGGTCTTGTAGTCATCCGGGTCGGCGTGGACGATCAGGCCGCGACCGATGATGTCGAAGTCATTGCCTTCGCCGATGTTGACGTTGGTCGAGACATTGGTGTCCACCGTGGCCTTGCCGTCCGCATCTGCCTTGATGTTCGGCATGTCACCGCCGTGGTGCGGCGTGCTGGCCACACTGCCGTGATCTTCCTTGCCCGGGTTGAAGTGACCACCGGCGCTGTCGCCGTTCGGCGCGCTGCAGTCGCCCTTCTCATGGATGTGGAAGCCATGCTCGCTGTTCGGCTTCAGGCCGGTGACTTCGCCTTTGGCGTGCACTTTGCCGTCGACCACGCTGAAGGTGATGCTGCCCTTGACGTCGTTGCCCTGGGTGGGAGCCAGTTCGGCCATGGCGGTGTGGTTGGCGTGCGCATCGCTGCTCATCATGGCCGGCGGCGCATCGTTGGCTGCGGCAGCGGCATCAGCCGCCGGTGCGGTATCCGCCGCCGGGGTGGCTTCCGGCGTGGTTTCAGCTGGCTTGTTGCAGGCGGTCAGGCCAATCGTGGCGATGGCGGCGAACAGCGCGGTATGGATCAGACGCATGTGGATCTCCTTGCAGATACAGCAGAGTGAAGCGGCAACAGGGGACGCGCCTTCAGCGCGTGACCCGGATGATGCCGCAGGAAATGCGGGCACCGGCATTGCCGGCGGGTTGGCTACGGTAATCGTCGGCATTGGCGTGCACGATCAATGCACGCCCGGCGATGTCATTGGGTGCGCCACCGCCCAGCGTGACCGCCGGCAGGCGCACATCCACATTGACCCTGCCCTGCGCGTCGGCGCGCAGGTTGTCCATGTCGCCCAGGTGATGCGCGCCACCCGTGGTACGGCCATGCGGCTGCTGGGTGGGATTGAAGTGCGCGCCGGCGCTGGTGGCGTCCACTGCGCTGCAGTCGCCACGCTCGTGCACGTGGAACGCCGCCGTCTGCATCGGTTGCAGGCCACCGATCACGCCGGTGATGTGCACGCCGCCACGCGGGTCGGGCACCAATGCCAGCCGTCCGCTCACAATGCTCGCCGACGCCGGCGACAGATTGGCCTCGGCCATCTTTGCCGTGCTCACGCTTGGCATTGGCGGTGCCGGTGGCGGCGGTGGCGGCGTCGTGCTGCACGCGCTCAGGGCGAGCACGGCGGCCGTAATGACGATGGTTCGGGTACTGCGCATGGAAGACTCCTTGTTTTTCCAAGCTAACGGCGAGGCCGTTGATAGGTCATGAAATAGGTGCGCACATGCGCCACACAGGCCGTGGACGCCACCTTCATCCGCCGCGCCGGCGACCCGCGCCGAGCTTGCGGGTCAGCGTGTTGCGGCCCATCCCCAGGCGTGCAGCGGCTTCGGCGCGGCGGCCGTGGGTGATCTGCAGCGCAGCTTCCAGCAGGGCCTGATCGACCCTTTCGCGCACCTGGGCGTGCAGGCCTTCCGCGCCTTCCGCCAGCCGCTGTCGCGCCCACGCCGACAGGAGTGTTTCCCATTGGCCCGGGTCTCCCTGAGTGCGCGCACGCGCGCCAGGCCCGCGATGCAGGGCGCTGTCCACGTCAGCCACGCCGATGGTGTCCGAGGCGGCCAGCGCGGCCATGCGCCAGCACACGTTTTCCAGTTCACGCACGTTGCCCGGCCAGTCGTGCTCACGCAGCGCCTGCAGGGCAGAAGCCGTGAGCCGCTTCGGCGGTGTATCCAGCTTGCGGGCCGCCGCAGCCAGGAAGGTGTCGGCCAGCTGCGCGATGTCGTCACGCCGCTCGCGCAGCGGCGGCAGGCGCAGCCGCACCACGTCCAGCCGATGCAGCAGGTCCGCGCGGAAGCGACCTTGCGCCACCAGCGACTCCAGATCCTGGTGGGTGGCCGCGATCACACGAACGTCCACGCGGATCAGCTCGCGCCCGCCCACCCGGAAGAATTCGCCCTCGGCCAGCACACGCAACAGGCGGGTCTGCAGCGGCAGCGGCATGTCGCCGATTTCATCCAGGAACAGCGTGCCGCCGTCGGCCTGCTCGAAGCGGCCGACGTTGCGGCGTTGCGCGCCGGTGAACGCGCCGGCTTCGTGGCCGAACAACTCGCTTTCCAGCAGTTCGGATGGAATGGCGGCCGTGTTCAGGGCCACGAACGGTCCCTGTGCCCGCGGCGATTCGTGGTGCAGCGCATGCGCCACCAGCTCCTTGCCGGTGCCGGTTTCGCCGTTGATCAGCACGGAAAGCGGGGCCTGCGCCAGCCGACCGATCGCGCGGAACAACGCGCGCATGGCCGGCGTGTCGCCCACCAGCTGCGGGCGCTGGTCGGCCGTGGGCGCTGCAGCGACAGGGGTGGATTCGGAAAACGTGCTGTCACGCTCGGGCAGCACGCGCTGCGCCAGCGCCACCGCGTCATCCAGATCGAACGGCTTGGACAGGAATTCCTGCGCACCCCCGCGGAACGCACCGGCGGTACTGGCCACGTCGGTGTAGGCCGACATCACGATCACCGGCAACTGCGGGTGCGCGGCCTTCAGTTTGTCCAGCAGCACCAGGCCGTCGTCGCCCGGCATGCGCACGTCGGTGAAGAGCAGGTCGGGCGGCGTCTGCTGCTCCAGCATCGCCAGCGCCGCGGCCGCGCCATCGAAACCTTCCACCTGATAACCGGCGTCGCGCAGTGCGGTGCACAGCACGAAACGTACCGAGCGGTCATCGTCCACCACCCAGATCCGCGGGGCGGTGCTGTTGTCAGCCACCATGGGCAGGCTCCTCTACGGCAAGCGTGCCCTGCCCCATCGGCAGCAGCACGGTGAAAACGGTATGCCCCGGGCGGGAGCGGTACGTAAGCGTGCCACGGTGTTCGCGCGCCACCTGCTGGGCCAGCGCCAGGCCCAGCCCGGTGCCTTCGGCGCGGCCGCTTACCAGCGGCAGGAACAGGTGTTCGGCCAGGTCTTCGGGTACGCCGCGGCCGTCGTCGGCGATCTCCAGTCGCAGGGCCAGCGGGTGCAGCGTGTCGCTGATGCGGACCCCGTGCTCCACGCGGGTACGCAGGGTCACCGTGCCGGCACCGGCTTGGATCGCATTGCGAACCAGGTTCCACACCGCCTGGGTCAGGCGGTCGGCATCGCCGTCAAACTCCGGAATGCTGGGGTCGTAATCGCGCTGCAGGCGGACCGCCCAGCCACCCTCGGTTTCGGCCAGGCGCAGCACGCGCTCGAGCGAGGCGTGGATGTTCAGCGGCGCATGCGGCGCGGCCGGGGCCGGCGACAGCAGCTGTTCCAGCAGCCCGTTGAGGCGCTCGATCTCCGACCCGATAAGCGCGATCAGCTCGCGTTCGTCGGCATCGCGGCGCGCGCTCCGGCGCGCCAGCAGCTGGGCGGCCCCTTTCAGTCCCGCCAGCGGATTGCGCAGTTCGTGTGCCAGACCCTTGAGCGCCGCACTGAGCGCGCTGGGCAGTGCCTGGGTCGGGTCCAGGCCCGGAAATTCGTCGACCGGGTGGGCTTCAAGCAGCCAACCGCTTTCATCGCGCCGGCTCAGCCAGCCTTCGGCGAAGCGTGGTGCGTCACCCGGCAGGGCCAAGGCCAGCCGGTGCAGGCGCAGGGTGTCCTGCTCGCCGCGAGCGAGGAAATGGGCCAGCGCCTCGCCCTGCACTTCCAGCGAGGCCAAGGGCTGGCCGATCAGGCGACGGACGCTGACCCCCATCCAGCGCGCGAAGGCCGGATTGCAGCCTGCGACCCGACCCTCGGTGTCGGCCCAGGCGACAGGTGTGCCCAGCGTGTCGAGGTCGGGAGGGGGGAGCGCGGACGTCATTGCACCAATGTAGTGCAAAACGCGGAGTGGTTGGACACCGCGTAGAGACGCGCCATGCGCGTCTGGAGCGGGTTCGGGGGTTCCCAGACGCGCATGGCGCGTCTCTACGCGTTCATGCCTCCCGCTAGTCCCGGTCATACCACGCTTCGCCGTGCACGTCCGACTTGGCCGCGGCGTCCCAGGCAGACCACCCAGCCAGTCAACGCGAGGGCATAGCCGAGATACATCGGGTTACGGGAATAGCGGTAGAGGCCCGACGTGATCAAGGTCGAAGACTGCTCAGGCCGCAGCGGATTGACCGTCGTACCCGCTCGGCGGAACGACACCTTGGGTAGTGCATTGAGTGAAAGACCCAGCACAATAAGTGGCAGACCAGCGACGACCTGCCCAGCAGATGCGCCTGATCCAGGAAGGAACCATAGGAGGGTGGCGAGCGCCACGAGCAACAGCGGAGGCGGAACCTTGGCTTCCATTGCTGAAAACATGCGATCTGGTCTCCCTGACCCAAAAGGTGGTGCCGGGCCAGCCTACATGAGGTCCGACAAAGATTAACGTGCCAAGCCATGCGCAGGGCGTGGCTCTACGGGTTTCTCCTGCTGGTGCGATACCATCGCCGCACAACCCATTGGAAAAGGTCGTGGCGCATGGAAGTCCGCAGCAACCAGGTCATGGGTTACCGTCCTCAGCGCCTGATCGCGGCCGTACTGCTGACACTGGTTGCCGGCAACGCTCTCGCCCATCCAGCCCCGCAAACACCGCCGCCACCGCCGCCGCCGAGCTACACCCCGGGCAGCCCGGATGAGCCCGAGTCCTACACGGTGGTGCTGATTGTCGACATCGCCGCGGACGGCAGCATTACGGCGGTGGAGCTGGAGAGTTCCAGCGGGCTTGCGGACCTGGACAAGGCAGCCATGGAAGCCGCTCGTGGTTGGAACTTCGCGCACGCGATCAGGGACGGCAAGCCCACCCGGGCCCGGGTACCGGTCAAGTTCCCGGTGGCCGATGTGGCGGCCAGGCTCAAGGGCCTGTAGGGACGCGCCATGCGCGTCCGCGCGGCGATAGGGAAGGCCTTGGCCACGCAGGGCGTGGCTCTACGTCATATCAAGTGCGGGCGTTCGGAACCGAACAGCAGTCTCTTCGCACCATCGCGCCAGTGCTGCGGGCACGACTCGCCGCGCAGCACCGCTGCAACGGTGTACGCGTATCCGCGAGTGCTGGCGCGAACGTCGCCGAGTGCGGCCTCGGCCTGTTCCACGGATGCATTCGCGCGAACTGCGTCAACGAACGCCACCACATGCGCCACCTGTTCCGGATCCGTCGCCAGCACCTTCTCGCGCCAGAGCGCTTCGTTGCCACCGTGGCGCAGCGAAAGCGCCCACATGCTCCACGTCGATTCCAGATCGACGTTCTGCTCGACGGGCCAGCTCAGTGCCTCCTCGATGGTTTCTGCGCCTGCGCCATCGGACGCCGCTACCAGGCGCAGAATGCGCGGATACAGGACCGTATTGCCCTGCGCCAGGGTCAATGCACGCGCATAGTCGCCTTCGTCCAGCCGCAGGTACGATTCATAGGGCGTCCCGACGACCTGCTGACTTTCAAACGCCAGCATGGTGCCCAGATACGTCGATTCGGACGCCAGCGAAGCAATGTCCTGCGGACTGGCACTCAGCATGCGCTTGACCCGCGCCAGTTCCATCAGTGCGATGTCCGCGGTCTGCGGCGCACGTGCTGCCACGCTCAGCGCCGGATCAGCACCGCGCCAGTCTCCGCGCTCGGACAGCGTGTACCCCGCCGCCATCGCGAACCAGGGTTCCTGCGGCCAGCGTCGATTCCCGGCAAGGAACGCTTCGCTCTGTGCCCGGCCCTCGCCCATGCAGCGCACGGTCAGGTAGGCAAATGCTGATGAAGTGGGATTGCGCTCGGCCATCTGCTGCTGACGTGCACAGACGGCATCATGTGCTGCGCCCTCGCTCAGGTCCTGCTCCATTCGCAGCGTCGCAACATCCTCAGGATGCCGCGTCAGTCGATCGGCAATGACCTCTTTCGCAGCGTCCGGGTAGGTCGCCGCCATGGCCATCCACAGGGCAAGATTGCGCGACTCCGGCGCATCCCAGCGCGCATGCGCCAGGACCATGGCTTTGCGCTGCTCTTCGTTGTCTACCCGGGTGGCCTGCTGCTGAGGTGCTGCTTCGCCCATTGCCGACAGCACGGAGCGCTTCCCGCCTTGCGAATGCTTGCCGGTTTGAATGGACTCCGGCGGCGTCTGCAACACGTAGTCGGCATTGGTGGCCATCCAGCGCGCCGATCCGAGATTACGCTCCGCCTCCTCTTTTACGTTCCCATAGACCGCATCCCACTCCACCAGCGGCGCAGCACCGGCCACGTTGTAGGTGAAGTGGGAACGACCAGAGATGTACTCACTGTCGAACGACTCGATCAGTTTTCCGTCGGCCGTGTGAGCTTCCACTTTGTGGGTGCCCCCCGGCACCACGTCCATGGTGGTGGTTCCGAGTGGATCCAGCCGGACGCTGCTGCCGTCGATGGTCACCCGTACCGGAATGGCCAGTCCGTTGTACAGCGACACCTTCGCGGTGCCCGTGCTCATGCCCAGCACCAGTACGCCGATAACGATGGCTGCGGCAATCGAGCCGCGCGCCACGCTGGCGACCCAGCCATCGGCGGTCTGGAACCGATCCCACAGGCCCAGCTTGGTCTGCAGCTTGCGCTCCTGACCCGGCAGCAGCACCGGATTATCGCTGGGTACATGCGAAGGGGCCGGCGCGGCTGGTGCGACTTCACTCGACCCCAGACGCTCCACCACGACGTCCTCGTTGGCCAGCAGCGCTTCCAATGTGGTCGAACGCAGGTGCGACAGCACCCCACAGGTGTGGTCGACCCACGCCCCTACGTGCTTCACCCAGCTGTTGATGTTCTGTTCGGACGCTTGGCCAAGACCAAATTCTCCCAGCGCTTCGCCAAGCGGCTTTCCACCCTGCTTGATCACTGTTTCATCGACAACGCAGACGCGGGCGTAGTCGTAGATGGCGGCCAGCGTTCGCTGTACCTGGTTGGCGGCCGCGATCAATCGGCGCAGTTCCCTCGAGGAAACGCGGTTGTCCGCCGTGACCACGTGCATGGTGTTGACGTAGACCCCGTACACATCGCGCAGGTCGGCCTCGACGTGCTCACAGAAGTGCAGCACTGCCAGCTGCCCTTCCAGCAAAGCCTCCCAGCCCGCACCATTGCGGCGTGCCGCCAGCCGATGCAGGCTGCGGCATTCCTGGTCGTGCTTGAACACGGCCTGCTGCAGCGGCGCGATCTCCTCGTCCATGGTGGCGATCGCTGGCCCCAGCCGCTTGGTGCTCAGTACCTGGTTGCGCCAATGCACACGGTTTCCGGAGGCGCGCAGATAGCCCTTGCGCGCGGCCTCCAGCGTTGCCCGCTCTTCTTCCAGACGCTGCAGCTGTTGCAGCGCCTGGCCATGGGCCGGTGCATACAGCGCGGCGATGCGTTCGCGCAATTGGGCGTCGGTCAGCGACTCCAGCGTGCCTACGAACAGTTCGGCCGGGCTGGCCACGTTGCGCAGGAAGGAGCGGCGCAGATAGGTACCCTGATAACGCTGGTGCATTGCCAGCACCTTGAACTCCGCATCCAGCCGCTCCAGCGTCTCGGCCTCGTCCGCAAACGCTGCCGGCACCTCGCGCAGCATGCTCTGACTGATTTTCTGCTTCAGTGCATCCGCATCGCGGAACAGCAGCATGGCCGGACGCTCGTCAATGACGGCAGCCACGTAGCGTCGCTTCAGATTGCTCTCACGATCGGCATTAGCCGGGTGCGTCGACCACATCTGCGGCACGCGCACCATGTCACTGCGGAACAGACGATGCGCTTCGCGCTCGTGCTCGGGCAGCTGCGGCGGTTCGGCGTACATCGGGTCGGGCGACACCCGGCGCAGGTTGGCCAGCATGCGCGTCTGCACCGCGAACAGGTCGGCCACCGGGTGGCCGTCCTCGTACTGCCGTGCCGCAAACGCGATGGTTCGGTCCCAGGCCACGTCGGCTGCGCCCAGGCGATGCAGCGCGTGCACCAGCGCGTCGCTGCCGGCCAGCGAGGCCGCAACCAGGTCGGCCTGGTATTCCATTTCCCGCGACAGCGCGCGCTCGGACAGGCTGACAATGCTGAAGGCCGTGTCCACCAGCGAGCGGATCGCCCAGATGATGAGCGAGAGCGTCCAGCCGATCCAGGCAACGCGGACGTCGGTACGCGAGAGACCTGCCAGGAAGCCGTCGAGCGCATCGCGTCGGGCCACCAGCTGGGTGGCGATCTGGTGCGCCACATACACCCAGCGCCCCACCGCCATCGTGCGCTGCGCGAAGTGACCGAACTCGTGGCCCAGCACCGCCTTGAACTCGGTCAGGTTCAGCGCGTTGACCAGCGCCAGGCCGATATCCAGGTTCTTGCGCGAAGGGAACAGCAGATTGACCAGCGACAGGTCGTAGAACACGCCGGCATTGACCCGCGGCGACAGATAGACCCGCTTCGGTCTCGGCGCGCCGGCCTCGTCAGCCAGACGGTGCAGGAAGGCGAACAGCTCGGGCTGGTCGGCAGGCTTGAGCTCCATGTCCTTGGAGGCCTGGCCACGCTTGAGGAAGACCAGTCCCTTGGCCATGAACACCGCCAGGAACAAGGCGCACACGCCGACAATGATGTTGATGAAAGTACTGCCGCCTTCGCCGGACATCAGATTGCGCAGCATGCGGAACGCGGTCCAGCCGAACCAGCCCATCAGGGCGAAGTACGCGCCGGCAAACGCAAGCAGGCCGCCCACGGCCAGCCAGGCGTGGCGGCGGTAAGCGGAGCTGGGCGCAGTCAACTGAGCAGGCACGGCCGAAGGCCCCGCCGGATAGAGCGAATCCAACATGAAAAATCCCCCTGTTGTCGTGCTCCTTGCCGTCCCCCCGGACGTGACGCGGAGCGGACCGGGCGTCATGCCCGGTGTAGGGGGATTGTGCACGGTGTCGGGGGCGCGTGCCATCTCAGGGCCGGCCAAAATATAGGGCCTAACAAATGGGACGAGGGGCGGGCCTTTTCGTCCATGTAGGGACGCGCCATGCGCGTCTATGGGATGCCGGGCAAGGCCCTAGCCACGCAGGGCGTGGCTCTACGGGCTGTCCGCTTAGTGCCGCCCTTAGGCCGTGAACTCCTCAAATGGCAGTTCAATGGGCGAGAGAATGAAAGAAACACCGTCATTTTCTTGCTTGACGTGCCAAACAACCACGCCAGTTGAGTGGATGCGCTGATCACGTCGGAACACGAATGGAGGAAGCCAAAGGAGTTGGACGTCGCCGTCGCCCTCCCAACCCATCTTCCGGAACTGCGCCTTGGCTATGGCTACATACCGCGCGGGATCACCATCGATGAACCGGGATGGATCTTGCAGGAAATGCAGGTTGTCGATCCACTCAAACCCGTAGCTGTTGAAGGACTTCAGAGCCTCTGGCGGGTATTGAATGACTTCGCTTTCGGGGATTGAGTACGCCAACGTAGTCTCCAAGCTGTATTGAGCTGTTTGGTATCTACGCACACCGTGGGTCGCTAACCTGCCGGGGATCAACGCTCGGCGCAGTCCTTTACTTTCATCTGGCCCAAAGTGCGCATGATTTCCAGAGTGGCGAGCGCCCTGGAATGCCCCTGTGCCGCCGCCTTGCAGTACCAGGCCACGGCCGCATCCTCGTCCTTGGGCAGGCCCTCGCCGGTGTCGTACATGTAGCCCAGTTGGCTTTGAGCACGCGCGTCGCCAAGTTCCGCCGCCTTGCGGTACCACTCGGCGGCCTGGGCCTCGTTCTTCTTTACGCCGATGCCGGCACGATGAATGTCACCCAGGTTGGTCAACGCCAGGGAGTCGCCACGTTCGGCCAAGGCCGTCAGCGTCTCAAGCGGTCCGAAAGCGCCGGGGGTGTTGACCTCGCTGCACCACACCTGGTTATCACCACCGTAGTCGCACAACTTCTGCCGCGACTGTATTACGCCCAGTTCCCAGGAGGACTGAAGCGCGGCCTTGGTGTACCAGCGGATGGCCTCGGCGTCGTCTTTGGCGAGGCTGGCAGCGCCACGCTGATGGAACCTGGCCAGGTTGTACATCCCTGCTGGCGTACCCTGATCGGCCGCCTTGCGGACCCATATCAGGGCTTGGGCGTCGTCCTGCGGCACGGCCCGCCCGTTGAGGTACATGATGGCCAGGTCCGACTGTGCCAGCGCTTCGCCCTGCTCCGCTGCCTTGCGAACCCAGACCAGCGCCTGGGCGTCGTCCTTCGGCACGCCTATTCCGCGTAGGTACAATCCGCCCAGCGCGGACTGGGCAGGTGCGTAACCCTGTTCGGCCGACTTCAGATACCAGGCGGCAGCCTGTTTCTCGTCCCGAGTGACGCCTGCACCATGGAAATAGCGGTCTCCCAGCGCATTCTGCGCTTCCGGAATGCCGGCGTCGGCAGCGTTACGTACCAGCTTGACTGCGAAATCTTCGTCGTTCGTCGCGGCCTGCGCGCTGCAGGCAAACATCGCCAGACCAAGCTGCAGCGCGATGCCGGCAAGGGCTGCTTTCGATTCTTCCTTGAACATCTTCATTCCTTTCCAACTCCAGATACATGCGACACGGTGGTACGGAAGCGGATACTAGCATTCCTTTTTTTACCTCCTGTGCTGGCTGTCGAATAGGTCGCGCGAAAGGATGTCACTGGAAGGTCCAGCAGGTATCCGAAACTGGATGCCGCTGCGAAGGTAGCGGCCGCCAGCTGGCGGTTCACTCCCGCGCTGGATGGGGTAAGCCATTGGCCCGTGTAGCGAAGCGCCATGCGCGTCTATCCCGTGTAGGAGAGGCGCAGCCACGCAGGGCGTGGCCCACGGGGTGCATGGATAGACGCCTCATGCGTCATCTGCACGCAGATCGACAGCCAGGTATCGCTTCGATACCTTCCTGCCCCCAACCTCAAGGTAATAGTTGTAGCAAGCGTGTTTGTGATGCCAGATGACACCGTGGACCGTGCCCGTTCGCGGAGTTCGGTTCATCTCTCCTACGACCACTTTGACCCGCTGGCCTAACTCGAACTCGGGCTTCCCTTGCATACTTTTTTCCCACTCGTTACCCGGTCAAACGGAAATATAGCGAGTCAAGCAGCAGATCGCGCAGGACGCGCTACGAGTGGTTCGCCTCTTTAAACAATCCTGGTAGGCGGGCCAGGGTGTCCGACACGGCTCAGGCTGCACGACGGTTACCGCACGCGCTGAATAAGTCCTGGTTCACGGCATTGCTCAGCACGATCTGCAAACCCTGATCTGCGATTTCGTACTCCCCATTGACCCCCGTAGGTTCAAGCGCCTGTTCTCCGGTCAGACGCCGGATGGCGGTCTGAACGCGCGATGTAGGGGGTGCTACCTCTGCCTCCATGTAAGCGCGCATGACCTCACGTGCCTCTTCGCTGTACACCGTCTTCTGTCCGCTGGTGGCGAGCCAGACCATCACGGCGGACTCCACATCCTGCAGCGCGGCGAACCATTGGGCATATTCGTCATCAAACTTCGCGCGATACCACTCGTGGACTGCAGCATCGAGATCTGCGTTCCCCCGCACCAGCATGATCCTGACGACTTCGTTGAGGAAGAGTGGGGTATGGCAGAGACGGGGAAAGAACAGCTTCAGCGCGTTGCGGTCTACTTTTATCCCCGCCACTTCGTCCAGGTAGTCCGCGCGGGAATCAACGAATGCATCGCCAAGATCAGGCAGGGTGAGGGATTCTGCAGACCGGAACAGAGGTGCCCGCGCGCGATGGAACAAGCGCATCAGCCCGTCGCGCGACGAACCGGTGAAGAACACGCTCAGCCGTCCCTCGACGTCCTGAAGCGCCGTGCGGAATGCCGCCACGAAGTTGTCTGAGCTTTTGCCCGCCAATGCCTGGAACTCGTCCAGCGCGATCAGGGAATGCGTACCCCGTTCTGCAATCAGATGCAGTGCATTGGCAAGGCGGTTCTCGAGGCTGGCTTCCGGATGCGGCGACGGCCCGGTTGCCGGTGACCAGTTCCCCTGGATATCCACGCCCGGCACTTTGAAGGTCGCCCGAAGCGAGGAAAGGTTCATCGGGCGCATCAGCGAACTGCGCGGCGCGGCAGCGTACGCCACAGCCTCCAGCCCTTCCACCAGGCCAAGCTCGGGGTTGTCACGATTGCGCCAGAGGTCGACGCGCGCGGCGAACCACCCGGCTTCGTGCAGTGCTGGTAGCAGGTCGTAGCGGACAAATGAGGTCTTGCCGTGCCGACGGGGGGCGAACAGGGTGACGTTCGCGCCGGAGAGCAGCAGCCGAGTCACGCTCTCAAGCAGGTCGGGGCGGGCGAAGTACGGCAGGGTGGTCTGGAGGGACACAGCAGACTCTTAGCGGGCATTTCGGCGATTCGCTAAGCCTAGCCAGAACTCGCTAAGTTCATCCAACCCGTTGTCGTATAAGGCCTTTTCTCACGGGAGCCGTGAAAGTGGAGAACCTCCACCATCACTTGCTGGCGTGGCGCTCGCCTTCATCGCCATTCGCCGACTTCCCAGCGCGGCTGGCCGCGAACTCCGGGAACGTCTTATCCAGCGAATCCACATCCGGCAGCACGTAGAACACACCACCCTTGGCAAATGTCGGATGGATCACCGCCTCATAGAACGTAGGCGAGACATTGATGCAGCCGTGGGAAATGCGGTTGTCATCCGGCGTGGGCGTGGCCAGGCGCTCGGCGCGCCGTTCGGTCTTGCTGCCGGGCGGGATCGGGTGCATCGAAATGGCGGAGTCGTAGTCCACCCACAGCACGCTTTCAGCGTCGGCGGCGGGCCCGTAGCCGCCGACGAAGCGGCCGGCGGGCGTGGTGCGGTCCTTACCCGGAATGGCGCTCAGCGCGACATGGGTGACAGCTGGTGCCGTGTGATCACCTACCGCCGAACCAAACAGCCCCGGGGCTGCACCGCGCAGCTTGCCGTTGCCGTCGAATACCAGAATCTGTGCCGCTCCCTTGTCCATGATCGCGAAGGGATAGCCCTGGGTGTCCTTGGTGGCCACCACCCAGCCGGCGAGCTCGATCACCGTGTCGGACACGGGCTGGTCCTGCGGAAGCTCGTCATTGGGCGAGGAGGCCGGTTGTGCCACTGCGACGTCCTGCGCGTTGGCCGCGCCGATACTGGCAACGGCCAGTGCCATGATCAGTGCGCCACGAAGGGCTCGGCGTGCGGGATGTGCGTGCATGGGGCTGAACTACTCTCGGAAACTAAAGACGGTGATCAAAAGGGACCAGTGGCCAGCAACGGCCACTGGTCCCTATTCAGAAATCCCTCAACGAATGTGGAGGAGGGATCAACCGCGCGGCACGCGGCGGGGTGCGCTCTCAAGCTGCTGTACGCGGCCTTCGATGGCATCCAGACGCTGGTTGGCCTGCTGCGCGGACTGGTTGGCCTGCTCCGCACTCTGCGCTGCGCCCTGGACCTTGGTATCCAGGTTGTCGAGACGCGAGTTGATGGTGGCGAATTCATCCTTGTAGGTGGCGCAGGCGCTGAGGCCGGCAGTGACAACGAGGGCAACGCCCAGCTTGCTCGCGGTCTTGAGGTGCTGCTTGGTCAGGAACATGGGGTGGTTCTCCTTCTCATCTGGGGGTGACTGGAATATAGCGGTGTTTTCCGCAGGCGCTCTCCCCAGCATTCAGTTGAAATCCGGCGACGTGGAAGGAGTGTGAAATTGTGAAATGATGGGTGAATAGGTATGAAATCCTGGGCCTGCGGCCTCAAAAGTGGCGCGTCATGCGCTTCACGTCTGCTGCTACTCATACAGCGTCTGGCAATTGGAGCAGAAGAAGGTGCGCCGGTTCGTCGTGCCCATGTAGCGCTTCGTAACCGGGCCACCGCAACCGGGGCACACGCGTTTGGTATGCACCTTCCAGTGCTTCTTCAGCTCGAATGCGCGCTTCCAGCGCAGGAAATCAAAGCTGTATTCCCTTGCCTGGCGGATCAGCGCCGTGAGCTTTCGCGGCGGCAGGTGTCCGACGCGGCTGCCCGGGTGGATGCCGGTTCGGAACAGCACTTCGTTCTTGATGATGTTACCCACGCCGGAGAACACGGTCTGGTCGAGCAGCGCGTCGCACACCAGCACCTCGGGCATGGCCTTCAACTTGCGTCGCGCCAGGCGTGGATCCCAGGCGTCACTCATCACGTCGGCACGCCAGTCGTAGACCTCATCCAACGGCTGGTCGATCAGCTTGACCGAGCAGGCGTAGAAGTTGAGTTCCCCTTTGTCGAACTGCAGCGCTACACGCGGTGATGCGTCCTTTCGCGCGTCAATTCGATAGCTGCCAAACATCATCAGGTGAATGCGCAGGGTGACGTGGCTGAACTCGAGCAGGAAGTGCTTGCCCCAGCTCCGCACGGCCTTTATCCGACGGCCAACCAGAGGTGTCAGGTCGACCGAGGTGTTGCCGCCGGCGTGCCGGACCGTTTTGCCCTTGAATCGAGCCGCGTCCTCGCGCAGCAGGACAATGGAAGGACCTTCAGGCATTTCAGCGCTCCTCAAGCAGCGCCTGCAGACGGAGTGCATTGGGCACAGCGTGTCCGTGGGCGGTGTTGTCCAGAATGATCCAGGCCGGACCCAGCGCCGTGGCCTGGCTGGCTTGCATGGCAAGGCCATGGAGGTCGCGGTCTTCATAGCTGCTGTAGTACGTGCGCGGGCGGCCGTGCCAGCGCCAGTAGCTCCAGTGGCGGGCACCTCCGGGAAGAGCCGCCCGAGGGTTGAGGGCGGGATCGGCCGCCACGCGGGCAACCTCGTGCCGCGCCAGCATGGCATCGGCCGTGCCGGTGAACCAGCTTGGGTGGCGCGGCTCACAGGCGAGTGGAACTGCCGTACGGCGACGCAGTGCCCGGAAGAACGCCGAAGCTGTGCGCCCGTCATAGGCCAGCCGCGGTGGCAGTTGCAACAGCAGCGCACCCAGTCGGTCGCCCAGTTGTTCAACACCGCCCAGGAACGGATCGAGCAGGGGGGCGGCACCGTGCAAGCCGTATTCATGGCTGATGGCCTGCGGCACCTTCACCGAGAAGCGGAATCCGTCCGGCACGCTCTGTGCCCAACGGGCATAGGTCACAGGCTTGTGGTTCCGATAGAAGGACGAGTTGATCTCCACCACCGGGAAGCGGGTGGCGTAACGTTGCAGCGCGCTCTCTCCTTTATCGAACCCGGCCGCATGCTGCGAAGGCAATGACCAGCCGGCGCAGCCGACACGTATGGAGTGAGCAGGGTCGTCAGGTCTTGCGCGCTTCATGTGGCTACGTTCGCGCGCATCCAGTGGGGCGCGGGTGATCAGCCCATCACAAAGCCTGTACCGTTCAGGTTTATGCTGCGAGGACGTGTTCGACAGGTACCTGCATGCGGTATTGCGATCTCCCCGTCTCCTCACCGGACTCCCAGGCCTATCAGCTGCTGCAGGACAGCGATTGGGTGCACGCGGGACTGGCCGACACCGCACCGGCGGAGATCCGGACCGCGCTGACGATGATCCTGGATTGCCCTGAGCCGCTGTGGATCTCGTGGGGACCGGACAACCTGTTCTTCTTCAACGATGCGTTCGCGCCGTGGATGGGCAACAAGCTGGCCGGTGCCATGGCAACGCCAGTGAGGATCGTCTGGCACGACGTCTGGGAAGAGCTCGGCGGGGCCATCGCCGATGCCATGGCTGGCACTCACCGCAGCTTTCGCAATCTCCGCGTTTTCATGGACCGCGATGGCACGCGCCGGGAAACCTTCTGGACCTTCTCGTATTCGCCTATCCGCACCGCCGATGGGTCCGTTTGCGGTGTCCTGTGCGTGGTCAGCGACCAGACCGAGTTCGTCTCCGAGCGCAATGAGTATTCTCGCCGGGTGGAGGCCATCAGCGAGGAAGCCCGCCAGGCGCATGGCGAGCTGGTCAGGGCGCGGGAGCAACTGCGCCAGTCCCAGAAACTGGAGGCGATCGGCCAGTTGACGGGGGGCGTCGCCCACGACTTCAACAATCTCCTCCAGGTGATCGCAGGCTCAGTGGACATGCTCAACCTTGGCACCTGCGACGAGCGTCAACGCCGCCACATCGATGCCATCGGGGCGGCGGCCGACCGCGCCACCAGTCTGGTCTCCCACCTGCTCTCCTTCTCGCGCAGGCAGAGCCTGTCACCGGAGGTGTTCGACCTGGCAAAGGGCGTGGATGGACTGGCCGCCATCATCCGCACCCTGCTGGGTGGACGGATCACGCTGCAGCTTGAGCTTCCCGACGAACCGCTGCATGTGCTGCTGGACAAAACGCAGCTGGACACCGCACTGATCAACCTGGTGGTCAACGCACGCGACGCGATTGCGCAGCACGGAACGGTCCGCATCCGCGTGAACAAGGTCGATTCGATGCCGTCGGTGCGGTTTGCACCGCCCTTGAAAGGCAGCTTTGCGGCGATATCAGTCACCGATGACGGGTGTGGCATCGAAGAAGCCGTGATGCAACAGGTCTTCGATCCCTTCTTCACCACCAAGGGGGTGGGCGAAGGCACCGGCTTGGGCCTGAGCCAGGTGTTCGGCTTCGTCAAGCAGTCCGAAGGCGAGGTGGATGTGAGCAGCACGGTGGGTGAAGGCAGTACCTTTGTGCTGTATCTGCCGTTGACCCATCAGGCACCTGCCACGGCCGGCAGTTCGGATCTGCGATCGCTGCAGGGTGTGCGCGGATTGAATGTGATGGTAGTGGAAGACAACGTGGACGTTGCGGACTTCGCCGTGTCGGCTCTGCGGGAACTGGGCTGCGGTGTCTTCCTGGCGAGCAATGGAGATGACGCGCTCAAGGAGCTCGAACAGAACCACGCGCACTACCATGTCGTATTTTCCGACGTTGTGATGCCAGGCATGAGCGGCTTGGCACTGATCAGAACGGTGCGCGCTTCGTACCCGGACCTGCATGTTGTGTTGACCAGCGGCTACAGCGAGCTGTTGGCACGCGAGTCCGACCACGGATTCACCCTGCTGAGAAAGCCTTACACGCTGGAACGTCTGGCGGCGGCAATCCGGCCGCCGGCCAGTGCGGCCAGTGTGGTGTTTGGGGCTGCGGAGGATGGCGGGGTGTGGCGGACGCTGTCCTGACTGTGCTGGAAATGGGGTAACAGTTCGACGAGATCGGTCCGTGCGCGTCAACCTCGTGATGCTCCAGCGCCGTTCAGGCCGCTCACGTCAGAGGCCTGATCCGCTGGATTGCGACCGGTGCCTTGCAGCGTATGCGTTTGGCAGCCAAGGCATCGTGGCTAAGGATGTGCCGCGCCCCAGTTCCTAAACTCGGAACCAGCCAATCATGTGGAGCGCGCACTTCAGTGGAAGGAATCCCCGAAATGTCGGCAGGGATCATCTCCCTTCTTGTTTTCCTGCTTCCCGGCTTCGTTGCCGCATGGGTGTTCTATGGTTTGACATCACATCCGAGACCCGAGAGGTTCGAACGCATTGTCGAAGTATTGATCTTCACCTTCGTCGTGCAGGCCCTGGTCCCGGTTCTGAAATGGGCACTTCTATGGACCGGTGAGTATGTCGCCATACTGCCGTGGAGCGATGAGACCAAGTTGGTTGCGTCTCTGGCGGTCGCGCTTGTCACTGGATCCGCTGGCACTGTGTGCGCAAACAAGGACATTCCACACAGATGGTTGAGGAAGTACGGCCGGTTGACCCTCCGTAGGTCCCATCCTTCAGAATGGTTCACCGCCTTTGCATCGATACAAGCTCAGGTCACGCTGAACTTCAAAGACGGTCGTCGTCTACAGGGGTGGCCTAAGGAGTGGCCACGCAGCCATCACGCCGGACATTTCGTGCTTCAGGAGCCGGCGTGGATTTACGGCGATGGCTACGTAGAACTGACCCAGACTGAGACCCTGATCGTTCCCGCGAGCGAGATTGAGTCCGTAGAATTCATGAAAGAGTGAGCAACACATGACCAACGACAAGAAGCCACACCAACCACGCCCCATCCTCCCAGGCGACTCCAGAGGCTCAAATCCTGACAACCCTGCTCGTAGCAAGATTGGGTACAAGCGGCCGCCTCCGTCTCCAGCACCTCCGCCGCCTTTGAGGCCCAGGGTGTCGAGCCGATAAGTGCTGGGTTCTCGAACTCCGTCGCTTCGAATCCCGCCTCACGAGTTGGATCCCTCGCTTGCAGCAGCGAGGTGTTTGAATGACTAGTCCGTTAAGAATGCTCAGAGCAGTTCACCCCGAGAGCTGTTTTTGCGAGCCGCGACGGCGGGCAACGCCACCGACGAGGTAGTTTTTATCTGAGAAGTGGCTTTGGACATGCCTTTTCGGCACCTCCGGCTGGGAAGACGACTCTTACCCAGCCCCGCCGCTTCATTTCATTACCTGCGCCACCAGCGCACGACGGCTGAGATCACACCCCAAATCCCCCGCCGCCGACGCTTCCACCCCTTCATCGACCCATGCTTCCGGAACCACGCCGCCTTCCGCCGGGCCTCGTGGTCCACCTCCAGCACGAGCTTTCCCCGCGAGGCTTTGACCGTCACCCAGCCGCCGGACTCGAATTCCCAGCTGTACAGCCACATGCCTTGCAGCATCATCGACGGGACATCGACGCCCGCCTTGTAGCCCTGCGCGGGGATTCGCAGCCTGGAAATGCGCACTTTCTTCGGCTGATGCCAGCTGCAGCCTGAGTGCCTGAGGGTCAGTTGTTCGATTATTGACTTACGCATGCGCAACCTCACTCGAAGTGTGCTCCCTCGCCGGAATGGCGAGGGAGTCGGGAGGTTGAAATTCGCTCTACGATCCAAACGCGACGTGACGTATTCCCCACAGGGGTGTTGTATTCCATCACCCTCCCGACGCGGGAAGTCACACATTGGACCGTTGAGGAGATTTCAAGCTCCGAAGGCACACCCTGCATCAGATGGATTCGCAGGAGGTTGCGGCTTGGTTTGGATGATAGGGCCGGTGTGGGGGATGTTGCCAACAACGGGCGGCTATAGACAGAAGATGTCGCAATTTGCGCGGTATGCCGGGGTTGTTGCGCCATGTGTGACGGGGTTGGCGATTGGTGCGAGCGTGGTACGCGTGAGTCGCAAACGAACCGAAGTGCGGGCGGCCTCCCTCACATCCCGTAGATTCGATTGAACGTATTCAAAATTCTGGCCCCCATGGCGTGCATCCGTTCTGGCTGTACCGAACGTAGAGACGTTCACAACGCGCCGCGATCCAGTTCCCATCGGCACGTCCACCGCAGGCACCGCCTGCATCCAACGAACGAGGACACGAACATGCGTAGCCAGATTCAACGCCTTGCCCTTGCTGCAGGTATTGCAGTGGCCTGTGCCGCACCGTCGGTGTTCGCCGCCGACAACCCCATGGTGGGCGGCGCGCCGATGTACGCCAACAAGACCATTGTGGAGAACGCCTCCGCTGCGAAGGATCTCAGCACGCTGGTTGCGGCGGTCAAGGCCGCCGGGCTGGTGGAAACCCTGAGTGGCAAGGGCCCGTTCACCGTATTCGCCCCTAGCAACCAGGCCTTCGAGAAACTGCCCGCGGGAACGGTCGATACGCTGCTGAAGCCTGAGAACAAGGCGAAGCTGACCAAGCTGCTGACCTATCACGTGGTCCCAGGGACATATACCTCGACCCAGCTGACCGCTGCAGCCCGCAGCAGCGGCGGCACCAGCACGCTCAAGACCGTACAGGGTGAGGCGCTGACGGTGAAGCTCCAGGATGGGAAGGTGTGGGTGGTGGATGCAAAGGGCGGCAAGGCGTCGGTGACCACGGCCGATGTGAAGCAGTCCAATGGGGTGGTGCATGTGGTGGATGGTGTGCTGATGCCCAAGTAAGGCTTGGGATTGGAGGCCTGGCGGAGCCCATCGATGTGGTGGGCTCCGTTCGGGCGTCGGGGAGCCGGGCAAGCCCGGCTCTACCGAGGAGGGCGCGGTCGGCGTACACATGAATGGGTGCCCGGGTGTGCGAAGCTATGCCTTTGTGACTGTGGTTGTAGGCATGTCGAACGGAACTCCCAGCGAGAGCGCCCTGGACCTTTCCGCGTGCGCGCGCGAACCCATTCGTACCCCGGGGGCCATCCAGCCCTACGGCATGCTGCTGGTGCTGGACCCGGCTTCGCTGGTGGTGATCGAGCGGGCAGTGTCCCTGTCCGCCGTGCTGGAAGCCTACGGCGACCCGCTGGGTCAGCCGGTCGAGGTGGTGCTGGGCGGCACACTGGCCCCCTGCCGCAGCGTCATCGCCGAGCTTGCTCCGGATACCACGCGCTTCCTCGGGGCGCACCATATCGAGGGGGTGGGTACCCACCAGGTACTGGGCCACCGGGTGGGCGACACCCTGATGGTGGAGCTGGAGCAGTCCGTGCCCGGCGAGCCGGGCTCGCTGGAAGATCTGTACCCGCAGATCCGCCAGTTCATGGCCGCGATCGAGCGGCTGGGCACCACCACTGAGCTATGCCAGCGGGCGGCGGAGCTGATCTGTGAGCTCACCGGCTTCGACCGGACCCTGGTCTACCAGTTCGACAAGGACTGGAACGGTGCGGTGGTGGCCGAGCAGCGCAACGAAGTGCTGCCCTCCTACATGGACCTGCGCTTCCCGGAGTCGGACATCCCCGCCCAGGCCCGTGCCCTGTACCGTCAGAACCGGGTACGGCTGATTGCCGACAGCAACTACGAACCCGTGCCGCTGCTACGCTCGGCCGAGCGCGCCGAGGCCGCGCCGACCGACCTGAGTCCGGTGATGCTGCGCAGCGTCTCGCCGGTGCACCTGCAGTACATGCGCAACATGGGTACGGGCGCTTCGATGTCGGTTTCGCTGTTGCGCGAAGGCGAGCTGTGGGGGCTGATCTCCTGCCACAACCAAGAGCCGAAACGGGTGCCGTATCACGTGCGCACGGCGTGTGAGTTCATCGGCCAGATCCTGTCTCTGCAGATCTCGGTGAAGGAACGCGCCCTGAGCGTGGAACAGCGCATTGCGCGCCGGGCCATCCAGGTACGGCTGCTGGGCCAGATGGCCGGCGATACCGACTTCATGAGTGCGCTCGGCCGGGATTCCCAGAGCCTGCTTGCGCTGACCCACTCCAACGGCGCGGCCATCGTGCATCGTGGGCAGTGCCTGCTGCACGGGCAATGCCCGACCCGGACGCAGGTGATGTCGCTGGTGCAGTGGCTGGCCGTGCAACCGCACGAAGGGGATCTGTTCCATACCGATTCGCTCGCTGCGCGCTGGAAAGAAGCTGCGGCTTTCAGCGGCGTGGCCAGTGGCGTGCTGGCGATCTCCATCTCGCAGGTGCACGACAGCTACGTGATCTGGTTCCGACCGGAGGTGGTGCGCACGGTGCGCTGGGGCGGCGACCCGCGCAAGGAAGTGACCGGGCCGCTGTCACCCCGTACCTCGTTTGAAAGCTGGAAGGAGACCGTGCAGCAGCAGTCGCTGCCATGGAACGAGGTGGACGTGGACGCCGCGCTGGAACTGCGCACCGCCATCGTGGACATCGTGTTGCGCAAGGCCGAGGAGATGGCCGCGCTCAACGAGCAGCTGGTCCGCAGCAACAAGGAGCTGGAGGCGTTCTCGTACTCGGTCAGCCATGACCTGCGTGCGCCGTTCCGCCACATCGTGGGGTACTCGGAGCTGCTGTGGTCCTCGGCCGGGGAGAAGCTGAACAATTCAGAGAAGCGATTCGTCGACACCATCGTCGAGTCGGCAAAATCAGCCGGTCGTCTGGTGGACGACCTGCTCAGCTTCTCGCAGATGGGCCGGTCGACCATGGGCCAGATCAACATGGAGATGGGAACCTTGGTGGAGGACGTACGCCGCACCCTGGACATGGAAGCGGAAGGTCGCACCATCCAGTGGACGATTGCGCCGATGCCCAAGGTGGAGGCCGACCCGGGCATGCTCCGTCTGGTGTGGCAGAACCTGCTGTCCAATGCCCTGAAGTTCACCCGGGATACTGAAGCGCCGGCCATCGAGATCGGCCATGAGCGCACCGACACCGAAGACGTGTTCTTCGTGAAGGACAACGGCTGTGGCTTCGACATGCGCTACGTGGACAAGCTGTTCGGCGTGTTCCAGCGCCTGCACCACGCCGACGAATTTGAAGGCACGGGCATTGGCCTGGCCAACGTGCACCGCATCATCACCCGCCACGGCGGCCGCGTCTGGGCCCACGGCGAAGTGGGCGTGGGTGCCACGATTTACTTTACGATCCCCCTGCAGCATGGAGACCCCGCATGAAAGACCTTCGGCCAATTCTGCTTGTTGAGGACAACCCCAACGACGCCGAACTGACCATGGCCGCCCTGGCCCGCTGCCAGCTGCTGAACGAAGTGGCGCACGTGCGCGACGGCGTGGAAGCGCTGCAATACCTGCGGAGCCAGGGCAAGTACGCCGGCATGAACCACGGTGGCCCGGTGGTGGTGCTGCTGGACCTGAAGCTGCCCAAGCTCAACGGGCTGGAAGTGCTGCAGGAAATCCGCAACGACGCCAATATCAGCAGCACGCCGGTGGTGATGCTGACCTCGTCGCGCGAGGAAAGCGATCTGGTCAGCAGCTACGAGCTGGGCGTGAATGCCTTCGTGGTGAAGCCGGTGGACTTCAAGGAGTTCCTGGAAGCCATCCAGGGCCTGGGCATGTTCTGGGGCATCACCAACCAACCGCCACCGCAGGGCACCCTGTTTGGCGCAAAGAGTCGAAAAGATGGCTGAAGGTGCCCTACCCCGGACCATCCGGATTCTGATGGTCGAAGACAGCGCACTGGATGCGGAACTCATTACCGCGCAGCTTGAACGCGCCGGCCTGTCGTTCAGTACCGAGCGCACCTGGTCGCATGAAGGTATGTGCGAGGCGCTGCAGCAGCGCAGCTTTGATGTGATTCTGGCCGACCACGTGCTGCCAGGGTTCGACGGCGATACGGCGCTGACCCTGGCCTGCGAGCTTGCCCCGCTGACGCCTTTCATCTTTGTTTCGGGCACGCTGACCGAAGAGCTGGCGGTGCAGGCGCTCAAGCGCGGCGCGCGCGACTATGTGGTGAAGTCCCGCCTGCAGCGCCTGCCTGACGCAGTGGTGCGTGCGATTGCCGAGAGCGAGGAGCGCCAGAAGCTGGTGCGGGTGGAGCAGCGGTTGAAGCTGATCACCGATTCGCTGCCGGCGCTGATTTCACACCTGGATCGGGAACATCGCTACCAGTTCGTCAACCAGGCCTATCAGGACTGGTACGGCCATGCACCGGAGACGGTGATCGGCAAACGCGCCGGCGAGATGATCGGCCAGCCGAGCATGGACGACGTGCAGCCCTATCTGGACCGGGCGCTGCAGGGCGAACGCGTGAGTTTTGAAACCAGCATGCCCAAGCGCGGCGGGACGACCCGCCATGCGCAGGTGGACCTGGTGCCGGAAATCAGCGGGAGCGGCGAGGTGCTGGGCTACTACGCCATGGCCCGCGACATCACCGAGCTGAAGCAGGCACAGGCCGCGCTGCGCGCCAACAATGCCGCGCTGGAACGCCAGGTAGACGAGCGTACGTCCGCGCTGCACCAGAGCGACAGCCGGCTGCAGGCGCTGTTTGAGTCCAGCTTCCAGCATCAGACACTGCTGAGCACCGACGGGCACATCATCGATACCAATTCGGCCTCGCTGTCGGCCATTCTGGCGAGCAAGGCCGAGGTGCGCGGGCAGCTGTTCTACGAATCCGCATGGTTCGCGGGCACCGAGGGTGCACCGCGCGTTGTGTGCGAGGCAGTACTGCAGGCCGCGGCGGGCAAGCCCTCGCGGCATGAACTGGAACTGCAGCTGCCCACCGGCAAGCGCAACTTTGAGTTCTCGTTCCGGCCGCTGCAGGACCACCAGGGGCACATCACCGCCGTGGTGTCCGAGGCGTCTGAAACCACGGCACGCCGCCAAGCCGAAGCGGCATTGCGGCAGAGCCAGAAGATCGAAGCGGTGGGTCAGCTGACCGGCGGCATCGCGCACGACTTCAACAACATTCTTACCGTGGTGGCCGGCAACGTGGAGTACGCCAAGATGCTCACCGAGCGTCTGGGCGACGTGGCCGAAGGGTCCTCGCGTGCATTGGACAACGCGCTGAAGGGTGTGATGCGTGCAGCCAACGTCACCCAGCGTCTGCTGGCGTTCTCTCGCCGCCAGCCGTTGAAGAACCTGCCGGTCGATCTGAACGCCCAGGTCGACGGCATGCGTGACATGCTGCAGCGCTCGCTGGGCGAGCTGGTGCAGCTGGAAGTGGTGAACAGCCCGGACATCTGGTGCGTGGAGATCGACCCCAGCCAGCTGGAAGCTTCGGTGCTCAACCTGGCCGTCAATGCGCGCGATGCGATGCCACACGGCGGTCGTCTGACCATTGAAGTGGACAACGTGCATCTGGATGACGATGTCACCACCCGCCATCCGGACGTGCGCCCTGGCCAATACGCGATGGTGCGGGTGAAGGACAGCGGCACCGGCATGTCGGCCGAGACCATGGCACGCGTGTTTGAGCCGTTCTTCACCACCAAGGAGGTCGGGCGCGGTACCGGGTTGGGGCTTTCCATGGTGTATGGCTTTGCCAAGCAGTCCGGCGGGCATGTGCTGATGGACTCGGTGGAAGGCGTGGGCACGTCGATCACGCTGCTGTTTCCGCGTTCGACCGCACCACTGCCGACGGATCGCCCGGTGGAGGCCTCGGCACTGGGCGGCTACGAGCCGCTGCCTGAAACCACCGTGCTGGTGGCTGAAGACAATGACGACGTGCGCGCCTATACCGTGGACACCCTGCGCCAGCTGGGCTACCGGGTGCTGGAGGCGCACGATGGCGAATCGGCCATGCGTCTGCTGGAACGCCACGATGTCAGCGTGAACCTGTTGTTCTCGGACATCGTGATGCCGGGAATGTCAGGCTGGGAGCTTGCCAAGCGGGCGTTGCAGCAGGAACCGGAGTTGAAGGTGTTGTTTACCTCCGGATATCCGCGTGACATTGATGCCAGCGGCGCGATCGGGCGGCAGAGCACGATTCTGGCCAAGCCATTTACCCGCAGTGATCTGGCCGGTGCGATCCGGTCGGCGTTAGCGCCCTGATCGGGCGCAGCATGCGAATCCCGTAGGTACCACGCCCTGCGTGGTACATGACCCGTAGTGACACGCCATGCGTGTCAACCGCGCGATGAACAGGCGGATGCCGGTCACGAGGTAGCTGGGGATGACCTCAAGGGCGTGGCTCGACGGAGCAATAGGACAGGTCAGAGTCGGTCGCAGATCGTTGCTGGGATCACTCCTGCGGGATGAACCCCTTGAGTGTCTCGAAGAACTTTGCTTCCGGAGATGCAGCGCACTTCTCCTCTATCAGGTGCGCAAGAATCCTCAAGTTGAGGGAAATCATCGACGTCCTCTCGTAGGTAGCGCCTGGCCCGAACATCATGAGACCCGTGCCGAGCATGTAGGCGTGAACGCGGCCCGCGTCACTTCGCGGATCGTTGCCTCGGGTAAACGCAAGATCAGTATTGAACTGCGCGCAGGTTTTCTGCTCCAGGGTGATTTCGGTGTCACGCGCGAAAATCACGGAAACATGCAGTTCAACTTCCGGATCGCCGTCCTCACTGGCTCTCAGCTTCGAATCCCTGACGTAGCGCAGCGCCAGATCGTCGAGAACCTTGGACTTGGAGGAGGTGACCACGACGGGATCGACGAGATAGTGATCAGGGTCCCTCGTGACTTTGATCACGGTCGAACCTTGTGCACCTGTTTCGGCAAGTTCAGCTGGATAGTACTTCGTACCTGGTTCCAGTCTTTGTGGAAATACGAAGGGCTTGAAGCCCTGCTGGGCAAGCGCCGTGGGCAGAGACAGCAGCAGTGCGACGAGTAGCGTGGTGAGAACAGCGCGCATTCAAGACATCCATGGTCATTGCGGGATTGGAGCAGCCATGCAGGGCGTGGCTCTACGGTTACTGGTTCGTAGGTAAAGGCGTGCCCTTCGGCCAGAGCATCCACAGGTTGCCCTTCTGCTTCATGTCGCCGGCGAGCTTGCCGGCGGCGTCGCCGGTGCCCCAGTAGAGGTCGGCACGTACTTCGCCGGCGATGGCACCGCCGGTGTCCTGCGCGGCGACCGGGCGGACCACCGGGCTGCCGTCGGGGCGGGTGGTGGACAGCCACAGCAGGCTGCCCAGCGGTACCACGGTGCGGTCCACGGCGACGCTGTAGCCGGCGGTGAGCGGTACGTTGAGCGAACCGCGTGGGCCTTCGTCGCCGGCCGGGCCTTCGGTGAAGAACACGTAGCTGGGGTTGCTGGCCAGCAGCTCGGGCACGCGTGACGGATGGGCTTCGGCCCACTGGCGGATGGCATCCATGGTGACGTCTTCCTTCTTCAGCTCGCCCTGCTCGACCAACCAGCGGCCGATCGGGCGGTAGGGGTGGCCGTTCTGGTCGGCGTAGGCGATGCGCAGCTGGCGGCCGTCGGCCAGGCGGATGCGACCGGAGCCCTGGATCTGCAGGAACTGCAGATCCATCGGGTGGGTCAGCCAGGCCAGTACCGGAGCCTTGGCTCCCTTGGCGCTGATGGTGGCGGCGTCGTCATAGGGCTTGAGCACGCGGCCTTCGACGCGGCCGCGCAGGCGCTTGCCCTTGAGCTCGGGGTAGAGGCTGTCCAGCTGCACGCTGACCATGTCAGTGGGCACGCCGTACACCGGCACGGTGGCCGTGGCGGTACGGGTAAGGCTGCCGGCGTAGACGGGTTCGTAGTAGCCGGTGATCAGGCCATCGGCTTTGTGGCCGCCGGCACGCAGGGCGTAGACGTCCAGGTTTGATTGCAGGAAGGTGCGGATGTCGGCGGCGCTGGCGGTGGCCGCCGGGGCCTTGGTGCAGATCGGGCCCCAGGTGGCGTCCGACTTCAAGCGGGTGCACGCGCTGCGCCAGGCGGTGAAGCCGGCTTGCAGGTCGGTGTCGGAAACGGCAGGGAGGGCGGACCAGGTGGCCTTGGCGTAGGGGCTGGTGGTCGGTTTGGGGGTGGCCGGTGCATCGGTGCGCGGGCCGTTGGTGGTGCAGCCGGCCAGGAGGGCGAGGGCCACGAGGGCGTAGATGGGGCGCTGGACCTTCATGGGATCTCTGCTTGTCGGCTTGAACCCTTGATTGTATGGCGACGACGTGTGGGTGCGGGCGCGTCAGGCGCCGCGATGGCGCGCATGGCGCGTCACTACGGGGCGTCCGGGTGGGTCGAAGCCACGCAGGGCGTGGCTCTACGCCAGTCCAGCCATGCGCGCCGTGTAGTGACGCGCCACGCGCGTCACCGGGGTGCCGGCTGCAGCAACTCGAACTCGGCGAACTCCACCCGGCCCGGCGTGCTGATCCGCAGCCGGTAGTGTCCGAAGCGCCCGGGCTCCGAGATCTTGAATGGCCGAGTCTGGTGCCCCCACTCGAACGCTTCACCTTCGCGAGCATCCAGCGTCTGCCACTGCGCGCCGTCGGTGCTGCCCTGCAATGCCCAGCTGGCCGCCGCGATGGGCCGCTCGGCGCTGGTGAGCGTGTAGAACGTCGGCTGCGCCGGCGCGGCCAGTGCCACCGTTACTTCAATCGGCTCACCGCGCAACGCAAGCGCAGTACGCGCGTCGTTGTCGGTCAACGCGTCAGGCGCGGCCAGCGAAGTGGCGGTGACCTTGGCGCTGGCATCGATCACATCCACCAGCGTCTCCGGTGCGTGACCGGTAGGGGTCAGCGACGGCGGTGCGTCCTCAACACGACTGCCCCACGCTGAGGGCCTGGGGCCCATCACGAACTCCAGCGTGGCTCCCTGCGCCAGCAGCCGATGTGGAATCCACGTCTTGGTCCACGCCTTTCCATTCACCCGCAGCGACTGCACGTACGGATTCCCGCGACCAGCATTGCGCGCATGGATGCGCAGCTGTCTGCCCTCAGGAAGGTCCAGGGTGAAGCGCTCAAACAACGGTGCGCCGATCACATAGTCCGGCGAGCCCATACGCAGTGGATACAGCCCCATGGATGCCAGCACGTACCAGGCCGACATCTCGCCGTTGTCCTCATCGCCCGGATAGCCCTGGCCGATCTCGCTGCCGAGGTACAGGCGGTCCAGCACGTCGCGTACGATGCGCTGGGTCTTCCAGGGCTGCCCGGCGTACAGGTACATCCACGGAATGTGGTGCGCCGGCTGGTTGCTGTGTGCGTACATGCCCATGCGCACATCGCGGGCCTCGGTCATCTCGTGGATGAGGTAGCCGCGCGGTCCAGAGAGCTTTATGTCGGCGGTTTCCGGCGTGCTGAAGAACGCGTCCAGCTTGTCGGCGAGCGCCTGGCGGCCGCCGTACAGGGACAGCAGGCCGTTGCCGTCCTGGGGGGCGGTGAAAGCAAACGTCCAGCCGTTGGACTCGGTGTAGTCGTTGGCCCACACCTTCGGGTTGTAGTCGGCGGCGGGTACGCGCCACTGCCCTGCGCGGTTGCGGCCCTGGAAGAATCCGACACTGGAATCAAACACGGTGGCGTAGCTGGCGGCGCGGTAGCCGAAGTACGCGGCCTCGTCCGCGTAGCGGCGCTGCAGGGTCGGGTCCTGCGCGGATGCGGCCAGCCCCGCAGCCATCTGCGCGATGCCGAAGTCGTTGAGCGCGCTTTCCATCGTCCACGACATGCCGCCGTCGATGTCAGTGCTCATGTAGCCGTCAAACGTCGAATGGGCCATGCCCTTGCGCCCGACGTGGCGGTCCGGCGGCATCACCGTGGCGTTCTTCAGCGCCGCTTGATACGCCAACGGGATATCGAAGCCGCTGATGCCCTTGGCCCAGGCATCGGCGAAGGCGACATCCGAGCTTGTGCCCACCATCAGGTCGGCATAGCCGGGCGAGGACCAGCGGGCGACCCAGCCGCCGGCGCGGTACTGCTCCAGGAAACCATCGATGAGGTTGCCGGCATGGTCCGGGGTGAGCAGGCCGTAGGCTGGCCACACGGTGCGGAACGTGTCCCAGAAGCCATTGTTGACCAGCACCCTGCCATCGCGGACGGGCGCGAAGCTGCGGGTGGCGTTGCCCTGCGCGTTATCGGAGGAGCCGCTGTTCTGGCTGGCATAGCGCCAATCGGGCGCGCCCGCGCTGCCGGCGTTCTCCGAGCCGGAGTTGGGATACAGGTACAGGCGGTAGAGATTGGAGTACAGCGTAATGCGCTGGTCTTCGCTGGCACCGTCCACCTGCACACGGCCGAGCAGTGCGTCCCACTGGTCAGCGGCGCGCGCGGCCACCGTGGCCTGGCTGTCGTCTGCCGCGACTTCCAGTTCCAGATTGTGGCGGGCCTGATCCAGCGAGATCAGCGAGGTTGCCATGCGCATCGTCACAGTACGGGTGCCGGATGCGAACTTGATGTAGCCAGTGGGACGGCCGGTATCGATCAGACCGCTACGCTGCCACGGCTGGTCGAAGCGTGCGTAAACGAACATGCGCGTCGCGCCGGTGGACAGGCCGCTGCGCACATCGGTGTAGCCACTCAGCGTGCCGGTCTTCTCGTCCAGGGTCAGGCCGCCGCGCGCATCGACGTTGTCGAACAGCAGGTTGGCGTCGCCGTCAGCCGGGAAGCCGAACTCGAACACGGCGGCGTGGTCGGTTGGAGCAAGCGCGGCGGTAATGCCGTTGTCGAAGCGCAGCCGGTACTCATGCGGGCGCGCCACTTCGTCGGCACGATCGAATGCGAGGCTGCGTGCTACCCGATCCGCCTCGGGCACGCCGCGCGTGCTGGACGGCATCACCTGGAAGGTCTGGCGATCGCCCATCCACGGACTGGGCTGGTGGCTGAGCGAGAACGCCTGCAGACGCGGCCGGTTGGCGGCGTCGTTGTGCTCGTTCCAGGCATACAGCCAGGACAGCGAGCCGGCGTTGGTGGCCGGGGTCCAGAAGTTGAAGCCGTGCGGCACGGCCACGGCGGGAATGTTGTTGCCGCGCGAGAAACGCCCGTTGGACTGGGTGCCGCGCGTGGTCACCACCCAGTCGCTGGGGCGGCGGCGCACGGCTTGGGCGATCGACTGCACGCCTACGTCGTCCAGCCAGCCCTGCGCCGAGCCGCCCTGCTTCGGCTGCACCTCCAGTTCCAGTGCCACCACGCGCTTGCCACGCAGGGCGGGCACGTCGCCCAGACGCACCTGCTTGTAGGCCCACTGCTGCGGGTAAAGCGTTCTGGACTCGCCCTGCGCGGTGGCACCGAGCCCTACTCCGTGCTGATCGCGCACCGACAGGCCGGACAGGCGCGTGCCATCGTCCAGCACCGCATCCACTGATGCGTAGGTGGAGGCCACGGTATCGCCGTCGACGATCTCCGGCAGCACCGACCAGTACAACGTGGTGTCGGTCTCGATCCGCACATCCACATCGAACAGGCGCTGACGGCCACTGCCCCGGTATTCCAGGGCATGCAGGCCGGTGTAGCCAGCGTCGGCCTTGGCCGCGTACGGCTGCTTCGGGCCAGTGCCGGCGCGCAGCTGCAGCGCACCGCGGGTGTCCTGCACCGCCGCCTGCCCGGGCTCGAAGGAGGTGGCAAAGCCTGCCGACGCGGCGTGTACCGTGGACGTGGCGGCGATCAGGCCCAGCGCGGGCAGCAGGCAACGTACTCGCATCACAGCCACGTCAGTTCAGCGACCACCGGGTAGTGGTCGGACGGGTACAGCGGACCCTCGTGGTCATCCACCGAATGCACCGAGCGGATGCCGAACTGGCGGAACAGCACCCAGTCGATGCGCGCGTCCGGATTTCCGGTGAACGCATGCGCGGTCTTCTCCGGGCCGCTGCGCTGCGGAGCCTGTTCCCAGGCATCGGACAGCTGTGCGGTCAGCAGCTTGTGTGTCGGACCGTCGGGGTGCGCATTGAAGTCACCGGTCACCACCACCGGTGCATCACCCGCCAGCTGCCGGATGCGGGCCAGCAGCAGCCGCGCGCAGCGCTCGCGCAGGGCTTCGGCAGCGTCGGTGTGCGGCAGGTGGGTGTTGAACAGGAAGAAGCGCTTACCGTTGCGCGTGTCCTCGAACTCCCCCCAGGTGGCCATGCGCGGCATCGGGCCATCGAAGTTGGCGCTGCCGGGTACATCGGGTGTCTCCGAGTACCAGAAGTCACCCTGTCGCAGCAGTGTCAGCCGGCGGGTGTCGTAGAACAGCCCCATGTGCTCGTTGCCGTTGCCGTCCACCTCGTTGCCATTGCGGCCTTTGCCGAACCAGGCGTGGTGCGGCAGCTGCTGGTCCAGCCAGGTGGCCTGTCCGAGCAGCAGCTCCTGCATGCCGATCAGGTCGGGCTGCTGGTCGACGATGGTCTTCAAGGTCAGGGCGCGGCGGTTCTCCCACAGGTTCACCCCATCATTGGGCGAGGCGTAGCGCACGTTGAAGGTCATCACCCGCAACGCGGCCGCCTCCCCCGCCGCAACCGGGCGGGGGGATGATGCACACGCCGACAGCACGCCGACTACAAGTACGATCAGAAGTGGAGCAAACAGAGCACGCAGGCGATGTGCGGTCATGGCGAAGTCCTTACGGGTTCAGGTCGTAGCTGACGTGCAGCGCATAGGTGGGACCGTAGTTGTTGAGGTTGCGCATGTATTCAAAGTTGTCGCCGACGGTCTGATACTGGTCTTCGCCGAACAGGTTGGCGGCGGTCAGGCCGAGCGACCACTTGTCATTGATGCGGGTTTTCAGCGAAACGTCGGTCACATAGCGCGAGCGGAAACCACGATCCTGCCAGCTGTTGGCCCCGATGGTGAAGATGTGTTTGCCGGTGTAGTTCTCGCTGACGGTCAGGCTGGTGTTCAACCACGGCATATGCCAGGTGATGCCCAGGTTGGCGATGGTCTTGGGCTGCGAGGCCAGCTGGTGAATGGTGCGTTCGCCACCGGTCCAGCGGTAGACCATTTCACCGTCCATCTGCGCGGCATTGAACAGTACGTCGAATCGGTGCTGGCCCAGCACCATGTCGCGGTTGATCAGCGACAGCTCGACACCACGCACGCTGGAATCTTCCAGGTTCTGCGGCGTGTTGATGCTGGTCACGCGGCCCTGGTCGTCGGTGAACTCGGTGGTGATGCCGGCAATGTTGTCGCTGATGTCCTTGTGGAACACGGCCAACGAGGCGTAGCCACGGCCGTCGTTGAAGTACTTTTCCAGCGACAGGTCGAAGTTGGTGGAGCGCTGCGGCTTCAGGTCGGGGTTGCCACGCGAGATGGTGCAGTCGCCGCTGTCGCCATCGCAGTTCACTACTTCAGCCTGGGCGATGTTGGACGGGATCGGGCGACCCAGGGTCTTGCTGGCGCTGAAGCGCAGGTTCATGTCCTCGCGCAGGTGGGCGGTGAGGTTCAGCGAGGGCAGCAGGTTGTCATAACCACCGCCGTTGCGGCCGGTACCGGTCACCACGCCCGCCGTGATGGCCGGGGTGTGGGCGGTAAACGTAGTGTCGTCGTAGCGCACGCCGGCCACGGCTTCGATGAAGTCGGTGCTGTAGTGGAACGAGACGTAGGCGTTCTTGACCGTTTCCAGATAGCGGAAGTCCGAAGCCAGGCTGGAGTAGGTGGAGCCGGTCTGGTCCACCGGCAGCGCGTCCCAGCCACCGTTGCCCATGAAGGCGTGGTAGTCGAAGAACGGCAGCGCGTACTGCGACTTCGGATAGCGGAAGCCCGGCTGGTACAGGTAGTCGCTGAAGTCACCGCCGGCCACGTTGTTGCGGCGGGTGATGTCGCTCTCCACTTCCAGGCGCTTGTACTCCAGGCCGCTGGCGATGCCGAAGCCGCGTGCATCCGGGCCGACGTTCCAGCGATGGTCCAGGCGCACATCACGTACTTCGGCGGTACCGTAGGTCTGCGACTCGTTGGCGCTGTTGAGGTCGTAACGGGCGCTGTCGATGATGCCCGGGTCGCTCAGGCCGGTGATGTTGTAGATCTCTCCTACGCCCGGGGAGGCATAGGTGAGGCTCTGGCCGACCGGCTTGGCGGTGAGGCGGGTGCTGCGGCCGTGCGCGTTGATGCGATCACGGGTGTAGCCGCCGCGCAGGGCCAGCCACTGGTTGTCCTGCTCCCACTCGATGCCACCGAGCACGCCACGGTTGTTGCGGGCCCAGACCTTGTTTTCGAAGATGACATTGAGCGAATCGATGCCCTTGGTACCGGACACTGGGGTCTGGTCGGTGACGTTGCGCTGGGTGATGAACTCGTAGCCGTTCTCGGTGCGGCGCTCTTCCATGCCGTAGTTGTACATCAGCACCGAGGCACGGAAGGGGCTGTCGCTGGGCATCCATTCCAGCTTGGCGGAGCCACCGTAGGTGCGGATCCAGCGGTTGTCGGCGTAGTAGGCGAAGTTGTTCGGCGCGGACATGCCGTTCCAGCCCTGCTCCGGCAGCGGACCGGTGATGTAGTTGCCCTGGTCGTCGAAGAACTGCTGCGAACTCTGGAAGAGCTTGTTCTGCGAGGTCTGGAAGTCCTGGTTGCGGGCCGACAAGGTGATGCCGAACTGGTCGCTGCTGCCGAAGGTGGTGCTGTACGTGCCGCTGAGGCCACTGCCCCAGCGGTCGGTCGTCTGCGAGAGGCTGTTGTGGCCGTCATCGTTGCTCAGCGCATGATAATTGACGCTGCCGTCCACATGCAGCGAGTTGCGCGGCTTGTCGAACGCGCTGCCGCTGACCAGATTGATGCCGGCACCGATGCTGTCCGGGTTCTGCTCGGCGCTGAAGGTCTTGAAGATGTCGATGCGCGCGGCGATGTCGTTCGGAATCAGCTGCAGGTTGATCTTGCGCTCGCCGCCGCCTTCATCGCCGACCGAGGCCATGGTGATGCCGTCGAGCGTGGTGCTGTTGAGATTGGCGGCGATGCCGCGCACGGTGACGTAGCGCGGCTGGTCTTCGTCGCGCATCAGGCTGACGCCGGGTGCCACCACCAGGCGTTGGGCGATGGAGTTTTCCTGGCTGGTGACCTGGATGCTCTCCTGGTCGATGGAGTCCACCAGCACCGACGAGCGCCGCTTGGCGTCGACGGCCGTGGCGGTGATCCCGGCGCTGGCGGTCACCTGCAGCGCGTCGAGCGTGGTCGCGTCGGCGGCGGTGCCCGGACGGGCTGCGGC
>NZ_RHPP01000229.1 GCF_003935715.1 Stenotrophomonas sp. 278 | reverse complement strand
GCACCGGCCACGCCAGCGCAGGCGGTTCCCGTGCCGGCCACCGCTGCCGCCCATCATCCCGCAGCAGGCAGCATCCTGGGCACCGACGGTGACCCCGATGCCGCTACCCTCGCCCAGTACCGCCGCGAGCTGGCCCAGAACGTGGGCCGCCAGACTGGCGTGCTGAGTGCGTTCTGGCAGACCAGCCAGACCCTGGCGGTCAACCGCAGCGAGGAGATCGACGCGGTGTGGCCGCGGATCTGCACCGAGGTGAAGCGTTACCCGGCGCTGCGCACCGTGCGGATCCAGCTCAATCCACGACTGGGCACGGAAGAGCCAGTACGGTGGAGGCAGTGCGCCACGTCGTGATCAAACGTAGAGCGGGGCTTGCCCCGCTGCCGTTCGCGCGCGCCAGGAGCAGCCGGGCAGAGCCCGGCTCTACATGGGTCGCTTAGCGCGCCCCAGGCGCGAAGCGGGCGACCAGGTCCCAGGCGTCGCCCAAGAACATCTGCTTGACCCGGGTAATGGGCTGTTCTCCACGCCAGGTGTGACGGTCGATCACCAGGCAAGCCGTTCCCACCTTCACCTTCAGCAGCGCTGCCGCCGGCGCATCCGCGCCCCAGGCACTGATCCGGTGCTGGGCACGCGTCCATGACACGTTCTGCAGCAACCAGCTGCCCGGTGCCATCACCTCGAAATCCACATCCAGCGCTTCGGGCACGCCGGCCGGGTTGATCAGCCGATGCTCCAGCGCGAAGGGCTGGCCATCGGCCAGGTGCAGGCAACGGATCGCCAGCAGCATGCGTCCGCCCGATAACGCCATTTCCTCCTCGCTGGCCGGGTCCGCGCGACGGTGCGCGCGATCAAGCATCTGATAGCTGTAGGTGTGCCCGCGCGCGCCGACGGCCATCGCGATGTCGGGAATCTCCAACGCCACCTGTTCCAGGTGCGGTGGCTGCCGGGCGACGAACGAACCGGCGCGACGACGGCGCTCGATCATGCCGCTTTCGGCCAGCGCAGTGAGCACCTTGTTCACCGTCATGCGCGAGCAGGCGTACTGCTCCATCAGTTCATGCTCGTACGGGATGCGAAAGCCCGGCGGCCACTGCCCGCTGAGGATGCGGCTTTCCAGATCCTCGCGGATGCGCTGGTTGAGAGTCGGTGCTTTGGTACCCGTCACACGGAAATCCTGGTCTATCGAGTCACGGGGCGGGTGTTCAACGCGCGGCCTGCAGTACGCCGCGCAGCGCGGTCGCAAAACGTGCAGCCACTGCGTCACGGTGCAGGTGACGCCCCTGCCGGACCCATTGCCGGCCGCCACGCCACACCGAGCGCACGGCACCATTACGTGCGGCGAACACCCAGCTGTCAAGCCAGACATCGCCCTCGCGCGCGATCAGCGCCGGGTGCTGCGGGTCCAGCTCGACCACATCGGCCGGCGCGCCCGGCTGCAGGCCCTGGCCCACTCCCAACGCCTGCGCCGCGCCCTGCAGGGCCTGCTGGAACAGCCAGCGCCCGCTGGACGTTCCTTCCTGCGGGGCCAGCACATTGCGGCCGCGCAGCTGCAGGCGCTGGCCATATTCGAGCAGACGCAGTTCCTCGGCGGCATCGATCAGCACATTGGAATCCGAGCCGACGCCGAAGCGCCCGCCGCCCTGCGCGAAGGCCGGCATCGGGAACAGGCCGTCGCCCAGGTTGGCCTCGGTAATCGGGCACAGCCCCACCACCGCCTGGCTGGCCAGCATGCGCTGCACTTCATCGGCATCCACGTGGGTGGCGTGCACCAGGCACCAGCGCGCGTCGACCGGCGCATGTTCGTACAGCCAGCGCACCGGGCGCAGCCCGCTCCAGGCCACGCAGGCGTCCACTTCACGGGTCTGTTCGGCAATGTGGATGTGCACCGGGCCGGCGTTGAGCGGCAGCAAGGCGGACAGCTCTTGCCCCGTCACCGCGCGCAGACTGTGCGGGGCAATGCCGAGCACGGCATCGTCCTGGCCGTGCAGCGCCCGCCGGCACCCCGCCAGCAGTTCGGCAAAACCCTCCACGTCGTGGATCAGGCGGCGCTGCGCCGGGTTCGGCGGCGCGCCCCCGAAGTCGGCATGCGCGTAGAACACCGGCAGCAGGGTCAGACCAATGCCACTGCCCTCTGCGGCAGCCGCGATGCGCGCGGCCATCTCGGCGCGGTCGGCATACGGCGTGCCATCAGCGGCGTGGTGCAGGTAGTGGAACTCGCCCACCCGGGTGAAACCCGACTCGAGCATCTCCACATAGGCCTGCTCGGCAATCGCCTGCACGGCGTCTGGCTGCAGATGCGCCAGAAACCGGTACATCAGCTCACGCCAGCTCCAGAAGCTGTCGCCACTTCGTCCGCCGATCTCGGTCAGGCCGGCCATTCCCCGCTGGAAGGCGTGACTGTGCAGGTTGCCCAGCCCGGGCAGCGCGATGGCCAACAAGATGTCTCCTTCCTGTGCCGGCAGGCCGGCCTGCACCTGCTCCAGCGTGCTGCCGCGGCCGACAATGCGCACATCACGGGACCAGCCCTGCGGCAGCAGCGCGTGCTGTGCATGAAAGGCGACGGTGGAGGTGGGGGTTTCAGGCATCACTGGACATCCTGGAAGCGTCGCCTATATTGTATAGACATATGAGCTGATGTGGTGGCTGCCGTGTACTGTGACACCGTTTGGACCCACGCCAACCTGATGACGCTGGACGGCCCCGGCCTGGGCATCATCGAGAACGGCGTGATGGCCGCCCACCAGGGTCGCATTGTTCACGTCGGTCCCGCCGGCAGCGACACCCACCTTCACCCTGCCCGCCGCATCGACGCCGGCGGTCGCTGGGTCAGCCCGGGGCTGATCGACTGCCACACCCACCTGGTCTACGCCGGCAACCGCGCCGGCGAGTTCGAGCAGCGCCTGCAGGGTGTGAGCTATGCCGACATCGCCCGCGCTGGCGGCGGCATTGTCTCCACGGTGCGCGCCACCCGCGCCGCCAGTGACGCTGAACTGCTTGCGCAGAGCCTGCCGCGACTGGACGCGATGCTGGCCGAGGGTCTGACCACGGTGGAGATCAAGTCCGGCTACGGACTCACGCTCGAAGATGAGAGCAAGCAGCTGCGGGTCGCGCGCCAACTGGCCGAGGCGCGTGCGGTGGAGGTGGTGCCCACCTTCCTCGGCGCGCATGCGGTACCGCCCGGGCGTGACGCGCAGGACTACATCGATGAAGTCTGCTCGGTGATGATTCCCGCGGTGGCCGCGCAGCAACTCGCCGAAGCGGTCGATGTGTTCTGCGAGAACATCGCCTTCAGCCCGGCCCAGGCCGAACAGGTGTTCGTTGCCGCGCGCCAGCACGGGCTGGCGGTGAAAATCCACGCCGAGCAGCTCAGCAACCAGCACGGCGCGGCGCTGGCCGCGCGCTACGGCGCGCTGTCGGCGGACCATATCGAACATCTGGATGCCGACGGTATCGCCGCCATGCGCGCTGCAGGCACGGTCGCCGTGCTGCTGCCCGGCGCGTTCTATTTCACCCGCGACACCACCCTGCCCCCGCTGGCCGCACTACGCGCTGCCGGTGTGCCGCTGGCGCTGGCCACCGACAGCAACCCGGGCACGTCACCGCTGACCAGCCCGCTGCTGGCCATGAACATGGCCGCCACCCTGTTCCGCATGACCGTGGACGAGTGCATTGCCGGCTTCACCCGCGAAGCCGCCCGCGCGCTGGGCCGTGCCGAC
>NZ_RHPP01000228.1 GCF_003935715.1 Stenotrophomonas sp. 278 | reverse complement strand
CCGCCGTGGTCGCTGCCACCGCCGCCGCCACCGCCACCAGCAGCGGCTGCGGCAGCCAGTGCCACGCCACCAAGTATCCAGGGCAACTTGCTGCCCGAGGCGTTTTCATCGGTACACGTGCTGTGGTCGGGATCGATCTTGCAGTCGATGTCATCGGCAGCATGGACGGGCAGGGTCGTGCCTGTCGTCAGCGCCAGTGCAATAAACGAGGCAAGCACCTTGCGGTGCGGAAGGGGATGGGACATTGGAGGCTCCATGAACGCAATGGGAAACGCGCGCGCCTGCGGCGCACTGCGTCCTGTCGGGCCAGGGGCTGGCACGCAGGGGAGCGACATGGTGGAGACCGTCGGGGTTGCTGTATCTGCAACTAATTTCAATAAATGAAAAGTGTGATCAAGTCGAATGGTGTTAGGAAACGTTTATGTGCATGTGCTGGCCGTCTCACTTCACCCCGTGCATCATCCGTTTCAGCAGAGGCGAGCAGACCAGGGCCACCGCGGCACAGCCCAGGCCGATCCACATCAGCAGCCAGAACAGATGCTCGTAACTGGCGGCGGCGGTGGCGATGTTCATCGTTTCGCCCTCCGGCACCTCGATCGCGGCCAGCTTGCCGAACAGCGCGGCCAGGGTTTCCGAGAAGGCCGTAGCGAGGAACCAGGTGCCCATCATCAGGCTGACCACGCGCGGCGCAGCCAGCTGGGTCACGGCCGACAGGCCGACGGGCGACAGGCACATCTCGCCGATCTCCAGTACCAGGTAGGCCAGTACCAGCCACCAGACACTGGCCATCTGCCCGGTCGCCCCGACCTGTTGTGCGGCCAGTGCCAGTGGCACGAAGGACAGGGCTCCGAAGATCAGCCCGAAGGAGGACTTCAGCGGCTTGTTCGGGTCCAGGCGGCGGCGGTCCAGCCAGGCCCAGAGCGCGGCGAACAGCGGGGCCAGGACCACCAGGAAGAGGCCGCCCAGGTAGGTGAGCGAGCCGGCGGTCTGCGGAATCACCAGGCAGTCGCGGATCAGCATGACCAGCATCAACGCCACGATCGCGATGAACAGCGTGCGCGGTGCACTGGAGCCGGGGTTCCGTTCGGACAGCCGCGCGGCCACCACGAAGCCGAGCGGTGCCAGCAGCAGCGAGGCGATCGACCACGGCAGCGGCGTGCCGCCCTGGATAACCAGCGAAGGCACCAGATCTTTGGTCAGCATGCGGTCGGTGAAGGTCACCCAGGAGCCGTAGGTCTGCTCGTACAGGGTGAAGAACACCAGCGCCATGAAGATCAGTGCCATCAACGCAATCATCTGCTGGCGCTGCACCGGCGTGCAGCGGGTCCCGGTGAACCAGGCGAACCACAGCAGCACGCCGCCCAGCACCACGACCATCAGCAGCAGCGCCAGGCTGATTTCGCCTCCCAGTGCGAAGGCACCGTTGGCGGCAGCCCACATGAGTGCCGCCACCGGTATTACGCCGAGCACGGCGACAATATAGATCGCCCATTCGCGGGGCACGCCGGCCACGCGTTCGCGCAACGCGGTGGCGTCACTGGGTTCGGCGTGACCCTGCAGGTACTTCTGCCCCCACAGGAACATGGCCAGGCCGACCACCATGCCGATGCCGGCGGCACCGAAGCCATACTTCCAGCCATAGGCTTCGCCGAGGAAGCCGCACACCAGCGAGGCGAACAGGGCCCCCAGGTTGATGCCGGCGTAGAACAGCGAAAAACCGGAATCGCGGCGCGGATCGTTGGCCGGATAGAGCTTGCCGACGATGGTGGAGATGTTGGGCTTGAGAAAGCCCACGCCCATGATGATGAGCGCCAGTGACAGGTAGGTCACGCCCAGAGCGGTGGTGTCGCGGACCACCTCGCCGTTGACCCGGGTTGCCTCGTGGCCTTCGAACGCCATGCCCAGGTGCCCGAGCACCAGCAGCACCCCGCCGAACACCACCGCCTTGCGCATGCCGAGCCAGCGGTCAGCCAGCAGGCCACCAAACACCGGGATGCAGTACACCAGCCCGCCATAGGCTCCCAGCAGGTCCAGGCCGGCCTTGTCGCCGAACAGGTGGTATTTGGTCAGGTACAGCAGCAGGAGCGCCTTCATCCCGTAGAAGGAGAACCGTTCCCACATCTCGGTGAAGAAGCAGACGTAAACGCCCTTGGGGTGGCCAAGGAAGTCGTCGGTGGCGGGCAGGGCAGTAGCGGTCATCGGGGCAGAAGCGACACAAGCAGCCGGCGATTATCACCCCAACGGCCCGTAGAGCCACGCCCTGCGTGGCTTCGACCAGACCCGGCACCGCATGACGCCAGATCCGGCATCGCGCAGCCACGCAGGGCGTGGCTCTACGGGTGATCGGACCGGTAGGCCACGACCGTTGGTCGTTGCGGTGTCACAGGTACCGCAGCCACACCAGATCCTTCCGCCGTGCCTTCAACCGCGCGAACGCCCGGGTCGGCCAGTACAGCGCCACCGCCAGCACCGCCGTGATCGCCCACAGCTGCCAGACCTGGTCGACCCCGAAATACGTCCCATGGTTTGTCCCCCACAGCGCCACCGCCGCCACGTACAGCAGCTTCAACACATACAGGTGCACCAGGTAGAAGAACATCGGTGCCGCCCCGATGTCGGCCAGCGGTGCCAGCCGCCGTGCCACTTCAGGTTGCTCGTACAGACGCAGCAGCAACAGCCCCAGGCCCAGGGTCAGCAGCAGGAACAGCAGCGAAGGCGGATATTTGGTGACATTCAGGAAGCTCATCACGGCCACGCCGGCATCGGCAGACGACTGCCACGGGTGGTCGCCGTAGACATTCAGCGCGCGCAGCAATCCGAATCCCAGAAGCGCTCCCCCGCCGGCCCATAGCAACCGGTGCTGGCGGACCCGCGCATCGCCGCCGCGCATGAACCACGGACCCAGCACGTACCCCAGCGCGATGACGCCGAACCACGGCAGCACCGGATAGGAGGTGCGCAGGCGCAGGACCTCGCCGAGCTCGATCCAGTCGCGCTGGTGCAGCACCTTCCACAGCACCGCCATGACCCCGTTGCCGTCGACATGGACGCCATCGAGCAGGTTGTGGCCGGCGATCAGCACCAGCGCCAGCAGCGCCAGCGCCGCGCGTGGCAGCCACAGCAGGCCGGCCAGCGCCACCATGCTCAGGCCGATGGCCCAGATCACCTGCAGGTAGATCACGCTGGGCGGAAACTGCCCGGTCCAGGCGAAATTGACCACCACCAGTTCCAGGGCGATCAGGAACAGGCCGCGCTTGAGCAGGAACGTGGAAGCCGCGCGACGCGGATCGGCCTGGCCGCTGCCGTACAGCCAGGCCGACAGCCCCGTCAGCAGAACGAAGACCGGGGCACACAGATGCGCCAGCAGACGGCTCGCAAACAGTGCCGGCTCCACCTCGTCCACCGGCATCGGGTCCGGCACCTGATGGTGCAGATAGAACGTCTCGCGGACATGGTCCAGCAGCATCAGCACGATGACCGTGCCGCGCAACTGGTCGATGGAGGTCAGGCGAGGGGATGAGGACAAGGTACGGTCCGGGATGGGCGCGATAGGGTATAACATAACTAAACAGGTCGTCGGTTCGGATTCTCCGGTAGCGCCGGCCGTTGGCCGGCCCCCCCCCCCCCCCGGGCGGCCCCCCCCCCGGGCGCCCCCCGGGACCCCGGCCCGGGGCCCCGCGCTTGGCCCGCGCAGCAAGCGAGCGGGGGGGC
>NZ_RHPP01000227.1 GCF_003935715.1 Stenotrophomonas sp. 278 | reverse complement strand
GGGCGGCGGCCGGGGGCGCGGCCTCGCGGTCGCAGGCAGCCAGGCCCAGCGACAGGCTGGCGGCAATGGCGAGCATCAGGGTGGGGCGGCGCAGCTTGGACATGCAACTTCTCAGGCAACGGGAAACCACCAAGTCTAAACCCGTGGTTGCGGCCGCAACTGCCCTTGTGTGGCGGGAGCTGTGG
The DNA here is from genome assembly GCF_003935715.1 of Stenotrophomonas sp. 278. GTDB lineage: Bacteria > Pseudomonadota > Gammaproteobacteria > Xanthomonadales > Xanthomonadaceae > Stenotrophomonas > Stenotrophomonas maltophilia_AH. The sequence continues at coordinate 3,678 of NZ_RHPP01000227.1, read as the reverse complement.
CCGGTTGTGTTGTCGCCAGTTATGTGAATACCGTCACAGACCTTTCCGTGCGCCGCGGGCTGGTGCATGCTGGGCCGGTACAGGCGTGCCAAGGCCTGGCCGACGGGGAATCGGCCGGAGCCGCATCAAGAAATTGAGACATTGGCCGCTCTCGTCTGCAGGACTCGGGAATTGTTTTCATGTCGTCAGCTGCGTGGGGGAGTGTCAGGCAATGCCCGCGATGAACCGCGCCATGGCGCGACCGTTGCGGACCTTGGTGTGGCTGGGCGTTGGCCTGGGCATGCTGCTGGCCGTGGGCCTGGCGGTCATGCTCGCCAACGACTACCAGCGCCGCCAGGAAGCCGCGCAGCGACAGAGCACGGCCATCTCCGCCGGCACCCAGCGCCTGCTGCGGCTGGAGCTGCGCAACCTGGAGCGCGCCATGCGCGGGATTGCCGCCGACGGCGCGCAGCTGTTCGAGCGGGTGCCGGCCCAGGCCCCGGACCTGCTGGATGAATCGGTGCGCGGCGTGCTCGCGCGCCACCAGGAACTGGAAAGCATCGTGGTGGTGGACGAGTTCGGGCGCGCGCTGACCAGCGGCAGCGGCGATCTTCATCTGCCTCTGTGGGCGGTGGACAGCAACCGTGGACAGAACAGCCGCCTGTACCTGGGGCCACCCCAGCAGACCGCCGCGCAGGACTGGGTGCTGCCGCTGGCGCTGCGCATGGGGGAGAACCGCTGGCTTCTCAGCCGGCTGCGTACCCGTGAGCTGCAGGCGATCATCAACGGCCTGGACGTGGGCAGCGACGGGGTGATTTCGATCACCGACGGCGGCGGCTACATGCTGGCGCGCAGCCCGGATCGCGCGGCGGCGATCGGCAAGCGCTTCGGGCTCAAGCACCGCGACCGGCTCGGCCGCGACGCGGTGCTGCCGCTGGGCATCGAATACAGCCCGGTGGACAACGTGGAGCGCATCTCCACCCTGACCACGCTGGGCGACTACCCGCTCGGCGTGTATGCGGGACTGGGTCGCCGCGACGTGCTCGCGGCATGGTGGCCCTACGTATATGCCTCGGCTGGCCTGGTCCTGCTCTACCTGGGGGCATTCGCCCTGGTCTACCTGAGCCTGCGCCGCGCCACCCGCCGGCAGCATGCGATGAGCGAGGAGCTGCGCACCGGCCATGCGGAGCTGCGCATGGCGCACCAGATCGCGCAGATCTGCACCTGGACGGTGGACGAGGACGCCTCCCTGCTGCGCTGGTCGCCGATGGCACGGCAGATCTTCAACATCCCGATCGACAGCCTGCCGGTGGCGGATTTCTTCAACCGTGTGCACCGTGAGGACGCGCACCGGCTGCAGGACGCATTCCATGTGGCGTTCGCCAACAACGGCGTGCTCGATGAAATGTTCCGGCTGGTGCTGCCCGGCGGCAAGGTGCGCTGGCTGTCCGCGCGCGGCCAGCAGGTGGAAACCGCCGACGGTGAGCGGCGCATGATCGGTGCGCTTACCGATGTCAGCGACCGCATCGAGATCCTGGCCCGCGCGCAGCAGGCCGAGCGCCAGTTCCGCCTGCTGTTCGACCGCAACCCGGCTCCGTTCTGGGTATTCGACCCGGACACGCTGCGGTTCCTGGAGGTCAACGAAGCGGCCGTGACCCAGTACGGTTACAGCCGCGAAGAATTCCTGTCGATGAGCATCCTCGACATCCGTCCGCGCGAAGGCTGGGACGAGATCCGCCAGGCCATCGCCAACGCCGCACCGGGTGAGACCCATGATGCCCAGGTGCGCCTGCACCGGCGCAAGGACGGCACCGTGTTCGAGGTGCGCGCGCACCTGGCCCGGCTCGATTTCGATGGTCGCCAGGCCTGCCTGGTGCTGGCCGAGGATGTCAGCGAGCGGCTCGCCTACGAGCGCGACCTCGCGTACCACGCCACCCACAACGTCGCCACCGGCCTGCTCAACACGCGCGCGCTGGCCGCGCAGCTGGACGAGGAGGGCGGCAGCTACACCATCGCCTATGTGCAGTTCCGCGGCCTGCAGCTGGTGGCCGACACCCTGGGCAGCGAGGTCGGCGACGTGGTGCTGCAGGCCATGGCCAAGCGCCTCGGCGGCCTGGGCGTGCGCTACGGCCTGCTGGCGTTCCAGCCGGCGGAAGATTTCATCTTCGCCATCCGCGACGACCACGAACGCCAGAGCGCGCTGGACACGCTGGTGCAGACGGTGTCCGAGCCCGTGCGCGGACAGGACTGGCTGCATCAGTTCGAGCCGCGCATCGGCGTGGCGGTGAGGTTCGAAGGCGATGTGATCAGCGCGGAGCAGGTGATCGGCATGGCGGCGCAGGCCGCGCATGCGGCGCGCGACGAAGGCAGCGTGATCGCGTGGTATGACAGCACGGTGAGTTCGCGGCTGGCCGAACGCCTGCGCCTGGCCGGGCGCATCCACAGCGCCATCGACAGCGAGTTCCAGCTGTATTTCCAGCCGATCTGCCATGCCGCCGACGGCACCCCGGCGGCGCTGGAAGCGCTGCTGCGCTGGCCGCAGGCGGACGGCAGTTTCATCCCACCGGGCGAGTTCATCCAGCTGTGCGAGGACACCGGCCTGATCCTGGCGCTGGGCCGCTGGGTGATCCGCGAAGCGGCACAGGCGCAGCGGCAGCTGGTGGATGCGGGCTGGGAGCTGCCGATCGCGGTGAACGTGTCGGCGGTGCAGTTCTTCAACAGCGACCTGGTGGCCGAGTTCACCCGCGCCTGCCAGGAGTTCAACCTGTCGCGTGGCGCGCTGCACGTGGAACTGACCGAAAGCAGCCTGATGCGCAAACCCGCCCAGGCCAAGCAGACCATGCAGCGCCTGCACGAGCAGGGCATCTGCATTTCGCTGGATGACTTCGGCACCGGTTACTCGAACATGTCCTACCTGCAGCACCTGCCGCTGGACATCCTGAAGATCGACCGCAGCTTCGTCGCCGATGTGGAGAGCAACCCACGCAATGCCTCGATCTGCCGCGCGCTGTTGTCGCTGGGTCACAGCATGGGCCTGACCATCATCGCCGAGGGCGTGGAAACGCCAGGCCAGCAGCAGTGGCTGGCCGCACATGGGTGTGACCAGGTACAGGGCTTCCTGCTTGGACGTCCGGCCCCGCTGGCCGATGTGATCGGGCGGTTGGAGACCGAGGCGGAAGCGACCTGACCGGGGGCGGAAGAACCGTCCGGTGGCGCAGGAACCTTCCGGCGGGGGAGGAACCGTCCGGTGGCGCAGGAACCGTAGAGCGGGGCTTGCCCCGCTGAGGCTTTACCGGTGGACCCAGCCGGGCAAGCCCGGCTCTACGCGGCATCGGTAACGCCCCAGCCGGGCAAGCCCGGCTCTACGTTCTACATTCGGAACGAATCTGCCCGACGGTGGCTATTTATCGCCATTGATGGCGGCAATAACCTGAGCTCCTGGAACCCCCCGGAGCCCCCCATGTCCCGCCTGCCGTCGCTGTACATCTCCCACGGTTCACCGATGACCGCCCTCAACCCGGGTCAGGTCGGCGTGCGCCTGGCCGAGCTGGCCGCGCAGCTGCCCCGGCCGCGGGCGATCGTGATGGCCTCGGCGCACTGGCTGACCTACCAGCCAGCGGTGGGCGCGCACCCGCAGCCGCCGACCATCCACGATTTCGGCGGCTTCCCCGAGGCGCTGTTCGCGCTGCAGTACCCGGC
>NZ_RHPP01000226.1 GCF_003935715.1 Stenotrophomonas sp. 278 | reverse complement strand
GCACCCGCTGGGCCGTCTGCTGGAACCGGTGCGCGCCCCGTGGGCCGAGCTGGCGCATACGCTGCCGGACCTGGTGGAAGCGCGTGCGGTACCGGTGGATGCCGCGCAGGCACAGCAGGCGTTGAAGGCCTATGCCGCCGCCGTGGCCGCCGTGGAAGCGGTGATGTTTGACACGCCGGCGCGGGGCGATGTGGCCACGCCGGTGCTGTTGCAGACCTTGAGCCAGCGGCTGCAGGAAGCCGGCGTGGCGGCGGTGCCGCGTTCGCTACTGGCGCAGGATGATGGCAATGCGCCGCTGCGTTATGCCGCGCAGCTGCTGCAGTCGTGGCCGGCTCGGGTGGCCGGTCCGCGCCCGCGCCGCATGTATGCGTCATTGGCACGCACGCGGCTGCAGGCGTTTGCCGAAGGCCGCGTGCCGCAGGCCACGCCGTTGCGGACGTTGTTGCGCACCTGGTGGGCCGGGCGCGGGTGACATCCCGTTGGACGCGCATGGCGCGTCCCTACAGGTCCCCGGATGAACCGAACCCCCGCGCGACCACCAAACCCGGGCGACCATGGATCGTAGTGACACGCCATGCGTGTCAACGCCATGATCCTGTGCACGTAAATTCGCCCTGCGTGGCGTCGCGGTGTCAGACCGGATCGCAGCCACGCAGGGCGTGGCTCTACGGCGTTCTTTCGAGCACCAGCAGCGGATCAATCCGCGTATCAAACCAGTTCATGCCCCAATGCAGATGCGGCCCGGTCGCCCGCCCGGTGGCACCCACCGCAGCAATCACCTGACCCTGTTCCACCCGATCGCCAACCTTCACGTCGATCCGCGACAGGTGCAGGAAGTTCGAGCTGATGCCAAACCCATGGTCCAGCAGCAACGTGCCGCCGGTCAGGTAAAGATCCGGGCCGGCAAAGGTGACCACACCTGCCGCCGGAGCCTTCACCGGCGTACCGGTCGGCACTGCGATATCCATGCCCGAATGACCTGAGCCGGGTTGGCCGTTGTACACCCGTGCATTGCCGAAACGCCCGCTGATCCGTCCCTGCACCGGCCAGATGAAAGCCTGCGCGAAGTCGGCGCGATTGTCATCGCGGGCCCGCGCGGCGGTCACCTGTGCCTGCTCACGCTTGATCCGCTCGGCAATCGCCGGCGGTGGATTCACCGTTTTCGGTGGCACGCCGTTGACGCGCTCGACCGGCCAGTCGCGTAGTGTCACGGCAATCCGCGCCGTTTCCGTACTGCCATCCGGGCGCTGCACCGCAACCTGCAACGGGCCCTTTTCGTCGCGTCCAATGCCGAACACCACGCTGCCGTACCCGCTCACCCGCAGCGTGCGGCCGGCGTACGTCACGGTGCTGCCCGGCGGCACCTTGCCGATCACCATCGCGCCCTGCGAAGCGCTGGCCGGAAACACCACGCGGGTGTCGGCCTGGGCCAGCGCGGGAGAGGGCAGCAGCGCGGTCGCCGCCACCGGGGCAAGGGCCAGCAGGCCCAGCCCCATCACCCATGCCCGCATCAGCGGTCGTAGCTCAGGCGCTGGCCGTTCGGCGCGCCCACCAGGGCCGCGCCGTCCCAGGCCAGTTCACCGTTGACCCAGGTCGAGGCGATGCGCGAACGGAAGGTCATGCCTTCGAACGGCGACCAGCCACATTTGGAGAGGATGTCTTCGCGCTTCACCGTGAACGGCACGTCCTCCACCAGCACCAGGTCGGCGAAGTAGCCTTCGCGCAGGTAGCCGCGCTGGCTGACGTCAAACAGCTGCGCCGGCGCGTGGGCGAACTTCTGCACTACCTGTTCGATGCTCAGCTTGCCTTCGTGCACGAGTTCCAGTGCAGCCACCAGTGCGTACTGCACCAGCGGCAGGCCCGACGGTGCCTGCGCGTACGGCTTCTGCTTCTCTTCCCAGGTGTGCGGCGCATGGTCGGTGGCCAGCACGTCAATGACGTTGTCGGCCACGGCCTGGGTCAGCGCCTCGCGGTCGCTGACTTCCTTGATGGCCGGGTTGCACTTGATCAGATTGCCCAGGCGGGCGTAATCGGTGCGGTCGAAACGCAGGAAGTGGATGCAGGTTTCCGCCGTGATCTGCTTGCGGCTGCCATCGGCGCGGATCAACGGGCCTTTTTCGAACAGGGCCAGTTCATCAGCAGTGGAAATATGCAGCACGTGCAGGCGCGTGCCGTGCTTCTTCGCCAGCGACACCGCCAGCTGCGAGGACTTCAGGCAGGCCTCGCGCGAGCGGATGTCCGGATGCTGTTCGGCGCTGAGCGCATCGCCGTATTTTTCGGCGTACTCCCTGGCCTTGGCATCGATCATCGGCGTGTCTTCGCAGTGGGTGATGATCGGGGTGGGGGCGTCGCGGAAGATCGCGTCCAGGGTGTCCGGGTTGTCGACCAGCATGTTGCCGGTGGAAGCGCCCATGAACACCTTGATGCCCGGTGCGGTCTTGGGATCCAGAATCTGGATGTCGGCGAGGTTGTCGTTGCTGGCTCCCATGTAGAAGCCGTAGTTCGCACGGGCACGACCGGCAGCGGCATCGTACTTGGCCTGCAGCGCAGCGGCATTCAACGTCGGCGGGTTGGTGTTGGGCATGTCCATGAAGCTGGTCAGGCCACCGGCCACGGCTGCCGCAGATTCGGTGGCGATGTCGCCCTTGTGGGTCAGGCCGGGTTCGCGGAAGTGCACCTGGTCATCAATCATGCCGGGCAGCAGCCAGCGGCCGGCGGCATCGACCACGGTCTCGCTGGGGCGCGCTTCCAGCCCCGAGCCGATCTGCGCGATGCGGCCGTTCTCGATGCGCAGGTCGCCCTGGGTGATGGTGCCTTCGTTGACGAGACGGGCGTTGACGATGAGCGTGGAAGACATTTCAGTGGTTTCCTGTGCAGCGGCAGGCGGCGCGATCAGTGCGCGGGGGCACCTCGTCGATACCGCCGGGATGGAAGGGATGGCAGCGCCCCAGGCGCTTTGCGGCCAGCCAGCTGCCGCGCGCGGGGCCGTGCACGGCAATGGCCTGCATGGCGTATTCAGAACAGCTGGGCATGAAGCGGCAGCGCGGTCCCAGCAGCGGGCTGATGAAGCGCTTGTAGAAGCGGAGCAGGGCGATGAGCAGACGTGAGATCACCTGACCATCTTAGAGCAGTTGGCATGAAGGCCGCATTTGTCGCAGGATGGGCTGTTGGTCCCGTCCGCGCCCGGTGTGCGGCGGGCCGCCCCGGTACCGAAGGTGCCGGGTCAGGTACCGAACTGCGCACGTCGGTCCACCCCCATCCGGGGCCCGATGTCACCGCAGGCGGCTCCGCGCATGAACGGAGTCCGTCACGTGGTTGCTGCTGCGGGTCGGGTAGGCTATAAAGGCCCGCTTTCCCGGGCCCCGGGGGAAACCAAGGAAGAGCGTTTCGTGGCTGCTAAAAAAACTGCAAAGAAGGCCGTCCAGGCCGCCAAGAAAACCGCCAAGCCTGTAGCAAAGAAGGCGGCCAAGTCCGTTGCCAAGAAGCCGGCGACCAAGCCGGTCGTGGCCAAGAAGGCGGCTGCCAAGCCGGCTCCGAAGGCTCCGGCAAAGAAGGTGGCCGCTCCGGCCAAGTCCGCCAAGAAGGCGGCTCCGGCGAAGTCCGCTGCCAAGGCACCGGTCAAGAAGCCGGCCACCAAGCCGGTCGTGGCGAAGAAGGCTGCGCCCAAGCCGGTCGCCAAGGCTCCGGCAAAGAAGGCGGCCGCTCCGGCCAAGACCGCCAAAGTACCCGTAAAGCCGGCGGCCAAGCCCGCGCCGGTCAAAAAGGCAGCGGCCAAGCCGGCACCGGCCAAGCCTGCCAGCAAGCCCGTTGCATCCAAGCCGGCCGCCAAGCCGGTCGCAGCACCTGTAGTGAAGTCCGCACCGAAGCCGGCACCGCCGGCACCGGCCAAGTCTGTCCCGGCCAAGGCCGCGGCCAAGCCTGCTCCTGCCC
>NZ_RHPP01000225.1 GCF_003935715.1 Stenotrophomonas sp. 278 | reverse complement strand
GCGACGGTGCCTGCGGCACGGGCAGCTGCTGGGGCGCGGCGGCAGGCTGAGGCATCACCCTGTCCACGGCCCCCAGCACCACGCGCGACAAGGCCTGGTCCGCGGTGTTCAGCAGGCTGCCACGCACCGCGTCCTTGGTGGACGGATACACCACGAAGGCGCGCGCCGGGTCGTCCGGCAGCGTCTGCGCCTGGGCATAGGCCGCCGCGATGGCGGGGGTTGAGGCGATGATGCGGCTCGGAGCCGGCGAATCAAACTGCGGATGGTGCTCGACCTTGACGCTGCGGCGGGAGGTACCACGCGGCACCACGTCGATCGGGCTGGTGCCGCCCACTGCGGCCACACGCTGGCTGCGCTGGATGGAGTCGTAGATCTTCTGCACGTAGCCGTGGCGGAAACCAGTGGTGAAGTTGCCGGAGTAGTAGCAGCTGAACGACTTGCCCCAGTCACCGCCGGAGCGCTTGTAGCATTCGGCCAGAATACGCGAGCCAGCTACCAGGTTTTCGCACTGGCGGAAGGCCTTTTCGTACGAGTCCAGACCGTACTTGGCCAGGTTGTAGCGGTTGACCTGGGCAAGACCGACCGAGAAGTTGTAGCCCTTCTCTTCCAGCATGCGCACGGTGGCCAGCGCTTCATCCAGCTTCTTGGGCTGGCGCGCCAGCGCGCCGCCCACCACGCCAATGGCGAACGGGTTGCGTGAGGATTCCACATTGATCACGTGCTGCATCACGTCCATGGGCACGGCCATGTCCTGGCAGGCAGCGGCTTCAATTCCGGGAAGCATCAGCCCTCCTGTCCCTGCGCACGGCCGGGATTGAAATCAATGCCGGTGATGTAACGCGAACCGGCGTGAGCCTTGATGTGCACCACGATGTCGATGGTCATCATCAGCAGCCGCTTGATCACGTCGAACTCCAGACCGGAACCTTCGGTGGAGGCCTTCACCATCAGCGCCAGCTGGTCCCAGGTCTGTTCCGGGCTGCCGGCGTGGCAGCTGGTGATCGAACCGGGGTGGCCGGACGCACAGTTACGGATGAAGTAGAACGCTTCATCGCCGCGCAACTCGGCGAGGATGATGCGTTCGGGCTTCATGCGCAGGCAGGCTTCCATGCAGCTTTTGGCAGTGACGTTGCTGGTGCTCTGGCCACCCTTGGAATACAGCAGGTGAACCACGTTGGGCTGGGTGAGGAACAGCTCGCGGGCGTCCTCGATGGTGACCAGCCGCTCGTTGTCCGGAATATGGTTGACCAGCGCCTTCATGAAGGTGGTCTTGCCGCTGCCGGTGGCACCGGAAACGACGATGTTCTTGCGGTACTTCACCGCGTGCCGGAAGAACTCCGCGTACTGCTTGCTGGCACGCAGCTCCAGCAGTTCGCGGTCCTGTTCGCTCAGGCTGCCGTCCTGTTCCAGGATCTGGTTGAAAAAACCGTCCTCGTGGTACTGGCTCAGCGTTTTGGTGTGCTTGGACGGCAGACGGATGGTGATCGAGACCTTGCCGGCGTCGCACGCCGGCGGGATCACGAACTGCGCACGCTGGCCGGTGGGGAACGTCAGCGACACCACCGGGTCAGCGTCGGTAATACGCTGACCGGTGTTGCTTTCGTTCACCACCGCCGTGCAGAACTGCCGCGCCCGCTCGAAGGTGAGCGTCGGCACTTCCACGCGCTGCCACCCCGCACGGGTTTCCAGGTACAGCTCGCCGGGACGGTTGATACAGATTTCCGTCACGTCCGGCGAGCTCATGTACTCGGCAATTCCCAGCACTTCGTACTGATAGCGCAGGAAATCGCTGGAGACTTGGGCAATGGGGGCCACTTCTGCATCCATGGTCAGGTCAATCCGTCAACGGCGTCCAAGAACCTGGGTGAAGTCGACGTCCTTGGCGACATAGACATTGATCCGCGTGCCCTGGTTGATGGTCACGGTCGGACGCGGACGGTTGCTCAGCGCTTCGCCAGCCAGACGTTCCATCTGACGCGCGGTGGCGCTTTCATACGGCGACTGGATGGCCAGGCCACTGTTGGTCACCGTGGTGCTTTCCGGTCCATGTTCTGCCGCAGCGTACTTGAAGGCATCGGCCAGCAGGCTGATCATCAGCGCCGAGGCAATGCGCTTGCCCCAGTGCGCGCTGTACTGGCCCGGAAGGCCCGCGCCACCCAGACCGTCGATACCCGGGCTGGACATCGCCACGTCAATACCGTTCGGCGTGGTGATGCGGTCCCAGATGACTTCTACGCGATCGCCCACCGGGCCGCCGCCGTACGAACCGTAGATCTTGGACCCCTTCGGCAGCAGCAGGGTGCGGCCATTGATGGAGTAGACCGGTTCGGTCAGCAGGCACGAGGTGTAGCCGGCGTAGTCGGTGATGATGCGGGTTTCCAGGATGCAGCGCAGGTAGGTGCCGCGCACCAGCAGCGCATCCGGCGAGCGGATGAAGGACGCGTTGGACACGTCTTCCACGTCCGGCCCACGCTGGACCTTGGCCGGAGCGGCCGGCGCACCGCCGTTGCTGGCCTGGATCGCGGCCATCATCATCTTGCTGTATTCGTCGTTCGGGTTCGACGCGCCGTTGCCATCGCCACCGCCCACGCCACCACCGCCGCCAATGCGGCGGTCAAGCAGGCTCGGGCCACGATCGACTTCACGCTCGGCCGGCTCACGCGTATTGAAAGCGCTGACACGCTCCGGCTCACGCTCCGGCAGCGGCGGCAGCATCGGGATCGGCTGGGCCTCTTCGGTCGGCACCGGCGGAACCATGGCAGACGTGTCCGGCCCCAGGCGCGGCATTTCCGGTGCGGAGGCACGGGTGGTTTCGGCCTGCTTCTTGACCTCGTCGTCCGAGCTGCCCTTGCGGAACAGCAGGAAGCCCATGGCCACCAGCAGCACCAGAATGCCGCCCAGGAACGCCAGCGCCTTGCGGTTCAGGCGCTGCTCTTCGGCCGAACGCAGCTGCGGTGCTGCCGCGTCCAGGTTGGGAGCGGCCTGCGCCTGCGTGTTGCCGAAGTACGGGTTGGACGGATCGACGTTGTCGTGGCCGTACTGGCCCTGCCCGTCGTCGCGATTGTCGTTCGGGTCGTTGCCCGGAGTGTTGTGCTGGGTCATTTCTTCACGTTCCTTCGCAGGCCCACAACGTTGTCGCCATGGCGGACAACCAGGTACGGGTAAGTGCCGTGGACAATCAGGGTGTTGCCTTCCACGGTGGTGTTGACCACGTACTCCTCACCATATTCCGCGTCACGGCCGAACACTGCCGGGAAAATACCGGTCTTGTACTCGGGCGAGTTCGGCAGCTTCACGTAGGTGAAACGGCTGTCGTCATACACGTTGACCGGAATCAGCCAGCCCATCTTCTTCGGGCGGCGGGTCGAGTAGGAGTAGTCGAAGTTGTACTGACGATCCTTGGCCAGCTCGGTGCTGAGGAGCGGCTTGGCCTCTTCCTCGACGGCGGTCTGGGCGATGCCGAATTCGGTATCGCTGGGATAGGTGAAGGCGATCTTGTACTGCACGCCAGCACGACGGGCCTGTTCCAGCTGACGCCAGTCGGTGGCCACGACCTTCAGTTCGAAGATGTAGGAATGGGTTTCCGTGCGCACCATCATGTTGGTGTCCACGTCCACGTTCTTCGGCTTCAGGTAGAAGACGTTCTCGCGGCGGGTCAGCTCCCAGCCACTGCTGAAGCCGGTGCTGTAATCGAGGATCTTCTCGTTCGGGCTCAGTTCGATCTGGGTGGTGAGACCCAGGCCGGTGCGAACCGGATAGATGCGGTCCTGCTCATACTCGTAGTGATCGACCGCCTGCGCCGAAACGCCTGCGGAGAACATCAGCGACAGCATTGACACGAAGGCCAATGCGCCTCCCTTTACCTTTCGACGACTCATCGGTTGCTTGCTCCATCAGCAGTTCCGGTGGAATTACCTTGTGCTGGCCTCATGGCCGGCTGCCCCTGCATCTGTTGACCCGGCACGCCCTGCTGCGCCGGGTACCCGCCCTGCGGTGCCGGCTGGCCCGGGTACGGCTGGCCCTGCAGCGGCT
>NZ_RHPP01000224.1 GCF_003935715.1 Stenotrophomonas sp. 278 | reverse complement strand
CCGCCGCCAAGCCGGTCGCCGAAGCCGAACACACCGTGCGCGTGGACACCAAACGCCTGGACGCGATCGTCAACCTGATCGGCGAACTGGTGCTCTCGCGCAACCGCCTCAAAACCCTGCGTGCGCGCCTGCATGACGAAGAGCTGGACCGCGCCGTGTCCACGCTGGACATCGCCACTGCGCGCCTGCAGTCGGCGGTCATGCGTACCCGCATGCAGCCGGTCGGCAAGGTGTTCTCGCGCTTCCCCAAAGTCGCCCGCGACGTCGCCCGCAACCTGAAGAAGGAAGTGGAACTGGAATTGATCGGGGCCGACACCGAACTCGACCGCAACCTCGTCGAAGCGCTGGCCGACCCGCTGGTGCACCTGGTCCGCAACGCGATCGACCATGGCGTGGAAATGCCCGACCTGCGCGAAGCGCAGGGCAAGCCGCGCAGCGGCCACGTGCGCCTGTCGGCACAGCAGGAAGGCGACTATGTCAGCATCGAGGTGCAGGACGACGGGGCCGGCATCGACCCCGAGCGACTGCGCGCCAAAGCCCGCGAAAAGGGCCTCATCGATCCCGAAGCCGCCGCCCGCCTGAGCAGCGAGGAATGCCTGCACCTGGTGTTCCTGCCGGGCTTCTCGACCAAGCAGGAAGTCACTGATATCTCCGGGCGGGGCGTCGGCATGGACGTGGTGCAGTCGCGCATCCGCGAGCTCAGCGGCCAGATCCAGATCCAGTCCGAACTCGGCCGTGGCAGCCGCTTCATGATCCGCGTGCCGCTCACCCTGGCGATCCTGCCCACCCTGCTCGTGCAGGCGGGCGAAGACGTCTATGCCCTGCCGCTGGCACGCGTGATGGAAGTCCTGCACGCCCCCAACTCGCAGCTGGGCTGGTTCGACGGCCGCGCCGTGCTGGATCGCCGCTCGCACACCCTGCCGCTGGTGGACCTGCGCCACTGGCTGGCGGTCGAACCGGTGTCCTCGCCGCTGCTCACCATCGTGGTACTGCAGGCCGGCGAAGCCCGCTTCGGTCTGGTGGTCGACCAGGTTCGGGGTCGCGAGGAGGTGGTGATCAAGCCGCTGCCCAAAACCCTCCGCGGCCTGCGCGGCTATGCAGGTGCCACGCTGATCGGAGATGGCCGCATGGCGCTGATTCTCGATGTCGATGGGTTGCGATAACCCGACCATGGCGCTTTGCCGGGCATGGCCCGGCACTACCCACCCTGCGACACCCGGTCACTCAAGACCGCCAACTGCCCGCCGATACCCGAACAATGGACAGACTCAGCCTCATCGGACTTTTCCTCGCCCTGGCCTCGCTGGTCGGCGGCAGCATCCTCAAGGGTGCCGGTCTGGCGTCGCTGTGGTCGCCGGCGGCTTTTGTGATCGTCATCGTCGGCACCCTCGCCGCGATCCTGCTGCACACCTCGCCAGCCGTGTTCAAGCACGCCTTCAGGATCGTGCGCTGGATCGTGCGTCCCCCGGGGAGTGATCGCCAGGACCTGATCCGCCAGATCGTGGAATGGAGCAATATCGCGCGCCGCCAGGGCCTGCTGGGCCTGGAAGCCCAGGTCGACGCCCAGGACGACCCGTTCCTGCGCAAGGGTCTGCAGCTGCTGGTGGACGGTGTCGAACCTGAGTCCATCCGCCACATGCTGGAAATTGAACTGAGCAACCAGGAAAGCCAGGATCTGGCTGCCTCCAAGGTGTTCGAGGGCATGGGCATCTACGCCCCCACGCTGGGCATCATCGGCGCGGTGCTGGGCCTGATCGCGGTGATGAAGAATCTCGCCGACCCGAGCAAGCTCGGCCACGGCATCGCCGCCGCGTTCACCGCCACCATCTACGGCATCGCCTCGGCCAACCTGCTGTTCCTGCCGATTTCGGCCAAGCTCAAGAGCGTGATCCACCACAATTCGCGCGACCGCGAGATGATCATCGAAGGGCTGATCTCCATTGCCCAGGGTGAGAACCCGCGCAACATCGAAACCAACCTGTCCGGCTTCCTGCACTGACATGGCCCGCCGCAAAGCCCACGAAGAGCATGCCAACCATGAGGCCTGGGCGATCCCCTATGCCGACCTCATGACGCTGCTGCTTGCCTTCTTCGTGGTCATGTACGCCATTTCTTCGATCAACGAAGGCAAGTACCGGGTCATGGCCGATGCGCTGACCACTGCCTTTGGCGGCGCGCCGCGCACCATCAATCCGGTCCAGGTCGGCAACCAGCAGGTGCAGGGCGGCGGCTGGGACAGCCCCAACGTGATCAAGGCCGGCAATCGCATCGGCCCGTCCGCGCCGGCTCCCTCCAACGACCCGACCCTGCTGCCGGCGATGGCCTCGCAGATGCGCATGCCGGTGTCGGTGCACGACCAGGAACAGATCCGCCGGGCCGAGCAGCAGCTCAACGGCATCGCGGACCGCCTGACTGCGACCCTGGCCCCGCTGATCGACCGCGGCATGATCACGGTACGCCGTACCGAGTTGTGGATCGAAGTGCAGATCAACAGCGACATCCTGTTCACCACGGGCTCGGCCTCCCTGGACGTGCACGCCCGCCAGACCCTGTCGAGCCTGGCCGAGGTACTGCGCGACGCGCCCAACGGCGTCCGCGTGGAAGGTCATACCGACGACGTGCCAATCGCCACCGCCCTGTTCCCGTCCAACTGGGAGCTGTCGGCCGCACGTGCCGCCAGCGTGGTGCATCTGTTCGCCGACCAAGGCCTGCAGCCGGCCCGGCTGGCGATGGTCGGTTATGGCCAGTTCCGCCCGCGCGAAGACAACACCAGCCCCGAAGGTCGCAACCGCAATCGTCGGGTGATGGTGATCATCCTCGCCGACACGTCGCAGAGCGTGGACCCGCTGGGAGCCAAGCTCACCGCCGAGACCACCCCGGACGCGCTGGGACAGCCTGCCAGCGCACCCCCTGTTTCCCCCATCGCGCCGGTGCAGTTGCCACCGGTGCCGGCCGGCAGCCGCGTAGGCGCCGCCGTCCCCCCTGCAATGAAGGAGTGAACCAATGCGAATCTGGGCAATTGCCAATCAGAAGGGCGGCGTGGGCAAAACCACCACCACGCTGGCACTCGGCCGCGGCCTGGCCGCGCAGGGTCACCGCGTCCTGCTCATCGACCTGGACCCGCACTCCTCGCTGACCCGCGCCTTCGGCGTGCCGCTGGATCCGCCGCCGGCCGGCGTGCTCGAGCTGTTCGCCACACCACCGGCGGAACTGGCCAGTCTCGCTCATCACAGCAACATTCCCGGGCTGGATTTCGTCTGTGCGCAGGCAGCGCTGGCCACACTGGAGCGTCGCAGCGCCAACCAACCCGGCCTCGGCCTGGCCCTGCAGAATGCCATGGCCCGCCACCAGGGCCAGCATGACCACATCCTGCTTGACTGCGCGCCGACCCTGGGACTGTTGATGATCAACGCCCTGGCCGCCGCCGACCGGCTGATCATTCCCACCCAGGCCGAGCCGCTCGCGCTGCACGGACTGGACGGCATGGTCCGCACCGGAGAGATGGTCGAGCGTTCGCGCCGCCGTCCGTTACCCATGAGCATCCTGCCCACCCTGTTCGACCGCCGCACCCGCGCCGGCAACGAGACCGTCAAGGAAATGCAGGATCGGCACGGACACCGGGTCTGGGAAGATGCCATTCCCGTCGACACCCGTATCTGCAATGCCGCCAGCCTCACTGTGCCGGCGCAGTCCGATGACTACCCTGGCCGCGGCCTGGCCGCGTACCGGCGTGCCCTGGAGTGGATACTGGCCGACGACGCCCTGCAGATGGAGCGCGCCGCATGAGTACGCCTGGCGTTCTGGACGATTACCTGGAAGAGCTGCTGGGCGATGCGATCGCCGCCGCGCCGCCCGTGCCTGCCGAACCCGAAGCGCCGACGCCGGCCTTTGACACCCCGACCTCGCCCGGTGCGCCGGCCAACCTGGCCCTGCTCGACGAGTTGATGAACGATCCGGCGTTGGGTCCGGTGGTCACCGATCCCGTCGTAGAGCCGGGCTCTGCCCGGCTGACCACCGAGGACGCACGCCCGGACTGGAACGACCTGCCCGACGAAGTCCTCCACGACACCCCCGTCGTCGCCGCTCCCGCGCCGGTCCCCGCTCCTGCCCCCGAACC
>NZ_RHPP01000223.1 GCF_003935715.1 Stenotrophomonas sp. 278 | reverse complement strand
TCTACGCTTTGACATGAACACTCCTCATGGCCTGGATCGGCCTTCTTGTAAGTGTCCGTGAAAACGGGGGTGAACCCGATGCCATGAAGGATCATTGAAGCATGCTGGGACGCAAGTTTGTCCAGCGCAGGTGCATGCGGACTCGAGGTCCCGAACAGCTCGTGGAACAGCACACCCATTACGATCGGAGCCATGATTGAAAAGGCCATGAGATTTGAGTCGCCGGCGCGGACGGTCCCCTTGGCCTGCGCCCGCTCGACAGCGCTTGCCACCAGCCGGATCATGCGAGATGCAACTTCGTCATGCCAGATCCTCGCAAGCTCAGGAAACATTCGGCTCTCCGATAGCACCATTCGCAATGCTGCAGACAAGCGGGCATCGCCACCTGATGAGACCGCTCGCTGGAGGAGCGTCGGGATTAGCTCCTCAATCGACCCGTCGAAGGTCGCCTGTGCCGTCTCAAGGCCTTCCAGATTTGTGGAGATCAACTGGCGCGCTGCGGCTCGAAACAGCTCTTCCTTGGTTTCAAAGTAGAGGTAGATCGTGCCCTTCGCGACTCGTGCGCGCTTCGCGATATCAGAGAGCTTTGCGGCAGCAAAGCCGTTCTCAAGGAAAACATCTACCGCAGCGTCTACAATCTCGAGCGGCCGCGCCTCCTTGCGACGACTCCACTTAGGTTGCATCTCGCTCACGTGCTCAATCTCTTGCCCATGCGGGAATCCCAATAGCGCTGCAGCTCGTCTAGGGACTGCGTTGGCTGTGCCAATCCCACCCAAGTGTCAGGCCGCAGAACGTAGACAGCGTCCTGCTGACGTCCAGCGCGGCCATGTTCTTCGTGCCAGGTAAACTCGCGAAGAGCCATGCCGCGGCTGTCGCACCAGCCCTTTAGTTCAGTACTGGCTCGTCCATAGACATGGACCTGCCAGCCGATTTGCTCTGAGATCGCGTAGTTGTCCTCACCACGCGTCTTCACCCAGGGCAGGCGATCGCCGCCTTCAATCTTTCCAGCCTTGCCCTGGCTCAAGGGGCTATGCGATCTACAGCATCATCATGATCAACGTTGTCTTCCACGTGATCCCGCTGATTCTCGGGGTCGGCTACGGCGCGGGAACGCTAACTGCGATCATCATCTTCATCCCCCTCTGCGCTTGGATGATCTACACATCCTTTGGCGCGGGTCGTATGAGCTATCGAGCACTAGCCCTTTTGGTTGGTGCGGGAGTGTTGTTCCATGCCCTACTCACTATTCCGATGATTCTCCTGCTGCAAGGTGCAATCTCAGAGACGTCCGTAGTCATGATTCAGGTAGCCAACCCCTTTGTGCTGATGGTCATCTTGTCGGCGGCGGAGCGCTCGCGCTTGAGCATGCCGGCAAGGCAGCGTCGGCCAAGTGCCTCTCGCTAGCTCGAGTCTTCTTCGGCGCCTAGTCAGACCTCCCATCCCGTCTCGCTCACGCAGCCGCTTCGGTGACCCCTGGCGGACAAGGCGGAGCAACTTTAATGGTGCCTGTCCCCGCCTGTGTTGAGGCGGGGTAGCAGCTTGCAATGGCGTTAGGGATTCTCGATGGGAGCCAGATCATTTGCCCCTATTGCTCGATGGAGGAGGGGGCTGGCTCGCTCCTATTGAGCCGACGCCTTGCCCGGGCCTTTGTATCTGCTCAGCCAATAGCTGTAAGGCGTGGGTAGCACGCTGGCTGGGAGCTCCTGGCCAAGCGCAATGGCCATTTGGTACGGATAGTGCGGATTGGATAGGTGGGCCCGCCCGATCATCACTAGGTCAACCTGACAGTCCGCTACAACGCGCTCGGCAGTCTGTGGATCATCGATGCACCAACCTGTGGCCACCGGAAGCCCAGTTTCATTAGCAAATCGCTCAGCAAGGGGTGCCAGGAACGCCTGTGTACCCCATGGGACGCGGCCACCAAGAGCACTGAAGCCAATGCTCACGTTGAGCAGATCAAGCCCCAACTCTCGCATTTCTTTGCCAATCTCAATGGAGTCGACCAGTGCTTGGCCATCGCGCGAGTTGTACTCCACAACTCCAAAGCGCGCGGTCAGCGGCAGATGCTCGGGCCAAACCTTACGGACGGCCGCCAATGTCTCCAGCAGGAAGCGTGCTCTGTTCTCCGCACTGCCACCGTAGCGATCCTCCCGCTTGTTGCTGTCGGGGCTGAAGAAGCTCTGCGCCAGATAGCCATGAGCGAAGTGAAGCTCCAGCCATTCAAATCCTGCAGCAAGCGCACGCTTGGCTGCAGCGACGAAATCCGCTTGAACGCGATGAATGTCCTCAACCGTCATCTCGTTGGGAACTCTATCGAGCGAGCCGCCAAAGGCGATCGGCGAGGGAACAAGGATCGCCCATCCTGCGGGATCATCGGCTGCGATGTGGTCATCGCCTTGCCATGGCCGATTTGCACTAGCCTTGCGCCCTGCGTGGCCGATCTGGATGCCAGCTACGGCACCGCCTTGCTTGATGGCAGAAGCGATGGCTGCCATTCCTGGAATTTGCTCATCACCCCACAGGCCAGCACATCCCGGGGTGATGCGTCCTTCCGGAGACACGGCGGTAGCCTCGACAATCACGAGCCCAGCGCCTCCGCGCGCAAGCGCGGCATAGTGGCTGAGATGCCAATCGTTGATACGGCCGTCCTCCGCACTGTACTGGCACATGGGCGGCACCGCGATACGATTCTTAAGAGTGACACCTTTGAGCTCGAATGGGCTAAACAGGGCAGACATAAACGGGGCTTTGGGGAGAGCAAGAGGAGCAAGCACGGGGATTTACTCCGGCTTAGGACGTTGACTTGGCGGCTCGAGCTGCTTCCACCAGGCCGTCCAGCCAATCCTGGTGACCATTGATCATTGGATTCGGCTTGGCCAGACGCAGGGCTTCTGCAGGCTGTCCCTTCTGCGTCTCCTGCGTGAGGATCCGCACTCGGCCACCATCAAGGTCTTCGACAATCCACGCATGATGAACGTCAAGTCGATCGGCAGACCCGGGCTCACCGGCCCAGCCATGCCAAGCGATCCGGCCCGGACCCTCGGAGGTAGGAGCCTCATGCTCGACGCATTGAGCCTCCACGGGGAAGCCAAAGGTTTCAAAGTAGAATCGATCCCCGTTTCGCAACAGAGGGCCGGCGCCATCGTGGAAGCGCACATTGGCTGAATTTCCGTAGTAGGTCGGCCACAGACGTGGCTCTTCAAGCAACGGCCAAACATCAGCTGCGGCAAGGCCGAGGACGATCAGCTCATTCGAGACAAAGTTTTCGGTGTAACCAGGAAGGTAGCCTTCCGGCCAACGAATGCCGTTCATTTTCATCATATGCTCCTTAGGGCTAGCGGCGCGGCTCGCCGATGAATCGTTAAAATTACGTTCGCCAGCTTCTAACTTGCAGACCTCTGACTTCTACAGCCGAGACACTTGCTCCGTACCGTCGTGTCTCAGTTTGGCGAGGACTGCCTGGCAGTCGAAAGCTGGCTGAGGGTGTGCGTGGAGCTAGACGTACGCGCCAGCTGAATACGTAAGCTCGTAGCTGTGGCTGTAGATCTCCAGGATGTTGCCCAGCGGATCCTCCATGTAAACCATCCGATAGGGCTTCTCCCCTGGGAAGTACTCTCGAACCGGCATTCGCTGCTTTCCACCAGCTGCCACAATCCGAGCGGCCAGGCCTTCAACGTCCGGATCCTGAATACAGAAGTGGAAGACGCCCGACTTCCAGTACTCGAAGTTGTTCGCGGGACGCTCGGCGTTATTGAACTGGAAGATTTCGACTCCAACCCGGTCACCAGTGGATAGATGTGCAATGCGGAAGCTGCCCCATCCAGGCCCAAACACATCCGTGCACATCACGCCAATTGCGCTTTCGTCTTCAGCAATCCTGGTCGGCGGCATGACGAGGTACCAGCCCAAGACTTCTGTATAGAAGGAAACCGCGGCATCGAGATCGGTAACAGACAGGCCGATGTGGGAGAAGGCGCGAGGGTAGGGAGGGGGTAGGGCAGGCACGGCACACCACTGAAGAGAGGGGTAGCCGCAAGATTAGACCCTGCAACTCAACCATGATCTGAACCTGCCCCGCTGAAACGGACGCCAAGAAGCGATAATTTACTCGCACTTGGAGGTTCCCTATGTCACGTCCCCC
>NZ_RHPP01000222.1 GCF_003935715.1 Stenotrophomonas sp. 278 | reverse complement strand
GAGGAGGCGGAGGCGGAGGCGGAGGAGGCGGAGGAGGCGGAGGAGGCGGTGGCTCGGGCGGTGGATCTGGTGCCGGATCAGGCGGCGGGGATGGTGGGGGCCGCTACGAGCTGGCTCCCCAGGTGCCCGGTTACCTGGCCATGCTCAACGGCTTGATCAATACCGGTTGGGACGACCTGGACAACCTGCACCGGCGGCTGGGCGAGGTGCGTCGCTCCGGTGATGCGCAGGACAGCAGCCAGGGCAGCGAAGTGTTCCTGCGCGCCCATGGCGGCCGCGCCCGTTTCGCCCCGCATCTGTCCTTTGCCGAGTACGGTTACGGGCTGCGCCAGGACTATCGCGCGCTGCAGCTCGGCGGCTCGGCACTTGTGCCTTCCGAGGGCAGCGGCGTATGGCGTATCGGTGCGGCGTTGACGCTCGGACGCGCGGATGAAACCCCGGAGCAACGTGACGCCGAGGCGGATCTGCGCGTGGATACCCGCACCTGGATGCTGCTGGGCACCTGGATGTCGGCCGCCGGCATGTACG
Source organism: Stenotrophomonas sp. 278 (assembly GCF_003935715.1). Classification (GTDB taxonomy): domain Bacteria; phylum Pseudomonadota; class Gammaproteobacteria; order Xanthomonadales; family Xanthomonadaceae; genus Stenotrophomonas; species Stenotrophomonas maltophilia_AH. The sequence continues at coordinate 3,645 of NZ_RHPP01000222.1, read as the reverse complement.
TGGACCTGCAAGGTGGCTACGGCGTGGCCAAGGGCCGCAAACGCGTGAACATCGACGGTGAGGTCGAGGTGGCCCGGCCGCGCGGCAGCCGCTGGCTGGCGTCGGTGGAGACCGGCTGGCCGTTCAGGCTGGGACAAACGCAGTGGGGTCTGGAGCCGCAACTCCAGCTGGCCTGGCAGGACGTTACGGTTGATCCGTTCAGCGACGCCGAGGGCCTGCGGGTAGCGGGGCGTTCCGAATCGGCGGGACTGGGCCGGGTGGGACTGCGGATCTTCCGCGGTGCCCCGGAAGGCCAGGCGGCAGGGGACTGGGAACCGTGGCTGCGCCTGGACTATCTGCAGGGCTTCAACGACGGGGGCCAGCTCGAGGTCAGCGGCGTCACCTTCCGCACCGATCACTACGGCCGCGCCTGGCGCGCTGGACTTGGGGTCAGTGCGCGCCTCGGACACGGGTGGGACCTGTACGGCGAGGGCTACTGGCAAGGGCGGATCGGGGGCGAAGGCTGGGAGGCATGGAATGCCGTGCTGGGGTTGAGGTCACGGTGGTGAACCTGTCTGCGAGGGTACCCGACCCGTTGCGCCACGGCGGTGCAACGGCTATCATCAATGGCTTAGCGGACTACCTGACTGGACCCATTCCCCGGAATGTGGCCCGGGCCGCGACCGGCTCCCGGGCCGTGCGACTTCCACTCAGGTAGTCGTGACCCCCCGGTCTGCTGGGTTCGCAGCGTCGCACAAGGCGATGCTGCTGCCGGATTCCAGCAGGACCGGCGTTGTTTCGGACAAGGGGCCCTGCGGGCCCTTTGTTGTTTCCGGAAGCGGGTCATTGGACCCATTTTCTCTTAAGAATCAAGGCGGAACGTGAGCGACAAGGCAACTGAAATCGCGAACCTGCTCGGCCCCACCGTTGAGTCGCTGGGTCTGGAGCTGCTGGGCGTTGAATATCTCACCGCGCCCGGTGGTGCCACCCTGCGCCTGTACATCGACGTGCCGGTGGCCGAACAGCCCGACCGTATCGTCAACATCGACGACTGCGAACGCGTGAGCCGTGAAGTCTCCGCGCAGCTCGACGTGGAAGATCCGATCAGCGCCAATTACACGCTGGAAGTGTCCTCGCCGGGCGTGGACCGCCCGTTGTTCACGCTGGAACAGTTCGAGCGTGCGATCGGCGAGTCGGCCAAGGTCACCCTGAAGCTGCCGCAGGACGGCCGCCGTCGTCTGCAGGGCGAGATCCTCGCCGTGGACGCCGAACAGGGTACCGTCACCTTCCAGGTCGACAATTTCCAGTTCACCGCCGATGTCGAGAACATCGACAAGGCACGCATCATGCCGGACTGGGCCGCCCTCGGCCTGGCTCCGAGCAAGCCGACTGGCCCGGCACCCAAACAGGGTGACAAGGCGAGCAAGAAACCAACCAACAAGCCGGCGGCCAAGAAGCCGCGCGCGGAGTAAGCAGCCGATGAGCAAGGAACTTTTGCTGGTAGTGGATGCGGTCGCCAATGAAAAGGGCGTGCCGCGTGAAGTGATCTTCGAGGCCATCGAAGCCGCTCTGGCTTCGGCCGCGAAGAAGCGTTATCCGGACCAGGAAGTGCTGGCCCGTGTGTCGATCGACCACAAGGACGGCACCTACGAAACCTTCCGCCGCTGGGAAGTGGTGGCCGATGACGTCGTGATGGAATCGCCGGACCGCCAGATCCGTCTGATGGACGCGGTCGACGAAGCCGACGGCGTGGAAGTGGGCGACTACATCGAAGAACAGATCGAAAACCCGGACTTCGGCCGCATCGCGGCGCAGGCCGCCAAGCAGGTCATCGTCCAGCGCGTGCGCGAAGCCGAGCGCCAGCAGGTCGTGGACGCCTGGAAGGACCGCGTGGGCGAACTGGTCACCGGTGTGGTCAAGCGCGCCGAGCGCGGCAACATCTACGTGGACCTGGGTGGCAACGCCGAGGCCTTCATCCCGAAGGACAAGGGCATTCCGCGCGACGTGCTGCGCGCCGGCGACCGCGTGCGTGGTTACCTGGCCGAAGTGCGTTCGGAACCGCGTGGCCCGCAGCTGTTCATCAGCCGCGCCGCCCCGGAGTTCATGATCGAGCTGTTCAAGCTGGAAGTGCCGGAAGTCGGCCAGGGTCTGGTGGAAATCAAGGCCTGTGCCCGTGACCCGGGCGACCGCGCCAAGATCGCCGTGCTTGCCCACGACGCCCGTACCGATCCCATCGGTGCCTGCATCGGCATGCGCGGTTCGCGCGTGCAGGCCGTGTCCAACGAGCTCAATGGCGAGCGCGTGGACATCGTGCTGTGGAACGACAACCCGGCCAACTTCGTCATCAACGCCATGGCTCCGGCCGAAGTGCAGTCCATCATCGTCGATGAGGAAAAGCACTCGATGGACTTGGCCGTGGCTGAAGAGCGTCTGGCCCAGGCGATCGGCAAGGGCGGCCAGAACGTGCGCCTGGCCAGCCGCCTGACCGGTTGGCAGCTCAACGTGATGACCCAGGACCAGGTGACCGCCAAGTCGGAAGCCGAGCAGGGCGTGGCCCGCCAGCTGTTCATGGACAAGCTGGAAGTGGACGAGGAAATCGCCGCCATCCTGGTCACCGAAGGCTTCAACACGGTGGAAGAAATCGCCTACGTCCCGGTCGGCGAACTGCTGGCCGTGGAAGGCTTCGACGAAGACATCGTGGAAGAACTGCGTGCCCGTGCCCGCGACGCGCTGCTCAACGAAGCGCTGGCGGTGGAAGAGGGACTGGAAGACGGCCTGCCGGCCGCCGACCTGCTCGCCCTGGAAGGCATGGACGAGGCAACCGCCTACGCCCTGGCCGGCCACGGCGTGCGCACCAGTGAGGACCTGTCGGACCTGGCGACCGACGAGATCCTCGAGTTCGGCATCGAAGGCATGGACCAGGAGCGCGCCGCCGCCCTGGTGATGGCCGCCCGAGCCGAGGAGATCGCCCGCCTGGAGCGCGGCGAATGAGCCAGCGATGAACAGTGCCCTGACCCGCTCAGGGCTTAGACTCCGCGCTGCCTTCGTCCGTTTCGGAGGCGCGCCAACCAGATCATAGGATCCGAATGTCGCAGCAAACCACCATCCGCAAGCTCGCCGAACTGGTCAACACGCCGGTCGAGAAACTGCTTGAACAGCTTGCCGACGCCGGCATGAAGTTCAGCGGTCCCGACCAGGTCGTGACCAGCACCGAGAAGGTGAAGCTCCTGGGCTTCCTTCGTCGTTCGCATGGCAAGGCAGATACGCCCGCCGAAACCGCTGACGAAGCCGCCAAGAAGATCACCCTGAACCGTCGCAAGCTGCAGGAAGTGACGGTCAGCGCCGGTCGCAGCAAGACCACCGTCAACGTCGAAGTCCGCCAGAAGCGCACCTACACCAAGGATGCCAGTGGCAAGGCGATGACGCCGGATGAGGAGCGTGCCGACATCCTGCGCAAGCTGGAGGAATCCCGCCAGCGCAATCTGGACGAACAGCGTGCCCTGGCCGAGAAGGACCGCCTGCGCGACGAGGAAATCGCCCGCAAGCGCCAGGAAGAGCAGGCTGAAAAAGACCGCGTCGAAGCCGAGCGCAAGGCCGCTGAGGCCGCTGCTGAAGCCGCGCGCAACGCGCCGGTAGCAGAAGCCCCGGCTCCGGCCGCTGCTGCTC
>NZ_RHPP01000221.1 GCF_003935715.1 Stenotrophomonas sp. 278 | reverse complement strand
GCCCCGGACGCCCCGTTACCCCCCACCGCCGGCCGCTGGCCCCTCGATCCCCAACAGGGCTGGCACGAAGTCGTAGGCACCCTCGGCGAGGTCCGTGGCAGCTTCAAGGGCGAAAGCCGGCATCACCTGCACGATGGGTTCGACATCCGCGGTGACGTCGGCCAGACCGTGCGCGCGGTGGCCGACGGGAAGGTGAGCACGCCGTTCGCGGCCTGGTCGGTGGGTGACCAGGCGGAAGGGCTGTCGCTGGACCGCATCCGCTACATCCACATGAGGGTGGGGCGGGACGCACAGGGGCGGGCGTTCGACGCGCGCTGGCCGCAGCTGCTGGATGGGGACGGCACGCTGGAGCGCGTGCGCGTGCGCCGCGGTACCCGCTTCGCCGCCGGCGACCCGCTGGGCAGCCTCAACCGCATGGCCCACGTGCACCTGAGCGTGGGAGCCAGCGGTTTTGAGCGCAACGCGGTGGCGCTGGGCTTCACCGGTTATGCCGATGCGTTCGCGCCGCGCATCACCGGGGTTGAGCTGCTGGATGATGCCGACCTGCCGATCAAGGCGGGTGCCGATGGCCGTGTGCCGGTGTCGCGGCTGGGGCCCGGGGTACAGATCGTGGTGGAAGCGTGGGACCAGGTCGACCGCAACCTGCCGCGCCGCCGCCTCGGTCTGTACCAGGTGGGTTACCAGATTCTGGACGCAGCCGGCCAGCCGCTGCAGGGCTATGAGCAGCCGCGCTTCAACATCGTGTTCAACCGCATGCCGCGCGAGCGCAGTGCGACCGTGGTGGCGTACGCGCCGGACAGCGGAATCACCGTGCATGGCAGTGCGGTGACCCGATTCCGCTACCTGGTCACCAACACGGTGCGCGATGGCCTGGTGGAAACCGGGCGATGGGTGCCCGATGCATTGCCGGCAGGGGATTACATCATCCGCGCCAGTGCGCGCGATTACAGCGGGAATGAAGCCGTGGGCCCACGCGATCTGAAAGTGACCGTAATCCCGTAGAGCCGGGCTTGCCCGGCTGCATTCCGCGATTACGCCGCGGCACCCACACCCATGCCCACCCGTACGCGCTCGGCCTGGATGTCCGCCACCGGCCGCACTTCAATGCTGCCGTAGCGCGACCACGGGAACTCGTGGGCAATGCGCATGGCGTCATCCGCATCACGCGCGTTGATCAGGTTGAAGCCGGCGAGGAACTCGCGGGTTTCGGCAAACGGGCCGTCGGTGATGCGGGACTGGGCCTGGCGCACGCGCAGGGTGCGGGCCTGTTCGACCGGCTGCAGCTGCTGCGCCATCACCAGGGTGCCCTGGGCCTGGAGCTCGTCCGCGTGGGCCAGGCAGTCACGCATGTGGGCGTCGTACTCGTCGGCCGGCAGGGCCTGGATGAGTTCCGGGTCGATGTTGATCAGCAGCAGGAATTGCATGGGCGGACCACCGGCAGCGGGGAAGGGGGTCATCATGCCGCAGCTCGCGCGACACCGGTGTTGCAGTGCGGAAATGTCCGCGTGTTCAGGCTTTAAACGTCAGGACATGACGGGATCGGAATTTTTTCTGCCGGGGTTGTCGATCCGCGCTCCACTGATGCGTCGTATCTCATGAAGGGCCCCCGAACCGGGCTCGTGAACAGGACACGACAATGAAAGTGATGGTGATCGTCAAAGCCAGCCCGGATACCGAGGCCGGGGTGCTGCCGACCGAGGCCGAGCTGGAGGCCATGGGCAACTTCAACGAAGAGCTGGTAAACGCCGGGATCATGCTGGCCGGCGAAGGCCTGCAGCCCAGTCAGCGTGGCCACCGGGTGGTGTACGGCGGGCCGGCACCGCGGGTGCTGGACGGTCCGTTTGCCGAAACCCGCGAGCTGATCGCCGGGTTCTGGCTGTGGCAGGTGCGCTCGATGGACGAGGCACTGGAGTGGGCCAAGCGGGCACCGTTCGGCCCCAACGACGTGGTCGAACTGCGCGCGCTGTATGACATGGATGACTTCGGTGAGGCGTTCACTCCGGAATTACGTGCGCAGGAACAGCGTCTGCGCGACCAGATCGAAAAGAAGGTTTGAAGCATTTTCTTTGACACGCGTGGGTTGCACGCATTTCGTTGACACGCATGGCGTGTCACTACCTGGAGATTGTTCATGAAACTGATTCCCTTCCTGGGCTTCAATGGCCAGACCCACGAGGCGATGGCGTTCTACGCCAAGGTGCTGCGCGGCACCGTGACCTCGGAAACGAAGTACAGCGACATGCCGCCGAGCGACAACATGGACGGCTGCGGCGACGCACCGGGTCCGCTGGATCCGAACCTCATCGCGCACAGCCAGCTGGAAGTCGGTGACGCGATTCTCATGGCCGCAGACGGCCCCCCGTCCGAGGGTGCCGGTACCACCACCATCAACATCGACGTGGACAGCATTGAAGAAGCCGAGCGCGTGTTCAAGGAACTGTCCGAGGGCGGCAAGGTCACCATGGCGATCGGCGAAACCTTCTGGGCGCATCGCTGGGGCATGCTGGAAGACAAGTACGGCAAGCCGTGGATGGTCAACTTCATGAAGCCGTTCCCGTAACGCCAACCCCATCCGATACCGATACCCACCGGTAGCGCCGAAGAGAACGGCAGGAGCCGTTCTCAACGTCTCACAGAGACGGCCCGCAGGGTGCCCGCCAGGACGGCGGGCATAACGTTGGCCGGCCCTCTCACACCTGGAACGTTCGATGAAACTGACCACCGAACAAATGATCTTCGTCAACCTGCCCGTAGAAGATCTAGAACGCAGCAAGGCCTTCTACACCGCGCTCGGCTACGCGCTCAATCCGACCTTCTCCAACGACGACGGCGCATGCATCGTGATCAGCGAGCACATCTTCGTCATGGTGCTGCGCAAGCCGTTCTTCGAGACCTTCATCAGCAAGCAGATTGCCGACACCCAGGCCACCGCGGCGGTGATCAACGCACTGTCGGCGGTCAGCCGCGAAGCGGTCGACGCACAGCTGGAGAAGGCGCTCAAGGCCGGCGGCAGCGAACCGCAGCCGCCGCGCGACTACGGCTTCATGTACCAGCGCAGTTTCCAGGACCCGGACGGGCACCTGTGGGAAGTGGCCCACATGGATATGGACGCCGCGCCGGGCTGAGTGGTTTCATTCCCGGCATGGATGCCGCGCTGACGCAACGACTGGACACCCTCTGGCGCATGGAAGCGCCGGCCCTGATCGCCCGCCTGGCACGCATGCTGGGCGGCGACGTGGGGCGGGCCGAAGAACTGGTCCAGGACACCTGGCTGGCCGCGCTGGAGCGCTGGCCGGTGCAGGGCGTACCGGACAATCCCGGAGCGTGGCTGATGACCACCGCGCGCAACCGCGCCATCGACGTGCTGCGCCAGCACCAGCGGGTGGCGGGGCAGCATGCGCAGTGGGGCAGCGAGCTGGCACCGCAGCCGCTGCCGCTGCCTGACGACAGCGACGCGCTCGGCGATGACATTGGCGATGACCTGCTGCGGCTGATCTTCGTGGCCTGCCACCCGGTGCTGGGCGCGGACGCGCGGGTCGCGCTGACCCTGCGCCTGCTGGGCGGCCTGACCACCGACGAGATCGCGCGCGCGTTCCTGCAGCCCGAGCCGACCATCGCCCAACGCATCGTGCGCGCCAAGCGCACCCTGGCGACGAAGCAGGTGCCGTTCGAGGTGCCGCGCCAGGCGGCGCTGCCCGAGCGCCTGGCCTCGGTGCTGGAGGTGGTCTACCTGGTGTTCAACGAAGGCTACGCGGCCAGCAGTGGCGATGACTGGATGCGCCCGGCGCTGTGCGAGGAAGCGCTGCGGCTGGGGCGGATCCTGCAGCAGCGCCTGCCGGCGTGGCCACAGGTGCACGGGCTGTTGGCGCTGATGGAACTGCAGGCCTCGCGGTCGCGGGCCCGGGTGGATGCCGAGGGCAACCCGATCCTGCTGCCGGAGCAGGACCGCACACGCTGGGATCACCTGCAGGTCGCGCGCGGGCAGGCGGCGCTGCAGCGTGCGTTGGAGCTGGGCGGCGAGGACGACCCCTACGTGCTGCAGGCCGCGATCGCCGACTGTCATGCCCGTGCGCGGCGGCTGGAGGACACCGACTGGACCCGGATGGCGGCGCTGTATGCGCGCCTGGGGCAGGTGAATCCCTCGCCGGTGGTGGAACTCAACCGCGCGGTGGCGGTGTCGCGGGCGCAGGGGGCGGCGGCGGCGTGGCCGCTGGTGC
>NZ_RHPP01000220.1 GCF_003935715.1 Stenotrophomonas sp. 278 | reverse complement strand
GGGCGCGGCTTGTGGCCTGCCCGCGCCGCGCTATTCGACCCAGCTCACCCGCGTCCTGCAGCGGCATCATGACCAGGCACTGACGCCATCGGAGGCCCGGTCACGGGCCATCGGTCCCGACGCCCTGCGCCCTGGCTGGTATGTCAGCCACGCCGGCGGCAGGATCCGCCAGTACCTGAAGTTCAATGGCCATTACTTCAAGGTGCGTCCGCGGCAGGTGGACCGCTACACCGAGCGGCTTTCGTTGTACCTTCCCCGCCGCATCCGCATGGGCGGGCAGCGGCTGGGGCCGCGCCCGCACCGCCACCACATCGCGGATGTCCGCCAGTCGCTGGTCGTGCAGGAACAGCGCTTCATGACCCAGGCCGAGTTCAACGTGGAGTACCGGGGCCTGCCCAGCCTCGACGCCGCGCGCGTGTACGAAAGTGCGATCCAGAACGCTGCGGGCCTGCGGGTGAGTCAGGCGCAGCGCGCCGCCATCCGCAGCTACCTGATCCATCGCCGACGCTCGCTGGACAGCTATCTCCAGACGCAGGATGCGTCACGTGGCACACGCGAGCAGGCTGAGGCGGTGGCCCGCATCAACCGCGGCCTCGCACGCATTCCAGCTTATGAAGGACGGCTTTACACGGCGCTGCTGTTCAACGAAGACGCGCTGGTCGAGCTGCAACCCGGGCACACTGTCTACAGCCGCAGCTTCCTCGTTGCCAGCGGGGATCGCAGTCGCGTGCAGGCGGGACTGCGCGCGCACGGACGGGCCGCACCGGGCACGCGCCGTGTGCTGGTGCGGCTGGATACCCACCGCCACGCCCACCCGACCGGCCTGCTCTCGTTGCAGGAAGAGGCCCAGGCGATGATCGCCAACAACGTGGTGTTCCGGGTGGTGGAAAACCAGCCCGGCCGCCTGGTCCTGGAAGAACTGGGGCCGGCCCGCCAGGCGCTGGGCACGCTGGGGGCGCAGCCGCTGCGCGCTGTCGCCTTGCCACATTGAAAATAGAAAGGGCGGGGAAATCCCCGCCCTCTCCGTCACGCGTTCCGACGACTCAGGTCAATGCGATCGGCTTGGTCTTGCGTTCGGCCAAGCGCTTTTCAAGGTAGTGGATGTTCTGCCCACCGGCCTGGAAGCCCTTGTCGCGCATGATGCGCTGCTGCAGGGCGACGTTGGTCTTGATGCCGTCCACCACCATCTCGCTCAGTGCCACGCGCATGCGCGCGATGGCGGTTTCGCGGTCGGGGCCGTGCACGATCAGCTTGCCGATCATCGAGTCGTAGTTCGAGGGCACGCGGTAGCCGCTGTAGATGTGCGTATCCACGCGCACGCCAGGGCCGCCCGGCGGATGGAAGCCGGTGATGGTGCCGGGGCTGGGCACGAAGGTTTCGGCATCTTCGGCGTTGATGCGGCACTCGATGGCGTGGCCGGTCAGCACGATGTCGCTCTGCTTGATGCTGAGCTTCTGGCCGGCGGCGATCTTGAGCTGTTCGGCGACCAGGTCGATGCCGGTCACCATTTCCGTCACCGGGTGCTCGACCTGGATACGGGTGTTCATTTCGATGAAGTAGAAGCGGCCGTCTTCGTACAGGAACTCGAAGGTGCCCGCGCCGCGGTAGCCGATGCGGATGCAGGCTTCCACGCAGACCTTGCCGATGGCATCGCGCTGCTCGTTGCTGATGCCCGGAGCCGGGGCCTCTTCCACCACCTTCTGGTGGCGGCGCTGCATCGAGCAGTCGCGCTCGCCGAGGTGGATGGCATTGCCCTGGCCGTCGGCCAGCACCTGGATCTCCACGTGACGCGGATTTTCCAGGAACTTCTCCATGTACACCTCACCATTGCCGAACGCGGCCTTGGCCTCGCTCTTGGTGGTTTCAATGGAGGTCTTCAGCGAGGCCTCGGCGTGCACCACGCGCATGCCGCGACCGCCGCCACCACCGGCCGCCTTGATGATGACCGGGTAGCCGATCTCACGGGCGATCTTGGTGTTGGCGACGATGTCTTCGCCCAGTGGCCCGCCCGAGCCGGGCACGCACGGCACGCCGGCGGCCTTCATCGCGCGGATGGCTTCGACCTTGTCACCCATCATGCGGATGGTGTCGGCCTTGGGACCGATGAAGATGAAGCCGGATTCTTCCACGCGCTCGGCAAAGTCGGCGTTTTCCGACAGGAAGCCGTAGCCCGGGTGGATGGCCTGTGCATCGGTCACTTCGGCCGCGGCGATAAGCGCCGGAATGTTGAGGTAGCTTTCCGGCGACGGGGCCGGACCAATGCAGACCGACTCGTCGGCCATGGCCACGTGCTTGAGGTTGCGGTCGACCGTGGAATGCACGGCCACCGTGCGGATGCCCAGGGTGTGACACGCGCGCAGAATGCGCAGCGCGATCTCCCCTCGGTTGGCAATAACGACTTTGTCGAGCATGGACGCGTCCTTAGCCGATCACGAACAGCGGCTGGTCGAATTCGACCGGCTGGCCGTTTTCGCCCAGGATGGCGACGATGGTGCCGGCGACGTCGGCTTCGATCGGGTTGAACATCTTCATCGCTTCGATGATGGCCAGGGTTTCGCCTGCCTTCACCTGCTGGCCCACCGACACGAAGGCCGGCTTGTCCGGAGCAGCCGATGCGTAGAAGGTGCCGACCATCGGCGAACGCAGCACGTGGCCTTCTGGCAGCGCCGGGCCCGGCTTGGCGGTGCCGCCGGTGGAGGCTTCGGTCGGCGACTGCATCGGCATGGCCGGCGCGGCGGCCACCGGGGCCGGGGCGATCATCTGCACGGGAGCCGGGGCGTAACCGGCGACCGGGGCGCGCGACAGGCGCACCGACTCTTCGCCTTCCTTGATTTCGATTTCAGCCAGGTTCGACTCTTCCAGCAGGTCGATCAGCTTCTTGATTTTGCGCAGGTCCATGGAGGCCTCGTTGGTCGTGTATGGGGTCGGTAAGAAGGAACGCTCAGGCAAGCCGCATCAGTGCGGCGTCCATTGCATAACGGTAGCTGTCGGCCCCGAAGCCACAGATCACGCCCACCGCCTTGTCGCTGAAGTAGCTGTGCTGGCGGAACGGTTCGCGGCTGTGCGGGTTGGACAGGTGGATCTCGATGAAGGGCACGTCCACCGCCGCCAGCGCGTCGCGCAGGGCGACCGAGGTGTGGGTGAACGCGGCCGGGTTGATCAGGATGAAGGCGGTGCCGTCTTCACGGGCGGCCTGCACGCGATCCACCAGGATGTGCTCGGCGTTGGACTGCAGGCTCTCCACGACGTGACCGGCAGCCTGGGCTTGGCCCAGCAGGGCCTGGTCGATCTGCGCCAGCGTGGTGTGCCCATACACCCCTGGCTCGCGGGTGCCGAGCAGGTTGAGGTTGGGGCCATGCAGGACCAGCAGTTTCGCCATGGGGACCACGGAATCGGAAAGGGCGAAGTCTGGCGGATGCGGTGGATGGTGTCCAGTTCGGCGAAGTTACGCGTGTTTCAATCAATCGTTTGAAAATCAGGCGGAACGCTTGACGCTTATGGCCTGCACCGGCCCTGGGCTACGTGAACCGGTCTTAGCCTGCCTGATCGGCGAAGTTGGCCAGCTCTTCAGGGTCGCCTTGGGGAAACGCCGCCTTCAGGCAGTCCAGGAACGCCGATACCCGTGCGCTGAGCAGCCGCCGGGACGGGTACAGCGCCCAGACCTCGATCGGTGGCCCCTTCGCATCGCCCCACGCCGCCAGTTGCCCAGACCGCAGGTCGGAGGCGACCAGTGAGTAGGGCAGCAGCGCGGCCCCCGTGCCGGCGCGAGCGGCGTCGCGGATCATGATCAGCGAGGCCAGCCGCAGCACCGGCGCTATCGCGACGTGGCGGTTGCCGCGCGGCGTCGCCAGCTCCCAGCCGGCGGCATCGCTGGAAGGGCGGACCACCGCCGGCACGGCGTCGTTGCCGGCCGGCAGGGTCAGATCCGGATGTGCGACGACGACCAGGCGGTCGCGCAGCAGCACCCGGCCGACCAGTCGCTCGTCGGTCTTCGGGTTGACCCGGATCACCAGGTCATAGCCTTCCTCGATCATGTCCACGGCACGATCCTCGGTGGTGATCTCCAGATGCACCTGCGGATAGCGCTGCGCAAAACGTGCGGCGATCTTTCCAAGTGCCATCTGCGAAAACAGCAGGGGCGCGCTTACCCGCAAGCGGCCGCGCGGAATGTCGCCGCCGCTGGCGATCAAGGTAGTGGCCTCGTCCAGCTCCGTCAGCAGAGATTCGGTACGGGCATACAGGGCGCGACCTTCTTCGGTGAGTTTGAGCGTGTGCGAGCCGCGTTCAAACAAACGCACGCCCAGGCTGGCCTCCAGCTCGCCGACCCGACGCGACAGGGTGGCTTTGGGACGCTCGGCGG
>NZ_RHPP01000021.1 GCF_003935715.1 Stenotrophomonas sp. 278 | reverse complement strand
CGGGCTGCGTTGGCAGTTGCCGGGCGCTGGGCCGGCAAGCGGGATCTGCCCTGGGGTTCCGCCAGGCCCCTGCCTTGGATTGTCCGGCCCCCGGTGAAACCGCCGGAGCCGGAGCCAGAGCCGCCACAGCTGCCGGGAAGCCGTGTCGGTCTGAACCTGTCCTGCCTGCTACTGCGGGCGCGTGGACTGGCACCTCTCAATCTGGGCGTGGCTGCGTGCTACGTGGTCCGCCCTCATCAAAGGACGTACGTTGTGATCAACGAAATCTCAGTAGTCCGCTTGCCGGACCGCACACCCATCGACATGTCGGGGGTGACCATCACTTCCAGTGCGGACGCGTGGGGCTCGACCTTCGACTTTGAGTTGGCGGATATTGATCAGCTGCCCCTGCTGAAGCCATCAAATGCAGGGCCGCGCCAGGTGGAGGTCATCCTCAACGGCTACACGTGGACGGCGTTGGTGGAGTCCTACAGCACCCGTCGGGAGTGGGCTAGCAGTGGCATCAACCTGACAGGGCGCTCGCGCACCGCACTGCTGGCCGCGCCCTACGCGCCTGGTCGGGTAAAGGTCACTACGGAAGACCGTAGCGTCGCCCAGCTGGTCGACGAGGAGCTGGCCGACACCAGCTTCACCGCGTCCTACGACACGGTGGACTGGACCGTGCCGGCCGGCGCGTGGTTCTACGACGGGACCACCGCCCTGGACGCTGTCAGCCGGCTTGCCGAGGCAAGCGGCGGGGTGGTTCAGTCGGATCCTGCGGCACTCGCCCTCAGGGTGCGCGCGCGCTACCCGGAGAGTCCCTGGCACTGGAAGGAGCGAACCCCGGACCACGTGATCCAGGAAGACGTGGTGAGCAACGAAAGCCTGCAGATGCGCAGCGCGCCTCTGTACGACGCGGTTGTGGTCACCGGAGAGCTGGCAGGGAAGGGTGTCACCTGCAAGGTGCGCCGTGCTGGTGAGGCGGGGCAGCTGTTCGCGCCCCAGGTCAGCAGCCCGCTCATCAACACGTCCGCCGCCGGCACTGAGCGCGGTCGCAACATCCTGTCCGACCGTGGTGAGCAGGCCTTGGTCGACTTGGTCATTCCACTGTTCGCCGGGCCGCTGCGGCCAGGCGAGGTGGGAAGGGTGATGCCGCTCGACCTGGTGGAAGTGGTAGGGGAAGAGGGCACCTGGCACGGCCTCTGCGTTGCAGCCAGAACCGAGGCTCGCACCAACGATAAGGCCGTTGTGATCGAGCAGACCATTACCTTGGAGAGGCACTACACCGATGCGGACTGAGCTGTGGGACAACTTCAACGGGCTGCTGGGCGGCCAAGTGAGATTGCTTGGTACCGTAACCGCCCACAACGCTGACGGCACCAGCAGTCTCACCACTTACGACGGCGCGCAGATGCGTGTTGTCGGGCACTTGGATGCCGCAGTTCCGTACAATGCATGGGTGCGCGATGGCCGAATGATTGAGGCCGCGCCCAACCTCCCGCTCATGGAGTCGGAGGTCTAAATGAAAACAGGGCTGTGGTCGCATGCCTGCAAGCAATGCAGACGCTTGTTCGCCCGTACATCAACTGATCCTGCCGCAGCGCTTCGCACGACGTTAACGGGCGCGGTCCCACAGTCGGGGCCAGTGCGGGGAGACATCCACGCTCGCACCCTGGCAGCTCCCACCCGGAGGCGCGGCGCAGCGGCTGTTCCCTCAGCCTGACCGCGCTTCCGGGGCCAGGCTTTGAAAAGGGATAGGCATCAGTCCAAGGGAACGGGTTGTCCGTACGATCTAGATGCCAGGGCCAAGGCCAAGGCAGTTGAAGAAGCGCGGAAACTGGCGATGGAGCATCACAGGCGCACCGGTGTGCCGACGGGCGTGAGGGTCCAGGGCCTGGATACGAGTTGGTGGGAAGATTGCGCTTTTGGCGATGAGGGCCCGGTGGGTTGAGTGTATTCTTCTGCGGGCCGGCCCGGCTAAATCAGATGGATGCCGCCGCACTGGGGTGGCTCACCCTATCGGTACGTAACTCCTTGGTACGTACGTAGTGGCTTCGTACTAGCCTCCCGAACAGACTTTGCGGGCAGACAATGGGTCCCATCCTAAGAAGCGGAGAGATCGTCGGCACTTGCCAGCAGCCCAACGCGCCACTGAGTTAGAGCATCGGGAGGCACGCGCAGGACATGTCGGCCACTACGTCACCCGGGGTCAACTGAAGACCGCCAAGATCTTGGAGTGTCCCTTCGTGGCTTCGTCCGGGATCGAAGACCCCAAGTCCAGCAGCACGCGTGTACCCCGAGGGGTGCACGGTTCAATCTTCAATCCCCATCCGAGGTGCTCGCACAGACGCGCGATCAGCTCCAGCCCGATGCCACTCTGTTCATTGCGGTCACCACGCGCCAGCCGAGCATAGACGGCAGCGATCTCCTCCGGTCTCATTCCCAGCCCGGGATCTTCCAGCGTAACCACGCCTCGATCCGACAAGGCAAACCTGATCTCGCCGCGTCCGCTGTTCTCGATCGCGTTGCGCAGCAGGTTGCCTATAGCGGCCTGCACCACGCCCAGCGGCGCGATGATGTCCACCCGAGGGAGAGTAGCCAACGCCATCTGCAGGTCCTTGCCATGCATCAGGTAGCGATGGTCCTCAATGATCTCGGGCAGCAGATCGTCCAGCGCGATGCGCTCGTTCAATGCAGCAAGTCGTGACGGTTCGCGGGCCAACACCAGCAACAGCTGGATCAACTGCTCCACACCCTGTGCGCTCCGGAGCACACGTTGCATTTGCTGCCTTGCGCGGTCTGGCACATCCGGTTGTTCCAGCGCGAGCTCGGCGGCTCCCGTAATCACAGCGATCGGAGTGCGCAGCTCGTGGCTGGAGGTACTGATGAACACGCGCTCGCGTTCCACGAACTGGTCGTTGCGCTGGAGATAGTCATTGAGCGCAGCAGCGATCACGTACAGCTCCGAGCTTCCCCGTGGGTCAACCTCGACCTGCTGCCCAGGCACGCCAGGACGTAGCTCATGGATGTTTCGGGCCAGCGAGCGCAGCGGACTGACCAGCCGGCTCACGCCGAACGAAGCCATCAACACGGTAACGATGATCATCACCACGCCGGCCAGCATCACCCAGCGTGTGGCGAAGTCTTCTAGCTCGTGGAAGTCGCTGATGTCCAATGCCAATGCCACGCGACCCATGGTCGGTGTGTCACGCACCATCACCGCTGCGGAACGGCTGTCGATCACCGTGCCGTCGTGCAGTCCCGGATGCAGCCCAAGTACCGACGCAGGCACCTGGCCCTCGTTGAAAACAAACAATCGCAGGGTGTCGGTGTCCTGCCAGCGATAGGACGCGTCTTGTTCGATATGCTTGACGATGCTGTCCAGCTCGGTGTTGAGCAACGCGCGCCAAGCCGCGTGTTCGGCGTGCTCATGGACGTAATTGCCGACGCTGAAGACTGCCAGCGAGATCAGGGCCAGATACCCGAGTAGCCACCAGATCAGGCGACGGTGCAGCGGGGCCGGTCTAGGCAGGCGCATCTTGACTTTCCGATGATGGCGCCACAAGCCGGTAGCCGACGCGAGGCAAGGTGTGGATCAGCTTCGTGGGAAAGGGTCCGTCGACGCTGCGCCGCAGTTCGTACACATGCGAGCGCAGCAGGTCACCGTCCGGTGGCTCGTCTCCCCAGAGTGCGTATTCCAGCTGCTGGCGCGTCACCGCCGCCGGACTGGCGCGCATCAGGACTTCCAGCAGCTTGCGGCATGCTGGGTATAGGTGAAGAACCTGGCCCTGGCGGCTTGCCTCCAGCGTGGCGAGGTCCAGCGACAGGTCGCCAACTTTCAGTACCTTTCGCAAGGTGCGGCCATGTGCTCGGACCTGCAGGGCCTCCAGACGCACTTCCAGCTCGGGCAGCGCGAAAGGCTTGGTGAGGTAGTCGTCCGCTCCTGCCCGAAACCCGGCGATCTTGTCGGGGAGCTCATCGCGCGCGGTAAGCATGATCACCGGCACGTCCGAACCAGGCTCCATCCGCAGGCGGCGCAGCACTTCTGGACCGTCCATGCGCGGCAGCATCCAGTCCAGTATCACCACGTCGTAAGGATGGGTCTGTGCCAGGTGCAGGCCGGTGATGCCGTCCGGAGCCACATCCAGCACATGTCCCCGGGCCTCGAGGTAGTCGAACAGATTGGCCACCAACTGGCGGTTGTCTTCGATGACCAACAGGCGCATGCAAAGTGGTTCCCCGGGCGTTGAAGGGCATGGTAATCCCAGAGATGTCGAAAAGCAGTCGCAATCAGGGGTATTTAACGACCTCCTCACATTCGCGATCGCCGCGTGGGCGAAGCGGACTGAACGTCTTGCAACCGCAGCATTCTGATTAACGTGGGGGCAACATCGCTCCGACCGGCTTCCGACGCGTCGCTGACGAGCATGCGCCCGTCCCCTTTCCGGCCGTCACTGCATGCCGTCCTCCCGAGTTTCAGCCGTGCCGCTGCGCGTGCCGGTGTCCCCTGCCGACGCCACCTTCCTGCGGCATCACCTGCTGTGGCCTTTGAGTATGGCGCTGGTTACCGGCACCGTACTGATGGCCGGCGGCGGCGATCGATGGTTCGCTGACCAGCTCTATCGGCTGGAGGGCCATCAGTGGGCGCTACAGCACGCCTGGCTTGCCAATGCCGTGATCCACAGGGGAGGCAAATGGCTGAGTGCCAGTGCCACCCTTCTGGTGATGGTGATGTGCCTGCACGCGGGAAAGCGGCCCCATCTGCGCGCCTGGCGATGGCCTCTGCTGTATGTGGTCCTGGCCGTGACACTGGGCACGGGTACCGTATCGCTGCTCAAGTCCATCACCCACATGGACTGTCCATGGGACCTCGTCCGCTATGGAGGTTCCCGGAACTATGTCGGGCTGCTCTCCGCGCGCCCCGCCGGAATGCCGGCGGCCGCGTGCTTTCCCGCTGGCCATGCCAGTGCCGGATATGCATGGGTCTGCCTGTATTTCCTGGCGCTGATGGTACGCCCGCGGTGGCGCTGGTATGGACTGGCGGTCGGTCTGCTGGCCGGTGCGCTGTTCGGGGTTACGCAACAGCTGCGCGGCGCGCATTTCCTCTCGCACGACGTGGTAACGCTGGCAGTCTGCTGGACAGTGTCTGCAGCGCTGTATCTGTGCGGCGGGCGACTTGCCCGCTCTGGAGGTGCGGCATGAATGCCGTAACAGCGGGCGAACGGCAGCCGAGCAGCATCTGGCGCTATACGCTGCGGCCGCGGTGTTCCACGGAGACGTTGATCGTGGTCACTAGCCTGTTCTTCGCGCTGGCCGGCAACGGACTGTTCTGGCGCAGCGCCATGGCGACCCATCCTGGCAGCATCCGTTTCGCAATCTCGCTGTTGTTGTTGCTGGCAGGAACGCACAGCATCCTGATGGGGCTGCTGGTATGGCGCTGGAACGCCCGGGTGATGCTGAGCACGTTACTGCTTGGCACTGCGCTGGCTGCGTACTACATGAGCCGCTACCACCTTTACCTGGACGCAGACATGCTGCGCAATGTATTGGCCACCGATCACAAGGAAAGCGGCGAACTGATCACCGTCAGTCTTGTCGCGCCGGTGCTGCTGCTGGCCCTACTTCCCATAGCGCTACTCTGGCGCGTGCAGCTCATAGAGCGCAGCTGGACCCGCACCCTGTTATGGCGGGGAGGGCTGCTGGGCATGTCGGCACTGGTGGCCCTGGGCGGAGCCATGCTCTCGTTCCAGGACATGTCGGCACTGATGCGCAACCAGCGGGAAGTGCGCTATCTCGCCACGCCAGCCAACATCCTGATCGGACTGCCCAAGGCGCTGCGCGGTGACAACCCAATGCGACGCGTACCCAAGCTATCCATCGGCCAGGACGCGGCCAGCGTGCCGCGAGGGCCAGGCAGCAAGCCACGTCTGGTGGTCGTTGTGATGGGCGAAACCGCTCGTGCGCAGAATTGGGGTTTGAACGGCTACTCACGGCAGACCACGCCGGAACTGACACAAGCCGACGTGATCAACTTCCCGGATATGCACAGCTGCGGCACAAGTACCGAAGTCTCGTTGCCTTGCCTGTTCTCCCCCTATGGCCGCCATGACTACGACGAAAAGAAGATCCGCGCGCATCAGTCCTTGTTGCATGTTCTGGACCGCGCCGGCGTCGGTGTGCTCTGGCTCGACAACCAATCCGGCTGCAAGGGCGTGTGCGAAGGTCTGCCAATGCGGGCGCTGGATGACGCTGAAATTCCAGGGCTATGCGCTGGCGGACGCTGCTTCGACGAGATACTGCTCCACAACCTGGCTGCGCAGATACGCACGACGCCTGGCGACCGGGTGGTGGTGCTCCACCAGCTGGGCAACCATGGGCCTGCCTATTTTGAACGATACCCACAACAGTTCCGCCGGTTTACTCCCACCTGCGACACGCCGGATTTAGGTCGCTGCAGTCGCGAGCAGATCATCAACAGCTATGACAATGCGCTGCTCTACACCGACCATCTGCTGGCGCGCACGGTCGGCATACTCAAAACCATGACGGATTACGACAGTGCAATGATCTACGTCTCCGACCACGGCGAATCGCTTGGCGAGAAGGGTCTCTACCTTCACGGCGTGCCGTATTCCATTGCGCCCCAGGAACAGACACGCGTGCCGATGACGATGTGGATATCTTCGGGCTTGGCGGCTGGCCGAGGACTTCAGCTGGACTGCTTGCGGCAGCGCGCCGCCGCCTACACGGACCACGATGCGCTGTTCTCTTCGATTCTGGGGCTGATGCAGGTGAAAACCTCGCTCTACGAACCGGCGCGCGATCTATTTGCCGGCTGCAGTGGCCCAATTGGCTGGTCCGCATTTCCAAAATCAGCAGAGCAAGTGTCGTCACCAGCACGAAACGGCGGGATGCCTCACCCTATCACCGTGTAACTCATTGATATGTATCGACATCAATCCGGCCTTTTCGCGGGCTTACGTAGCTAAAGAAAGCCTTCTAAATCAACTGGGTACGCACGTCTGATTCGATGCCTGGGGGGCAGAGGGTCGTCGGTTCAAATCCGGCCGTCCCGACCATTGTTGGTGAAGATCAAGGGCTTGAACCTCGCGGTTCGGGCCCTTTTTCGTTGGGTCAGGGAATCCTTACAAGTATTTGAGGTTGACTGAGCCGGCCGAACATCTAGTATTCGCCTTGAGGTCGGGTGTTCCGCCGTAGCGGGGCCCGAGAGCGATTGACTCTCCCGGCCTCCTTCATCTCCTGAATTGGCCGCCCCTGGCGGCCAATTCGTTTTCAGCCTCGGGGCAATGGAATGCATCTTCTGTATCTGGACGAATCGGGCACCGCGAATGGTCCTGATCGAACTCATTTCATACTTGCAGGCGTAGCCTTTCTTTGAACGCGCAACGCACTGGCTAGAGCAAAGCCTCAACGCCGTTGTGGAGACGCTGACATCGGCAGATGCCCACGAACTCGAACTTCATGGCTCGCCGATGTACGGCGGTCGTGGTCGATGGCGAAGAGTCGAACGCGACATCCGGCACGACGCCATCAGGCGAGCATTGGATGTTGCGATCGCCGAGAACGGCAACGCCCGGGTTTTCGCCGCTGTCATCGACCGGAGTACGTGCAACGGTCGTGATGCTGTAGACATGGCCTTTGAAGAGCTGAGTTGCAGATTCGATCTTTACTTCCCCGACCGAGCGATTCGGTCGCCCACGATGCGCTCGTTGACGACGCGCCATCCAGACGTCGGTAACGAAGTCGACAATTCCCTCGATCAGATCGCCGATGAATCCCGACATGGTCCGTCCTGGCACGCGTGGATGAATACGGGGATGATCGGGGCGGTGCCGGTGGCCGTCAAGCGTGCCCTTCCTGGCCCCGACGCGACCCTGATGCCCCGTTCACAGCCATCGCTCTAGATTCGGCCCATCGAAGGGGACCGAACACGTGCTCCAGCCGGAACAGGACACTCCAACCTGGCGCATCTACGAGACGCTGCTGCAGGCGACGCCCGATCTGTCGTACGTGTTCGATCTCGAGCACCGGTTCATCTACGCCAACAAGGCCCTGCTGACCATGTGGGGGATGAGCTGGGACGAGGCGATCGGCAAGACCTGTCTGGAGATCGGCTATGAGCCATGGCATGCGGCCATGCATGACCGCGAGATCGAACAGGTGATCGCCACCCGCCAACCGATCCGCGGCGACGTGCCGTTCCCACACGCCACGCTGGGCGTGCGCATCTACGACTACATCTTCACTCCGGTGATCGGACCCGATGGCCAGGTCGAGGCCATTGCCGGAAGTACCCGCGATGTCACCGAGCGCAAGCGGCATGAGCAGCATCAGCAGCTGCTCATCAACGAGCTCAATCACCGGGTCAAGAACACCTTGGCCACCGTGCAGTCGATCGCGCGGCAGACGCTGCGCAGCGCCACCGGACTGGAAGATGCCAACGCGAAGATCGAGGAGCGTCTGGTGGCGCTGGCCAGCGCGCACGACATCCTGACTCGTGAGAACTGGCACAGCGCCGATATCCGTGATCTGGCCCAGTCCACGGTCGACGCCTACGGTGCCGCTGACCAGTTCCAGCTGGAAGGAGACGGCTGCCGGCTGGACCCGCGCCGCGCGCTGGCCCTGGCGATGGCCCTGCACGAGCTGGGGACCAACGCGACCAAATATGGCGCGCTGTCTTCCCGCGCCGGACGGGTGCACCTGCACTGGTCCAGCATCGATGTGGACGGCGATCCACGCATCGAGGTGGTCTGGCAGGAGCACGGCGGCCCCGCCGTGCACGAGCCGGTGCAACGTGGCTTCGGCTCACGGTTGCTGGAACGGGGACTCAAACACGACCTCGGCGGCGGGGTTGAACTGGCATTCGCACCGGAAGGTGTTCGTTGCCACCTGTGGATGCCGCAGCCGAACCTGGAGGAGGGGCAGCTGAGATGAGCAGGAATGTACTGGTAGTGGAAGACGAATCGATGATCGCCATGCTGGTCGAAGACCGCCTGGTCGATTCCGGGCACACGGTGTTTGTCGCACCGAATGTGCAGAAGGCGATGGAGGTGCTGCGTGATCACGCCATCGACATGGCGCTGCTGGATGTCAATCTGGCCGGCACACCGTCAACACCGGTGGCCTATGAGCTGGAGGCGCGTGGCATTCCCTTCATGATCGCGACCGGATACGGCGCGCAGGGCATTGACGAAGCGTTTCGCGACCGCGGTTGCCTTCAGAAGCCGTTTCGCATGAGTGATCTGGACCATGCGATCCAGCAGCTGGAACGCCAGCTTCCTGACCGGGTTGATCAGGTCAGCGCCCGCACCACTTCCTCGATGAGGATGATGTAGCAGGCCAGGAAGTAGACCTTGAGCAGGGCAGGGTGCTGCTTGGCAACGAAAGCGCGCATGGCGGTCTTGCTTTGAGTGGGACGTCATCATTGTGTGGGCGGGGTGAAACTGAGGCAACGGTCACACATTCAGTGAGATGATGAGAGTTTTCACCGAAAGTCAATGGAATTCAAACACTTAATTCGGATTCGCCGAGAACGCTGGCCTACCGTTTGTCGGAAAATTCCTACATGACTTTCTTCACATGCCGCTGGCGACCGTCTCACCGGGGCAGCACGGCGGAAACGCTACGGTAGAGGCCAATTCACAGTTCCCGGACGGGAAGGGTTTTCAGCATGATCAAGTGGGCCATCATCTTCGCCATCATCGGCGTGATCGCCGGTGTGCTCGGCTTCGGCGGCATTGCCGGCGGTGCCATCGGTATTGCCAAGTTCCTGTTCTGGGCCGGCATCATCATCGCCGTGGTGCTGTTCCTGCTGGGCATGACGGTGGCCAAGAAGGTCACCTGATCCCAGGCACCCTGCTCTGCACGGCTGGCGCGTCCCTATGCGGGGCGCGTCAACGCCAGCAGCCCATCCAGCAGACGCTCTGCCCTCGGGCCGCCGTCATCGTCCAGCGGATACGCCAGCGACTGCAGCCAGAACCCATGCGCGGCGCGGCGCGCGGCTGTCATGCGGTGATCGCGCCGCTCCTCGGGAAAGCGCTGCAGCTTTTCCAGAATCCATACCTTCAGCGCCTGCGCGATCTGCGGATCCGGTCGTCCGCCTGGTGCGCCCGGGCCCGGCAGGCGAGGGGCAAGGCAGGCCCGGAAGATCGCCGTGACATAGGCACGCGAAAAGCGGCCATGCGCATCCGGGTCCTGCGCCATCAATGCCTGTACCGCCCGGTCGAAGTCCACCAGCGCCGTGTCCAGCGCGGGGTCATTTGCAGCTTCGGCAGTGCGCAGCAGCGGGAAGGGACGGGGCATGGGGGTTCTCCGCAGGTGAAGGGCTCAAGGCATCGCGGGCAACTGGGCGGGGCGCTGACCGGGCTGCGCCAGCAACCCGTGCAGCAGCATCAGCACCCGTTCGCCCTGGCCGTTGCAGGCCAGTTCAAAGGTGGTCTTTCCACCCCGGACCGGAAGCCGGGTATACACAATCCATTGCAGTACGCGCTGGCGGTCCGGCTCGATTTGAAGAGCCAGGTCCGCGACGCGACGTACGATTCCCCGGCGCATGCTCAGAAACCGTAGCTCAAGGCGATCAGGGCGCTGTCCATGTGCTTGCCCTCGGTCATCGGACTGTCGGTGATCGCATCAGACAGACGTGTCCGGCGCAGCGAACCGGTTGCGACCCAATGCGCACCCAGCGGCATGATCGCGGTCAGGTCGATGTACGGAGACACGCCACTTCCGGCCTTGTAGGTGGCCAGCCCGCTGCGGGCGGACTCGCGCGCGCTGATCCCGAAGTAGTAATCGTTGAGGTCGGCGCTGGCATAGCCGGCCCCGATGCCCGGAATCAGCGTGACCTTGCCGGTCGGAATCGCATAAGCGTATTTGGCATCCGCAGCAAAGCCGCCGCCATGGCCGCTCACCTCGGCCTGTACATTGGCCTGCACGATGCCCCACGGCGCGGTGTGCCGCACGGCCACGCCGGCCATCGCAGACAGGCTGCGGTTGGACAGCTGGCGCAGTCGCACGTCGTCGGTGTCCTTGTGCTTGAAGCGCATCATGTAGGGCGAGGCCAGCAGCGAAACCTCGGTGCTTTCGCTGTTGAACAACTTCCAGCCCAGGCTGCCACCGCGCAGGTGGAACGACTTGCCTTCGTAGTTCACCACCGGAATCGGCAGCACGTCGGTGTCATAGCCGGCGTAGGGTGACTTCTGTGCCGCCACCGCCACGCCGACGCTGCTGCGCGGCTTGGCACCGGGGGCGACCTGTGCCTGCGCGGTCGTGCTGGCCAGCAGGGCGGCAACAGCTGTGCCCAGGATGGGGAAAACAAGGGGTCGAACGCGCATACACCTGCCACTTTGAAAATGCCAAGCGGCCATCGTGCCGGCCGGACATTGTGGGAACGTTGCGCCGCCCGCCGCGCTACCATCTGCGCCCGTGCCCCCTGTACGCTCTGCCCCATGCGCATTCTGCTGCTTGAAGACGACCCCGAACTGGCCAGCGCCATCCAGGCCAGCCTGGGGCGACACGGCATGGTGGTCGACCTGGTGACCTCGATGGCCCATGCCGCCGAGGCACTCAAGGCCAATGTGCACCAGATCCTGCTGCTGGACCGGCAGCTGCCCGACGGCGACGGAGCCAACTTCGTAAGGGTGGCGCGCAGCCATGTGCCCAACCTGCCGGTGATCATGCTCACCGCCCGTGATTCGGTGGCCGACCGCGTGGTCGGGCTGGACGTGGGGGCGGACGATTACCTGACCAAACCGTTCGCGGTGGAGGAACTGCTGGCGCGCATCCGCGCCATTTCGCGGCGGCCTTCGCAGATCGCGCTGCCCACGCTGACCTTGGGCCGGCTGCAGTTTGATTTCGTCGCGCGTGAGGCCACCGTGGATGGCACGCTGCTGGCGCTTCCGCGCCGACAGCTGCTGGTGCTGGAAGCACTGGCGTTGAGGCAGGGCCGCACGGTGGCGCGCGAAGCGCTGCAGGAAGCCGTGTATGGTTTCGACGACGCCATTCAATCCAACGCGCTCGACGCGCATGTGTCCAAGCTGCGCAAGGCGCTGGCCGAAGCCGATGCGCGGGTGGAAATCCACGTGATGCGTGGCATTGGTTATCTGCTCAAGGACGTGGCATGAAGTTTCTCAAACCCGGCTCGCTGAGCTTCAGCCTGGCCTGGAAGATCTGCCTGATCCAGGTCGCGATGGTGATCATCGCCCTGACCGGCATTGCGCTGGTATACGGCGACCGCAGCACGGCCTACATCGACTGGAAAACCAGTGAGCAGGTCGCCGACGCGATCAGGCTGGGCCCTCGCGGACTGCAGGTGGACTGGGCCGCCATCGACGAGGCTGCCCCCGACCGGCCGGCCACGTTCTGGTTCGCCGCCGCCGACGAACAGGGACACTTCATGGAGCATGGGTACGTACCGGCGGTGTATCGGCCGCTGGTGCAGCAGCTGGCCCACGTGGAACCCACCGATGTGCGCACCCGCAGCCGCGGCATGGACCTGCCCATGCGGGTGTGGGTGTCCGACCGTGACGAGGGCCGCGTGCACGTGATGATGGGTGGGCTGCCGCAACGTGGCTTCTGGCGCCAGCTGCTGGTCATCATCGGTTACCTCGGTGGCTGGATCACCCTGCCGCTGATGGCCATCACGCTGGTCGTGGCTCCATGGGCCATCCACCGGTCGTTGCGCGGTGTGAACCGGGTCGCCGCGCAGGCGGCGGCCATCGAGATCAGCGAACGCGGGCGTGGATTGGATACGCACGCAGTGCCGCGTGAAATCGTGCCGCTGGTGGATGCCTTCAACGCCGCCGTGCGGCGCATCGGTGAAAGCTATGACGCGCAGGACCGCTTCCTGGTCGGTGCCGCGCACGAGCTGCGCATGCCGATTGCCATTCTGGCCACGCGCATCGGCGACCTGCCACCAGGTATCGTACGTGCGCGCCTGCAGCGCGACCTGGGTCGGCTGAGCAACATCGCCGAGCAGCTGCTCGACCTGCAGCGGCTCGATCATCATCGCAGCCAGCAGCAGCGCATCGACCTGGCCGCACTCACCCGCGAGGTGGCCGCCGACGTGGCCCCCCTGGTGGTGGATGCCGGCTACGAATTCGAGGTCGACGCGCCGGAAGCACCCGTCTGGGTGCGCGGCGATCCGGACGCACTGCATCGGGTGATCAGCGGCCTGCTGCAGAACGCCATTGCTCACGGCGGCGGTCATGGCCTGGTGGCCGTGGCGCTGCAACCCAGCGGTGTGCTGTCGGTGAGCGATGAAGGTGACGGCGTGCCCGAGCAGGCACGACAGTCGATTTTCGAACCGTTCCATCGCCTGCGCCCCAGTGGTAGCGGCAGCGGGCTGGGCCTCTATCTGGCGCGGGAAATCATGCTGCGTCACGCCGGCAGCATCGCGGCGGAAGAAGCAGCTGGTGGCGGCGCGCGCTTCGTGGTGACGTTGCCGGTCGACCGCTGACAACCGCGGTTCACCCCCTCATCACTGTGCATGCGCTGTGATGACCCGGCACTGCCTTCGTTCCTTTCCCCCGAGGACCGCTGATGCGCCGGTATGGATTGCTGCCGTGGTTGCTGCTGCCTTCGGCGGCGTTTGCACAGGACGATGCATGGCGCGTCAGCGTCGTGCCCTATGTGTGGGGAGCCAGCCTGGAAGGGGATGCGCAACTGGGGCCTCTGCCGCCGGTATCGGTGCACAAGTCCTTCGGCGAGACCCTCGAAGACCTGGACATGGCCGCAATGGCCGTCATCGACCTGCGTCGGGGGCGTTGGGGGCTGCTGTCCGACCTGACCTGGGTGGATACCAGCGAAACCGCACAGGTACCCCGTGTGGGCCTGGAAGCAGAGCTGCAGACCCGCATTGTGACCGGCTCGTTGATGGGCCAGTACCGCTTCATTGACGACCCCGTGTTCCGTATGGACGCCATTGCCGGCGCGCGCTACTGGCAGCTGCGTGGCGAAGTCGACGTGCCCGCGCTGGGCCGCGATGCATCGGTTTCGCGCGACTGGATCGATCCCGTGCTGGGTGTGCGCATGGCCTGGGTGTTCACTGAGCGCCAGGGCATCACGGTGTGGGCGCTGGGCAGCGCAGGCGACGAGGTCAGCTGGGATCTGATGGCCAGTTACGGCCTGCGCATGACCGAACACAGCTGGCTGCGATTGGGCTATCGCTCACTTTCGCTGCGCGAGATCAGCCCCGGCGTGGATCTGGATCTCACCCTGGCCGGTCCCGGCCTGGGTGTGGAGTGGCGTTACTGAATTTCCCCAAAAGGAGTTTCGCGATGCGTTCGATGTGGTCGTTGCGGCCGGCGTTGCTGGCGTTCTCGTTGACTCTGCTGACCGGCCAGGCCGAAGCCTGCACACGCGTGGTGTACCTGGGTGCGAATGACGATGTCATCACCGCCCGCTCGATGGATTGGAAAGAGGACGTCGCCACCAATCTGTGGGTGTTTCCGCGCGGCATGCAGCGCACTGGCGAGGTCGGGCGCAATTCCATTGAGTGGACCGCGAAGTACGGCAGCGTGATCGCCAGTGGCTACGACATCTCCACCACTGACGGCCTCAATGAAAAGGGCCTTTCGGCCAACGTGTTGTGGCTGGTGGAGTCGGAGTATCCGCAGCGCGGCAACGGCAAGCCCGGGCTCGCCATTTCGCTGTGGGCGCAGTATGTGCTGGACAACTTCGCCACGGTCGGTGAAGCGGTGAAGGCACTGGAGCGTGAGCCCTATACGCTGGTCACTGACAAGCTGCCGGGAACGGATCGCACTGCCACATTGCACCTGTCGATGTCCGATGCCAGCGGAGACAGTGCCATCGTCGAGTACATCGAGGGCAAGCAGGTCATCCATCACGGGCGGCAATACCAGGTGATGACCAACTCGCCGAAGTTCGACCATCAACTGGCGCTCAATACCTACTGGCAGCAGATCGGCGGCACGGTGATGCTGCCCGGCACCAACCGCGCGTCGGATCGTTTCGCGCGTGCCAGGTTCTACATCAACGCCATTCCGAAGAGCGAGGACCCGGTCGAGGCGCTGGCCAGCGTGTTCAGCGTGATCCGCAATGCGTCGGTGCCGTTTGGCATCACCACGCCGGAGGAGCCGAACATTTCCTCCACGCGGTGGCGAACCGTGGCGGATCACAAGCGCAAGCTGTATTTCTTTGAGAGCGCGCTGACCCCGAATACGTTCTGGGTGGATCTGAACAAGGTGGATTTCAGTCATGAGACCGGCAGGGTGCTGAAGCTCGACCTCGGCAAGGACCAGCGCAATGTGTTTGCCGGCGATGCGCTTGCCCAGTTCAAGACGTCCCAGCCGTTTGCGTTCCTCGGCACTGGAGATTGAACACACATGGCGTGTCGTTTCAGCGGCCTGGGATCCGTCATGACACGCAGGGCGTGTCATTACGGCGTATCTGACATCAAAGTCAGATAAATCTGATAGTCCGCCGGCCGCAGCAGACGTACTGTCCACTGATCCACCCGGAGACCACCCCATGCTGATCACCGTGCAGCACCACGACCACCGCTGGCAGGTATTGCCGCCCGGCAGCCAGGACGCCGTGACCTTCGCCGACGGCGCCGTGGCCTTCGATTTCGCCGACACCCTTGCCCGCGAGCATCATGCCGAAACCGGCTCGAGCAGCCGTGTGCGGGTTGCGATGGAAAACGTTTTCGTCGATGCCGTGCAGTACGGCTGAAGTCTCGGCTAGTTGAATCGCCCCTGAAATCCTGCCTTCCGACCTATAGGCGAACGCGCCGGTTTCGCAGATGCTGTGCCCATTCATCCAACCGGCACGAGGAGCATCGCATGACGCACGGAAAGCAGAACTGGCTGTGGGGACTGCTGCCGGTGGTGGCACTGGCCCTGGCGGGCAATGCCCAGGCACAGCGCTATGACGACGGCTACTACAACGATGGCCCGGTGCGCTGCGAGTCGAACAAGAACCGCACCGCGCAGTGCCCCTTCGAAGGCCGGGCGCGCCTTGTGCGCCAGCTCTCCGGCTCGCCCTGCATCGAGGGCGATACCTGGGGTCAAAGTCGCGGGGGCATCTGGGTCACCCGCGGATGCCGTGCAGAATTCGTCTCCGAACGCGGGCGCCCCTCACACGGCGGTGGTCACGGCTGGGGCGGTAACGGTGGCCGTGGCGAAATCATCGGCTGCGATTCCAACGACAGCCGGATGCGCCGCTGCAACGTCAGCATCCGCCGTGATGCACGCATGATCCGCCAGCGTTCCAATACGGCCTGCATTGAAGGGCAGACCTGGGGCTGGGACCGCGATGGCGTTTGGGTCAACCGCGGATGCCGCGCCGATTTCGAAGTCCGTTAACTCGCTGCATCCGGTCGCCCCGTAGAGCCACGCCCTGCGTGGCTTCGACCAAGCCGGCCATCAAGCAGCCACGCAGGGCGTGGCTCTACGCCACCTCAGTACGCTCGCCCAGCTTCGGCCAGCGCTTCAGCACCGCTGCCCGGATGCCAGCGGCATCAATCCCGGCCTCGGCCAGCAGGTCCTCGCGGCTGGCGTGATGCTGGAAGCTGTCCGGCAGGCCCATGTGCAGGAACGGGCGCAGCACGTCCTCGCCGTTCAGCAGCTCGGCCACGCCGGAACCAGCACCGCCGGCCACCACGTTGTCTTCCACGGTGACAAAGCCCTCATGGGTACCTGCCAGCTGCAGCAGCAGGGCACGATCCAAGGGCTTGATGAAACGCATGTTGACCACGGTCAGGCCCAGCTCCCGGCCCACGGCTTCGGCCGCCGGCACCGTGCTGCCAAACGCCAGCAACGCAATCCGACTGCCCTGCACACGCACCTCGGCCTTGCCGATCTCCAGGGTGGACAGGTCGCTGCCCGCGGCCACGCCGGTGCCGCTTCCGCGCGGATAACGCACCGCGGCCGGGCCTTCGTAACGCAGGCCGGTGGTCAGCATCTGCCGGCATTCGGCTTCGTCGGCCGGGGCCATCACCACCATGTGCGGCACGCAACGCAGGAAGCTCAAATCAAGGTTCCCGGCATGCGTGGCCCCGTCCGGACCAACCACGCCGGCGCGGTCAATGGCAAACAGCACATCCAGCTTCTGGATCGCCACGTCGTGCACCAGCTGGTCATACGCGCGCTGCAGGAAGGTGGAGTAGATCGCCACCACCGGCTTGGCCCCCTGGGTCGCCATGCCGGCCGCCAGCGTCACCGCGTGCTGTTCGGCAATGGCCACGTCGTAGTAGCGCTCCGGATACTCCTTGCTGAAACGCACCAGGCCCGAGCCTTCGCGCATCGCCGGGGTGATGCCCAGCAGGCGCGGTTCGGCCGCGGCGGCGTCGCACAGCCAGTCGCTGAAAACGTCGGTGTAGGTCGGCTTCTTGACCCCGCCCTTGGACACCAGACCCTTGTCCGGGTCGAACGGGCCCACCGCGTGGTAGCCGATCTGGTCGCCCTCGGCGCGCTCGTAGCCCTTGCCCTTGGTAGTCATCACGTGCAGCAGCTTCAGACCCTTCAGGCCCTTCAGCGTCTTGAGCGTGGAGACCAGTGCGGGCAGGTCGTGGCCATCGATCGGGCCGGTGTAGTGGAAACCCATTTCCTCGAAGAACGTGGACGGCACGAACATGCCCTTCCAGTGCTCTTCCCAGCGCTTGACGAAGCGCGCCGGCGGCGACTTTTTCTTGTCACCCAGAATCCGCTTGCCACCTTCGCGCAGCGCATTGAGCGTGCGGCTGCCGGTGGCGCGGCCGAGGATCTTGGTCAGTCCACCCACCGCTTCGGAGATGGACATGTTGTTGTCGTTGAGGATCACCAGGAGATTCGGTTCCTGGTCCATGCCACCGGCATGGTTCAGCGCCTCATAGGCCATGCCGGCGGTCATCGCGCCGTCGCCGATCACGGCCACCACGCGGCGGTCGTCACCCCCGCGCTGGCAGGCGATGGCCATGCCCAGGGCGGCTGAGATCGAGGTCGACGAATGGCCAACCCCGAAGGTATCGAACACGCTTTCCTCGCGCTTCGGGAACGGTGCCACGCCGTCCTTCTGCTTGACCGTGTGGATTTCGTCGCGGCGACCGGTCAGGATCTTGTGCGGGTAGGTCTGGTGGCCCACGTCCCAGACCAGCTGGTCGGTCGGGGTCTGGTACAGGTAGTGCAGGGCCACGGTCAGTTCGATCACGCCCAGGCCAGCCCCAAAGTGCCCGCCGCTCTTGCCCACCGATTCAATCAGATAGGCACGCAGTTCATCCGCGATGGCGGGCAGTTCGGACTCTTCGAACCTGCGCAGGTCATCCGGGGTCTGGATGCGCGACAGGCGGGGATAGCGGGCGGAATCGATCATGTTTTCTGCGCTTTTTCTCAAGCGCCTATTTTCGCCCCCAAAGCGGGGTGGAGCAAGCAAAGCGCCAACCCGGTGAGGCTCCGGTGACGACGCCTGCGACAACCTGACGCAGGTCAGGCGGAGAGTTTGGAGCGCTTGGGCAGCTGCGCCTTCAGGAACGCCATCTGATCGGCCAGGATGTTGCGGTTGGACAGGATCATGTGTTCGATCCAGCTCGGGCGGTAAGGCACCGCCAGCAGCGGCATGCTGGCCTGCTGCGGGGTGCGGTCGCTCTTGCGCGAGTTGCAGTGGAAGCAGGCGCTGACCACGTTTTCCCAGACGTCTCGGCCGCCTTTGGAAATAGGCATGACGTGGTCGCGGGTCAGCTGCGGCCGGTTGAACTGCTGGCCGCAGTACAGGCACAGGTGGGCGTCGCGCGCGAACAGCGCCTGGTTGGTCAGGTTCGGGGTGGGGTCCAGCGCCCGCGAGCGCGCATGGCCGCGTGCGGCGATGATCGGGTGCAGGTCCATGCCACTGCGCAGCCCGGTGGTGCGGCAGGTGCCGCCATGGATGTGCAGGCAGGGGTCGCCCAGGGTCCAGGCCACGGCCTCGCGGGCGTACAGGCAGGCAGCGTCCTGCCAGGTGATCCAGTCCAGCACCCGGCCGTGGGCGTCCAGCGACAACAGGCGCACGGTGCCGGGTCGGTACAGGGTGGGCGACGGCGAAGCTTCAGCGACCGGCGCGGAAGACGCTCCGGTATCGATCAGACCTAGGCGTGTAGTGTCTGTCTCCATCGGGAAAACAGCTTATACCGGAACGGTGACAGTTTGTGTAGAGGCATCGCCTCTGCAAACTGTCGCCGTTCCGGTCCACGTACCGGTAGGTGCCGACCGTTGGTCGGCACGGGCAACCATTACGCCCCGAAACGTGCGTCTTCCATCGCCATCAACGGCTCGGCACCGGCCTGGATGGCGGCCGCATGGCTGAGCGTGCGCGGCAGCATCCGGCTGAAGTAGAAGCGGGCGGTTTCGCGCTTGGCCTGCTTGAACGCCTCGCTCTGGCTGGAGGCATCTGCCGCAGCCACGCTGCGCGCCCACCAGTAGGCCAGCACTACGTAGCCGGAGTAGAACAGGTAGTCGAAGCTGGCGGCACCGAGTTCTTCCGGGTTGGTGGCCGCGCGCTGCAGGGTGGCCATGGTCAGCTGGCCCCATTCCTGCGCCTTGGCGCGCAGCGGGGCAATGAACTCGGCCAGCGCCTCGTTGCCTTCATTGGCCTTCGCGAACGCCTCGATCTCGGCCAGCATCAGTTTCAGGCCTGCGCCCTGACTGGCAGCAGTCTTGCGGCCGATCAGGTCCAATGCCTGGATGCCGGTGGTCCCTTCATACAGGGTGGTGATGCGCGCATCGCGGGCCAGCTGCTCCATGCCGTGTTCGCGGATGTAGCCGTGGCCGCCGAAGCACTGCAGCGCGTTGTAGGTATTCTCGATGCCCCATTCGGTCTGGCAGGCCTTGGAAATCGGGGTGAGGAAGCTCACCAGCGTTTCCGCGCGCTCGCGCTCGGCGGCATCTTCGGCGTGGTGGGCCACGTCGATCAGGGTAGCGGCATGCAGCGCCAGCAGGCGGCTGCCTTCCACCAGCGATTTGATCGACAGCAGCATGCGCCGCACGTCCGGGTGCACCAGGATCGGGTCGGCCGGCTTGTCCGGGTTCTTCGGACCGCTCAGCGAGCGCGACTGCAGGCGTTCGCGCGCATACTTCAGCGCGTTCTGGTAAGCGCGTTCGGACAGGCCGATGCCCTGCAGGCCGACGCCCAGGCGTGCGGTGTTCATCATGGTAAACATCGCCTGCAGGCCCTTGTGCGGCTGGCCGACCAGGTAGCCCTGCGCGCCGTCAAAGTTCATCACGCAGGTCACCGAGCCCTTGATGCCCATCTTGTGCTCGATCGAGCCGCAGCGCAGCGCGTTGCGCTCACCAACGCTGCCTTCGCGGTCGACCTTGAACTTGGGCGTGACAAACAGCGAAATTCCCTTCGCACCGGCCGGTGCGTCCGGCAGCTTGGCCAGCACCAGGTGCACGATGTTGTCGGTAAGGTCGTGCTCGCCCGCGGTGATGAAGATCTTGGTGCCGGTGATCGCGTAGCTGCCGTCGGCATTCGGCTCGGCCTTGGTCTTGAGCAGGCCCAGGTCGGTGCCGCAGTGCGGTTCGGTCAGGCACATGGTGCCGGTCCAGCGCCCTTCGATCAGCGGCTTCAGGAACGCGTCCTGCTGCCAGGCCTCGCCGTGCTGCTTCAGCGCTTCAATCGCGCCGTGCGAAAGCAGCGGGAAGTTGCCCCAGGCCAGGTTGGCGGCGTTGATCATTTCGTTCAGCGGCACACCCAGGGTATGCGGCAGGCCCTGGCCGCCCAGTTCCGGCGCGGCGGTCAGCCCGGTCCAGCCACCTTCCACGAACTGGTCATAGGCCTGCTTGAAGCCCGGCGGGGTGGTCACTTCACCGGTGGCCTGGTCCAGCACGCAGCCGATCTCATCGCCCACGCTGTTGAGCGGTGCCAGCACGCCCGCGCTGAAGCGGCCGGCTTCCTCCAGCACTGCGTCGACCACATCGGTGGTGGCATCGGCAAAGCCCAACCGGGCGAACAGCGACTCGGCCTTCAGGACGTCGTGCAGGGCGAAACGGATATCGGAAAGCGGTGCGGTGTAGCTGCTCATCGTCGGGTCTCGATCACATGCTGGAAAGGGTGGGGCGGCGGGGCCGTGGGATCAGCGCAGCACGCCCGGCAGGCCCGGGGCCTGGTTGAGGGTGCTGCGGCCGGTGATATCGAAGCTGCGTTGTTTCTTGTCTTCCGGCGTGGCCGAGACCGTGCCCTTGAGGCTGTAGCTCAGGGTGCGGTTACCGGCCAGGGCGTCGGCCACCACGATGCGCGCGGCCGAGCTGGGTTTGAGGTTGACGTTGACCACATCCGCCGAAACCCCGCCAATGGACATGGCCGGGCTGGCAGTCAACGTCCCGGCATCCTGGTCGGCGACCTGCATCTGCAGATTCACGCTGTCGAAGGTCATGGGCATGGAGCTGAAGTTCTGCAGGCGCAGCACCAGCGTCCAGCTGCCATCGGCCTGCACTGTCAGCTGCTGCACGCTGGCCGCCGGCGGCGAAACCCGTTTCACGGTGCGGTTGCAGGCCGTCAGCGCCACGGCGGTAACCGCCAGCAGGGACAGAACAAGAAGTGGACGAAGGCGGTGGGACATGGGCGCGAATCCTCGTGCAGGGCGAAGAGCATACTACGGCGTATGGTGGTTGTGGGGGTGTACGACACCCGGCCCCATCCTAGGGCGGCCCCATGACGTTCACCATCCCCGTAGAGCCGGGCTTGCCCGGCTGCTCCTACTCCACCGGTGCCATCACCTTCAGTGGCCCCAGGTCATACCCCATCGCCTCGGCCTTGCTCTTCAACTCGGCAAACAAGCGCGCGTCCATCGACGGCGACCGCGACAGAATCCACAGGTACTTATGCCCCGGATCTCCCACCACCACCCACTGGTAGTCCGGGTCCAGCGCAATCACCCAGTAGTCGGCCCATACAAACGGCACCCACGAAAGCCAGTCCGGCGCGAACCGCACCTGCAGTTGTCCTGGCTCACCTTCCACCGGCCGTGCCACGCCTTCAGCCGCAATTGTCCCGTCTGCCGTGCGACAGGCGTTGTACACACTGATCCGCCCATCCCCTCGCAGCGCATAGGTGGCGGTGATGTCGCCCAGGCATTTCTTCTGGAACGACACCGGAAGATGCGCGATTTCATGCCACTGCCCGGCATAGCGGCCCATGTCCAGCGCCGGCACCGAGCGCACCGGTTCAACCGCGCTGGCGGTGAAGGTCGTCAACAGGAAGCCAACGGAAAGCAGGGCAGGGCGAAGGCGCATGAAGGTCTCCCGGCAGGAGGCCAGAGCTTAGGGGGCAGGGTAGGACGGAATGTAAAAATTCCGTGTGCGTAGAGCGGGGCTTGCCCCGCTGCTTTACCAACACAGGGCCAATACCGCCAACACCTGTCGCGATCCCCAATCGTGATGCCCGCTGCTTCTACCTACCATTTCTGCCAGGGAGCAGCGATCGGTTCGCTGCAGCAGGAGGCCGAAATGAATCTGCATTACCGGTTGGGTTGGCCGTTTGGCCATTTCCTCGCGCGCTGTGGGCTTCCCACAACCATCCGCCTTGACATCACTCACAACGAAGAAGCCGACGTGTACGTAGGCACCAGCACCGATCTGCCCGGGCTGTTGGTTGAGGCGGCTACCTACGAGGACGCCGCGCGTGAGGCAACGCTGCGGGTCCCGGACATGCTGAAGGCTGCGGGTGTCTGTCGGCGGGACGCCCCCACTGACTTCGAGCGCAGTCTGTGAGTCACTGCACATCGCACATCGCACATCGCACGACGCGCAATCAATAAATGGCACGTAGGCCTGGTAGCGTCGGTCGACAGACGACGGCCGTGAAACACCCAACATCCGGTAACGCATGACCCCAAATCGACACCGCCGTTGATCAGCGCCAACAGCAGCCGGGCAAGCCCGGCTCTACGAAGATCCAAGCGCCATTCGGTCCTAGAATGCCCCATGGACATTCAAGACCGATATCGCGGTGCTCTCCTCGGCCTGGCCTGCGGCGACGCCGTCGGCACCACCGTGGAGTTCAGCCCACGCGGCAGCTTCACCCCACTTACCGACATGGTCGGCGGTGGCCCGTTCGGACTCAAAGCCGGGCAGTGGACCGACGACACTTCGATGGCGATGTGCCTGGCGGAGAGTCTGGTGCGGTGTGGTGGCTTTGACGCGCGCGACCAGATGAACCGCTACGCCAACTGGTACCAGCATGGGTACTGGAGTTCGACCGGCACCTGCTTTGATATCGGCAATGCCACACGCGGTGCCCTGCACAATTACCTGACCACTGGCGAACCGCTCGCCGGCAATGACGACCCCGGCAGCGCTGGCAACGGCTCGATCATGCGGCTGGCCCCGGTGGTGCTGCGCTACCTGGACGCTCCCGACATGCTGGAGATGGCGGTGCTCAGCTCACGTACCACACATGCCGCCGCCGAGTGCCTGGATGCCTGCCGTTTGTTCGCCACCGTGCTGGCACGCGCACTTGATGGGCAGAGCAAGGAAGAGGTGTTGAATCTCGGAACGGTCAGTGTTTGCAGCGAAGGCCTGCGCGGTATCGCCGAAGGCAGCTACCTCAGCAAGTCCCGCGATCAGATCCAAGGCACCGGCTATGTCGTGCACAGTCTTGAAGCAGCGCTGTGGTGTTTCGCTACCACCCATACGTTTGCCGATGCGGTACTGGCCGCTGCCAACCTCGGTGATGACGCAGATACCACGGCGGCCGTGGTGGGGCAGGTGGCGGGTGCGTTCCATGGTGCTTCCGGTTTGCCCGCGCATTGGCTCGAACGTCTGCATCAACGCGCGGACATCGAACAGCTGGCCGATGCGCTTCACGCGGCGGCAGGTGGAACTCCGTAGAGCCGGGCTTGCCCGGCTGTTTTCAGCTGATGGTCTGTGGCTTCGTTCGCGGGCCCGGTAGCGTCGGTCGACAGACGACGGCAGTGAAACGTGCAACATCCGGTTACGCATGACCCTGAATCGAAATCGCCGTTGATCTGGCATCGATGAAAGGCAGCCGGGCAAGCCCGGCTCTACGAAAACTTCCAGATCAGATCGAGCCCAAACGCATCTGAAAAAGAAAAAGGGCTCGCATTTCTGCAAGCCCTTCAAAATTATGGTGGCCGAGGACGGAATCGAACCGCCGACACGGGGATTTTCAATCCCCTGCTCTACCAACTGAGCTACTCGGCCACTTCATCGCTGCGTTGCCGCTGGCGAGGAGGCGAACTATACGGAGGTCTGCGGATTTGGGCAAGCATTTCGCAAAAAAAATTTCACATTGATGGCTGGGCACGGTGCGAACGCAGGTAAGTGCTTGATCGTTCGTCGGGCGCACGCATGAACACCAATTCATTCAACGCCGCGTGCGTGGTCACTGCGACGCATGGTCACGCGCATCATCCGGCATCGCCGCCAGCAGAAAGATGCCCACCGTCATCGCAATCGCCGCCAGCAGCAATGAGGCCTGATAGGAACCGCTGCTGCGCGCCAGGGTGCCGGCAAAGGCGGGGGCCAGGATCTGCGCCACGCCGTAGCTCAGGGTGAGCGTTGCCATCGCCTTGGCCGGGTTCTGCGGGTAATGCCGGCCGATCACGGTGAGGGTCAGGCTGACGATGCCGGCGAAGGTCAGCCCGAACAGCAGGGCGCTGCCCAGTCCGGCCCATAGCCCATCGTCCAGCAGCGGCAGCACGAATGAGGCCGCCTGCAGGGCGAAGGCCAGCATCAGGGCGCGGATCAGGCCCATCGCCGATGCCACCCGATCCCAGGCGAACGTCGACGGCACTGCTGCCATCCCGACCAGGATCCACACCGCGCTGCCGTGACCCCGGAACGCCGGAGTCTGCTCCAGAATCGCCACGATGAAGGTGGCACTGACCACAAAGCCGATTCCCGCACAGAAGTACGCGGCAATCAGCAGCTGC
The DNA here is from genome assembly GCF_003935715.1 of Stenotrophomonas sp. 278. Classification (GTDB taxonomy): domain Bacteria; phylum Pseudomonadota; class Gammaproteobacteria; order Xanthomonadales; family Xanthomonadaceae; genus Stenotrophomonas; species Stenotrophomonas maltophilia_AH. The sequence continues at coordinate 14,701 of NZ_RHPP01000021.1, read as the reverse complement.
CGCCAGCGACGGCTGGGTGGGGCAGGGGCGGTGGCCGCCTGCGAAGCCGAGGCGGGAGCAGGCGCAGGCATCCAGCCCCACGCCGGAATCAGGAACAGCGCGCCCACAGCGCCCAGCCAGCCCCATTGCGCGCTGGAGGTGGCATGCCCGGCCAGCAGCCCGGTCGCCACGCCGGACACCACGATGCCCAGCCCCAGCCCGGCGAAGTGCAGCCCCAGCCGTGGCCGGTGCCGGTGCGCCAGCAGCCAGTTCAGCACCAGCCCCGAGGCCAGCAGCAGGCCGGCGGTGCTGGACAATCCGGCCACAAAGCGCAGCGCGCTCCACAGCGCCGGCGTCGTGGTCACCGCCATCAGCGCGGTGCTCGCCACCGCCAGGAGCAGGCCCACCCGGTAGAAGTGGAACTTCAGCTGCATGTCGCCCACCCGGGCCACCAGCAGGGTGCCCAACAGGTAGCCCACGTAGTTGAAGGTCGCCAGCCAGCCGCCCATCGCCGGGCTCAGGCCGGCGTCCACCCGCATCAGCGGCAGCAGTGGGGTGTAGGCAAAGCGGGCAATGCCCACGCTGAGCACCAGCGCACTGATGCCGGCGCAGATTACCTGCCAGGGGCGCAGGGTGGGGGAAGCGGCCATGGTCGGATCCGTCGGAAGGTCCGGCCATGCTCCGGCAGGCCGGGTCGGCTGTCTTTCGATAGAATGACCCATCATGTCGATCACTCGCCACGCTGCCGCCCAGTCCCCCACCTGGCGCGAAGTGCCTGTGCCCGCGCAGGAGGCACTGCAGTGGCCGGTGGTGGCGCGCAGCCAGGAACTGGCGGCGGGGGAACGCTTTCCCCCGCATGTGCATGCCTGGAACCAGCTGGTGTTCGCGACCGAAGGCGTGTTGCAGGTCACGGTCGCGCACGCCCGCCATGTGATCTCGCCGCAGCAGGCGCTGTGGGTGCCCACCGGCACCGTGCACCACACCGGTGCCCTGGGGCCGGCGGCGTTCCGCAATCTGTACATCGGTGACGATGCTGCGCCTGGCATGCCGACCGAATGCGTGGTGCTGGAGGTGTCGGCGCTGCTGCGCGAGTTGATCGTGGAGCTGGGCCAGGTGCGGCCGGAGCACGATGTCGTTTATTACCTGCAGTTGTGCACGCTGGTGATCGCGCAGTTGCGCCGGCAGCCGCAGCACACCCGGCACCTGCCGTGGCCGCAGGATGCGCGCCTGCAGCGCTGGTGCCAGGCGCTGTACGACCAGCCGGCGGATGCGCGTGGCGTGGATGACTGGGCGCGTCAGCTGGGGGCTTCGGCGCGCACGCTGGCGCGCCAGTTTGAGCGCGAGACGGGGATGAACCTGCGCGCCTGGCGTACGCGGTTGCGGCTGCTGCGGGCGATCGAGTGGCTGGCGCAGGGGCGCTCGCCCACGGTGATTGCGCACGAGTTGGGGTATGCGTCCGCGTCGGCGTTCAACTACATGTTTCGGGTGGAAACCGGTATGAGCCCTTTGCAGTGGCGCAAGGCGCGGGTCTATCCAACCGCTGCCGCAATCACGTAGAGCGGGGCTTGCCCCGCTGAACCAATCCGCGAGGTCGCAATCGCGTAGAGCGGGGCTTGCCCCGCTGAACCAATCCGCGAGCCTCAGCGGGGCAAGCCCCGCTCTACGGTTGCGATGCGCACATGCCGGGAGGCGGCGTTCATCACGCCACCACGCCCAGTGCATCGATCAGGCTTTCCACGTCGCGCGGGCCGTCGTAGCGCCTGCCGTTGATGAACAGCGACGGCGTGCCATTGACCCCACTGCGGACGCCGCCCATGAAGTCACGTTCGATGCGCGGGTCGAAGTTGCCCTCGGCGGCCGCCTGCAGCAGGGTGTGGTCCACCCGCAGCTGGGCGGCGTAACGCAGCAGGTCACTGGCCTCCAGCGCCTGCTGGTTCTGGTAGAGCAGGTCGTGTGCTTCCCAGAAGCGGCCGGCGATGGCTGCGGCCTCGGCGAAGCGCGCCGCGGGTAGGGCGTTGGGATGGATTTCGCTGATCGGGAAGTTGCGGAACACGAAGCGCATGCGCGAACCGAGCATGCGCTGTACTTCCTTGATCACCGGGTAGGCTTCGCCGCAGTACGGGCATTGATAGTCGCCGTATTCCACCAGGGTGATGGCTGCATCTTCCGGGCCCTGGATGTGATCGAAGCTGCTGACGGGGACGAGAAGGCGGCTCATGAGAGGGCTCCGGTACTGCGGGGTTCTGCCCCGCTCAGATTGTGGGGCAACGTCTCGCCGGAAACGTTGGCTTTTGTAGAGCGGGGCTCTGCCCCGCTGGAACCATCCGTGCGCGTCAGCGGGGCAGAGCCCCGCTCTACCAGAGCCGCGCGCGAGCCGTCGCCACCAGTTCGCGCATCATCCGAATCCACGTTGGGGGCACCGGTTCGCGCATCAGAACGCAACGCCTCCAGTGCCTCCAGAATCCCATCCGCCCCGGGATTGATCCCCAGCGGCGACACATAGCTCCAGCGCACGATGCCTTCCGCATCAATCACGAACAACGCGCGCTCACAAACGCCGTCCTGCTCACGGTACACGCCATAGCGCCGCGCCACTTCGCCCTTCGGCTGGAAATCCGCCAACAACGGAAAATGCAGATGCCGCGCCTCGGCGAACGCCGCATGGCACCACACCCCATCCACCGAAATGCCAACCAGCTGCGCGCCGTAACGGCGGAACTCGGGCAGCAGCTGGTTGTACAGCGCCAGCTGGTCGCCACACACCGGGCTCCAGTCAGCAGGGTAGAACGACAGAATCACCGGATGACCGCGCAGCTCCATCAGGCTCAGGCGCTGGTCGGCGGTGGCCGGCAGCGAAAACGCGGGCGCGGCACTGCCGGGCGGAACGGGAAGACGGGTGGCACTCATGGCACAGCTCCGTGGGGGAGGAGATGAGGAATCAGCGACGGCTGCGGGTGGTTTCAAACAGGAACCAGCTGCGACGCTCGGCTTCATCGATCCAGTTCTCGATCAGGCTGGTGGTGGCCACATCGTTGTATTCGCTGCACACGCCGTGGGTGCCGCGCAGGAAACCAGTGAGGCGGCGGTTGTCGTCGGCCAGTTCGGCCAGCATGTCTTCAGCGGTCACGTAGTCCGCATCGTTGTCCAGCAGGCGCTGGATGCGGTGGATCTGGCCGATCGAACGCAGCGTGGTGCCACCGACCTTGCGCGCCCGTTCGGCGATGGCGTCGGTGGTGGCGAAGATCTGCTCGCCCTGTTCATCCAGCATCAGGTGGTAGTCGCGGAAATGCGGGCCGGACAGGTGCCAATGGAAGTTCTTGGTCTTCAGGTACAGCGCGAACACGTCGGCCAGCAGCACGGTCAGTGCGGCCGCGATGTCCTTGCTGGCCTTGGTGCCCAGGTCGGTGGGCGTATTCAGCGCCGCGCGCTGGCGGGCAAGCGGCGAGTCGGGGGTGTTGGCAAGGCTGTTCATGGGCATGCTCCGGAAAAGCGGGGGGAGGGAGCGCTGGCAGGCAGCGCCGACATCGCCAGACTAGTCAGCCGCGGCCCCGCGCAACATTGCGCCATCGTTTCTCCGCCTCATACCAAGGTGTGTATCGGCCCGGCCCGGTGCATCGGAGAATCACCCGATGGAGGGATCAGCCCGCCGCGCCCGCGAGGGATACTGCGCCGCGACTGCCGCACGGGTGGCGGTTGGCCCGTCCCGGAGGCAAGGACCGTGTTCCTCACATCCCCCGCAATTGCCGTTGCCCTTGGCAAACCCCACCGCACGGCGTTCCGCGTGGCGGCGGCGCTGCTCACCCTGGGCATTTTCCTGATCGACGTGCTCACCACGCTGGAAGGAGCGGTTGCCGTGCTGTACGTGGTGAGCGTGCTGCTGGTGGCCCGCACCGGTCGGCGTGGCGACATCGTCACGGCGGCGCTGGCCGGCATTGTGCTGACCGTGCTGGCCTACGTGGATTCGCACGGGCTGAACCACGTTGGCGCGCAGACCTTCCGTGCCGTGGTCAGCCTGGCCGCCATCGGCATCACTGCCATCCTCGCGCTGCAGCACCAGAACGCGATGCAGCGCCTGGGCGCGCAGGCGCGGTTGCTGGATCTTTCGCACGACATGATCTTCGTGCGTGACCGTTTCGGTGTGATCACCTTCTGGAACCGCACCGCCGAGCAGGTGTACGGCTGGTCGTCCGAACAGGCCGTCGGCTGCGTGGCCGACACCTTGCTGTCCACCCGCTACCCGCAGGCACGCGAGACGGTGGAATCGACCCTGCTGTCGCTGGGCAGCTGGGAAGGCACGTTGGAACAGCGCACCCGTGAAGGTGAGTGGCGGGTGCTGGACAGCCGCTGGGTGGTGCAGCGCGACGGCCGTGGACGGATCACCGGAGTGCTGGAAACCCATACCGATGTCACCGAGCGCCGGCGCGCCCAGGATGCGGTCCTGCGTGCGCAGTCCGAGCTGGCGCACGCCATGCGCGTGGCCACGCTGGGCGAACTCACCGCTACCCTGGCACATGAAGTGAACCAGCCGCTGATGGCGGTGGTGACCAACGGCGAAGCCGGTCTGCGCTGGCTGCACCGCGAACAGCCGGACCTGCAGGAAGTGGATGCGGCCATCACCCGCAGCGTGGCCGAAGCGCGCCGTGCCAGCGAGATCGTCAAGCGCGTACGGGCGTTCCTGGCCAAAAGCAGTACGGTGCGCGAGGCCTTGGCAGTGCCGGCGCTTATCCACGAGTCGGTGCGCCTGGTCCAGCACGATCTGAACCGCGACGCGGTGCAGTTGCGCGTGGAGGTGGGTTCCGGCCTGCCGTCCGTGCACGGTGATGCCATACAGTTGCAGCAGGTATTGGTGAACCTGATGATCAACGCCAGCCAGGCCATGGCCGGGCAGCCGCACGCGCGCGAACTGCACGTGGACGCGCAGCGTGGCGAGCAGGGCGCGGTGGTCATCAGCATCCGCGACAACGGCCCGGGGATCGATGCTGCGCACCTGGATACGCTGTTCAAACCCTTTTTCACCACCAAGCCGCATGGCATGGGCATGGGGCTGGCGATCTGCCGATCCACGGCTGAGGCCCACGGCGGCCAGCTGTCGGTGCACAGCACGCCAGGGCAGGGGGCGACCTTCCAGCTGGTGCTGGGACTCGCAGGAGATGTCGCATGAACAACCCCGCGCTCGCCGTGGTGGTGGACGACGATCCGTCTGTCCGCGATGCACTGGACAGCCTGCTGCGTTCGATCGGGTTGCAGACCCGGGTGCTGGGTTCGCCGGCCGAACTGCTGCAGGCCGCGCTGCCCGATGTGCCGGGCTGCATCGTGCTGGACGTTCGGCTGCCGGGCATCAGCGGGCTGGACCTTCAGGGGCAGCTGGCCGGGCAGGGGATCCCCCTGCCCATCGTGTTCATGACCGGGCACGGTGACATTCCGATGACCGTGCGGGCGATGAAGGCGGGCGCGGTGGATTTTCTGTCCAAGCCGTTTCGCGACCAGGACATGCTGGATGCGGTCAGCGCGGCGATCGAGCGTGATCGCCAGCGCCGCCAGGAGAGCGCGGCCCGGGACAGCCTGGACTCCCGCTATGCCACCCTGACCCCACGCGAGCGCGAGGTCATGGCGCACGTGGTGGCCGGGCTGATGAACAAACAGGTGGCCGGGGTGCTGAACCTCAGCGAGATCACCGTGAAGATCCATCGGGGCAACGTGATGCGCAAGATGGGTGTGCGCTCGCTGGCTGACCTGGTGCGCCATGCCGAGGCTCTCGGGGTGCACGTCACGGGGCGCTGAATCGCCCGTCTACAAACCTGTGTATGGTTCCGCTGCCCGCCGCCCTGGGGCATAAAGGCAGCGTCGGCCCCGGCCGGCCCGTGGCCCCAGGATGTAGCAGATGAACCCGATGTACCGTGTTGCAATCGTTGACGATGACGACGGCGTGCGCCAGTCGCTGTCCAGCCTGCTGCGCTCGCTGGGATATGAGGCACGTACCTTCGCCTCCGCCAGCGCGTTTCTGGCGGCCTTGCAGGATCCCCCCGACTGCCTGCTGACCGACATCCAGATGCCGCAGATGAATGGCGATGTGCTGCAGCAGGAGCTGCTGGCACGTGAGTGCACATTCCCGATGATCTTCATGAGTGCGTTCCCCACCGATGCGATCCGCGAGCGGGTCATGTCGCGTGGGGCGTTGGCGTTCCTGGCCAAGCCGGTCGATGCGGAAACGCTGGCCAGCTATCTGACCCAGGCATTGGAATGAGCGTGACGTCATACACAGGTATGAAGGTGTTTTAGCGACGCATTGCTTACTGTGGTCCGGTAATTCCAAACCCCCTTTCCGGAGACTGTTCCATGAGCACCATCACCACTTCCGACGGCGTTGAAATCTTCTACAAGGACTGGGGCCCGAAGGACGCCCAGCCGATCGTGTTCCATCATGGCTGGCCGCTGTCCAGCGACGACTGGGACAACCAGATGCTGTTCTTCCTGGGCAAGGGCTACCGCGTGATCGCGCATGACCGTCGCGGTCATGGTCGTTCGTCGCAGGGCAGCGAAGGCCACGACATGGACCATTACGTGGCGGACGCCACGGCGGTGTTCGATCACCTGGACCTGAAGAACGCGGTGCATATCGGCCACTCCACCGGTGGTGGCCAGGTGGCACGCTACGCGGCGCGCGCTGCGGCGGGCCGTGTGGCCAAGGCGGTGCTGATCAGCGCGGTGCCGCCGATCATGGTGAAGTCGGACAAGAACCCGGGCGGCCTGCCGATCGAGGTGTTCGATGGCTTCCGTGCGGCGCTGGCAGCGAACCGCGCGCAGTTCTACGTGGACGTGGCCAGCGGCCCGTTCTACGGCTTCAACCGCGAAGGTGCGAAGGTATCGCAGGGCGTGATCGACAACTGGTGGCGCCAGGGCATGACCGGCAGCGCGCAGGCGCACTACGAGGGCATCAAGGCGTTCTCGGAAACCGACTTCACTGAAGACCTGAAGGCGATCAACGTGCCGACCCTGCTGCTGCACGGTGACGACGACCAGATCGTGCCGATTGCCGACGCCAGCGAGTTGAGCATCAAGCTGCTCAAGCACGGCACGCTGAAGGTGTTCAAGGGCTACCCGCACGGCATGTGCACCACGCACGCCGACGACATCAACGCCGAGCTGCTGAAGTTCATTCAGGGCTGATGCGCCCGTAACTCGTGATTGCATGGGATCCGTATCGCCGGGCGCTGCCCGGCTGCTGTTGGATTCATGCGAACAACCCGCCGTTCACGGGTTCCCTGATCTGGCGGGTCGGGATGGGTTTGCGGGACACGCCGTAAACCCATCCATGGGGGCTCGTCAAAAACATCCATGTTTTTGACGGTCCCGCAAACCCACCCCGACCCACCTTCGACAGGCGGTCGGTGGCCATGGGAAATCAAATGCGCTTCCTCCGGATGCGCTATCGCTGACACGCATGGCGTGTCACTACGGAAACGTTGGTCCGGTAGGGTCGGTCGCAAGACGACCGCACTGAAATGCCCAACGTTCTTTAACGCATGAACCCCGGACCAAAACGCGCTCTCCTCGCGATCCCGTGACGCACTCGCCCCGATTTTTCGATGACCACCCACGCTGGTGGCCTCGACATCCGAAGCAAACCAAAATTTCGCACATCCGCACCCGGGCAATCCCGACATCCTGCACTATCGCGCAATCCAACAGCCCCCAAACGTCCCACAACCACAACGCGCCAATTGCGTCGCACCATTTGCGAGCGCGTCAAAAACCCGCCACGATTCTTTCGCAATTGCCTGTTTTTTTAGCAATGCGCGTGCTGCAGGATGGCCCCCGGAGCGTAGAAACTCCTCAGAAACACATCAGGTGTCCTGCGTCGGAGCTGTTCGTGTCCAACGTCGGGAGGGTGGCTAATACAACACCCCCGCAAGGGGGAAATACGCCCGCCGGTGTTTTGTTTGTGTTTCTGACGGTTTCTAACCTCCCGACCCCTCGCCATTCCGGCAGGGGTCGCATCTCACAGGAGGTTTGTCATGCAGTCGCAGAGGTCGCACATTCCCGAAGAGACGTTCGAAGCCCCCGCACCGCGCTGTGCCACATGCGGTGCCACCCCGCCTACACCGCCACCGCCTTACGACGAGGGCCCCGGTGGCGTCGAATACATGATGATGCGCGGCCGCTGGCTGCGTTACATGGGGCTGGGTAAGGGCACGTGGTTCAGAGTTGAGTTCGACGGCGAACGGATCATCTCCACGCCGATCTTCCCCCCAGGCTTCCGAATGCTGCATATCCCAACGGAAGTGCTGCGCGAGGTGCACTACACGCAGGTGCGCGAGTACCGCCACCATCCACGCCCTCGCCGCCAGCGGAGGGCTCGCCGATGAGAAAGCCAGTCTGGGTACGCACCAGGGTGGAAGACGATCTGCGTTGCCGGTTCAAAGGCGCGGTGAGGCAGGAACACTACGCCCCGGCCGAGGCGATCCGCCTGTTCATGGAGCGCGTGGTGGAGTTGAGTGAGAACCGGGACATGGTGGACCTCACCCTGTGGAGCAATGTCATCCGCGACGCATCGAATGAGGTGGCCGCGGAGATGTGCATCGGCCAGGAAGAACCGCCTTATGGGGAGGAAGACGAAGTGCAGCGAGCGCGAAGAGAAGGCTGGGCCAGCCCCGGCTTCGGCCGCGACTGAGGCGTATGAACCGGTGAACGCCATGACCCCAACACCACCGCTGCACCCCGGCACCATCCTGCTGGAAGACTTCATGCAACCCAATCGCCTGACCCGTCGCGCACTGGCCGATGCCCTGCATGTTTCCAACACCCGTATCGTCAGCATCACCCGAGGTACCGCCGCCATCACCATCGACACTGCCATCCGCCTCGGCCACTACTTCAACACCTCTCCGTGGTTCTGGATGAACCTGCAGGTACGCTTCGACCTGGAAACGGCGGAACAGCAGACACCCGCCCCGACCGAACGTATCGTCCCGCTGCCGCAGTTCATGGACCCGTCAGTGCCGTCCGATCTGGAGGTAAAGGAGTGGGGTGCATGGTGACAACCTACATCCGCCGCCTGTTGCCCGGTTACCCGAGGGCTCCAGCCCTGCCGCAGAAGCGAAGCACACTCCCACCCATTCCCCGCAGCCTGCGAACACAGTTAAAGGACTACCCCGAACACATCGAGCGTCTGCAGTTAGCCCTGCACGGCGTCAGCGTGGCGCGCACAACGCGCCGGCCGCGCATCGAAATGGCGGTGTGGGCCATCGATGACCGCCTGTCCCGCTTCCTGGCAGAGGCGCAGCACGAGCTGGATGCCGCCCGCTGCAGCGGTGATCCGGAGCGGCTGGCGCGGGCGCAGAAAGACGAGGCGGTGATGTTCGAGGTGAACCGGAAGAATGCGTGGATGGGGGATGAGGTGTTTGCGGCGTGGTTCAGGGCGGAGGTTGGACCCTCAAAACGGTAGCGCCGGCCGTTGGCCGGCCCTCATGACCCCCACATCACGCCGCACTCGCTACGTTGCCCTCAATCCCCAACGCAGCACGGCCATGACCACCGAAAAGCAACCCGGCAAGCAGGAAGGCATCAAGGAATCCCAGCAGGACCACAAGCAGGACGATGTGGCCAAGAGCCGCCCCGGTCAGACCGACGAGCAGATCCGCGACGCCAACAACAAGCGTCCGCCCAGCAAACCCAACCGGTAGAGTCGTCGACAGACGACTGCCGATAACGGTGATCGGCGCAGCGAACGCATGCGGCTCAGCATCCGGTTGGCCGCAAACCTCGCCACTGCGGGCAAAATTACAGATAGCGGCTGTATTGACAATAGCTATACGTGGACATAGCATCTGTATATCTATCGTGTATACAGACAAGGATCCCGTGATGCGAGCCGCCGCTATTAATCTACGTGCCCTTCCGGAGCAGCGCGATCTCATCGATCATGCCGCCAAATTACTGGGCAAGAATCGTTCGGACTTCATGCTGGAAGCAGCCTGTGAGCGTGCCCAGTCTGTCGTGCTCGACCAAGTTCTGTTTTCCTTGGACCCCGACAAGTTCCAGCAGTTTGTCGATTCCCTGGATGCGCCGCCCGAGCGCAATGCGGGTCTGGAGCGCCTGCTTGAGTTGAAGCCGGTATGGAACAAGGCATGACGCTTGACTTCCTCGCCCCGCAGCCACTGACCACACACCATCAATGCACAGATTTTTCGTGTGGTGAGGCTGTTCTGGATGACTGGCTCAAGCGGCGAGCAATGGTGAACCAGATCACGGGAGCGAGCCGAACGTTTGTTGTAGCCGACCACCAGAACAAGGTCTTCGGTTACTACGCGTTGGCGGCGGGCGCAGTGTCACACGACATTGCGACAGGGGCTGTGCGTCGAAACATGCCTGATCCTGTGCCTGTCATGGTGCTGGCGAGGCTCGCAGTCGATCAACGCGCCCAAGGAATGAAGCTGGGCGGCTCCTTGCTCCAGGATGCCGTCGGCCGCGCGGTCAATGTCTCGCAGAATGCCGGGGTTCGTGCATTGCTTGTGCACGCACTACATGAGCCCGCAAAACAGTTCTACAGTCATTATGGGTTTCAGGCGTCTTCGATTGACCCGATGGTCCTGATGTTGCGGCTGGGCCATTTCAAGACGTGACGCCGCCAACGAACGTCACATGTCACAATCCCCTGAACAACACTGTTGAGGGGCAGTTCGTTGATCAAATCCATTCTTATCGCTGTTCTCGCCGTGACAGCGGTCGCGTGCACCGGCGCGCATGCCCAGGCACCTGCGCCCACCAGCCGCGCCGAGGCGACCCAGATCGTCGCTGATATCCGCAAAGTGGTTGCCGACAACGGCATCGAACGGTTGGAGGCGGTCCGCATCGGCGGCATCGACCAATGGGTCTCCATCCGCGGCAACGACCCCCGCAACCCGGTACTGCTGATGCTGCACGGCGGCCCGGGCTGGGTGGCGATGCCGACCAGCTGGTACTTCCAGCGCGGCTGGGAGGAGTACTTCACGGTGGTACAGTGGGATCAGCGCGGTGCGGGCAAGACCTACGCAGCGAATGACCCGGCGGTCGTCGCCCCGACCATGACCCGCGAACGGATGATCGCCGACACCGAGGAAATGGTGGCCTGGCTGCGCAAGGAGTTCGGCAAGGACAGGATTTTTGTCGTCGGACAGTCCTGGGGCAGCTATCTGGGTCTGGAACTGGCGCAGCGTCGCCCTGAATGGCTTCATGCGTATGTGGGCATCGGCCAGATTTCCAACGCGCCGGAAAGCGAGCGTCGTGGTTATGCCTGGACGCTGCAACAGGCCAAGGCCGCTGGCAACGCCGAAGCGGTAGCCGAGCTGGAGGCGCTGGCTCCATACGCGCAGGGCAGTGAACCGCTGCCGCTTGAGACGCTGTTCAAGCAGCGCAAGTGGCTCAACGAGTATGGCGGCATGGTGCACAACCGGACCGGGGGAAGTGCCGAGGCTGCCGCCATCCGGCTGTCACCGGAGTACACCGACGACGACCTCGCCAAGGTGTGGAAGGCCAATGACTTCTCGATGCAGCATCTGTTGAGCGAGGTGCTGACGCTGGACATGAGCCGCGTGGATCGGTTGAAGACGCCCTTGTTCCTGTTCCTGGGCCGCCACGACCACAACGTGTCTTCCGAGCTGGCGGCCGAATGGTTCACGCAGGTCAAGGCACCGACCAAGCAGCTGGTGTGGTTCGAGCAGTCCGCGCACGAGGTGATGATTGAAGAACCCGGCAAGACGCTCCTCACGCTGGTGCAGCAGGTGAGGCCGATTGCTGAGCGGGCGGGGGATGCGCCGTAACACGCATCGCTAGCACTGCTTAGGTAGCGTCGGTCGATAGACGACGGCCGATGCCAATGATCCGTGCTTTAACGTCGCACACCCGGACGGATTCGCGCTTCTCTCGATGAGGCCGATGCGTTCGTCGCGCCGATCACCGTTATCGGCCGTCGTCTGTCGACCGACGCTACCAAGGCGTGCATCCGGGGCATCCACATGCATCGGCGTGCACCCGGGGTATCGGCGTGCATCCGGGCATCCACGTGCACGCACGTGCACCGGCGTGCATCCGGGGCATCCACGTGCACGCACGCGCATCGGCGTACATCCGGGGCGTCCACGCGCACGCACGTGCATCGGCCCCCATCCGGGTATCCACGTGCACCCACGAGCAGCCGTGCACACCCGCGCGCATCGCAGATTTCGGACACCGGAAGCGCCGCACGGTGGAGGTGTTGCGGACGCCGGCATCGCCGCATCTCCAAAAGCAGAACGCCACCCGAAGGTGGCGTTCTGATGTAGAGCCGGGCTTGCCCGGCTGCTTGAATAGTGGTGGAGCCAAGGAGGATCGAACTCCTGACCTCGTCATTGCGAACGACGCGCTCTCCCAGCTGAGCTATGGCCCCACGAAGTACTGCTTCGCAGGCACCGCCTTGCGATGACTGCAGTGTAGCGCCGTGAAGGCCCGCCTGCCAAGCGCGGCAGGCTGACGCAGGGCGCGCCCGGCCCAAAAATGTGAAACCGTTTCCATAAATTTATTGATGGAGCAGCGGAAGCGGCAGCACGGCTGTGATCTTTAGTGATTTTCGAACTTTTCTGAACAACCGAGTTGGTTTGTGAAAGCGAAGATCGATCTAAATCCTTTTGAATCAAGTACATAACGGTTGCGTCTATACCTTAATTTCTGGCGAGAAATACGTAAAAGCGGACCGAAGTGGTGCCGATAAGAAGTGTGACGCATCTCTCACACCCACTTTTTCGAGTTCCGACGATGACGACCCGTGCCGCCACCGTTTTCTCAACCTCCATCGGCGCGCGCCTTGCGCTGCTGATGGGCGTGATCACCACCGTGGCCTTTGTGATCCTGGCTGCTTTGATCTACCGCCAGGCTGCCACCAGCTACCAGACCCGCGTGGAAGCAGGGCTGCAGTCCTCCACCGACCTGATGCGCGACTCGGTCGAGCTGTACGACCGCAGCCTCAGCGAAAGCACCGCGCGCATGGCCGGCACCTTCCGCGCGATGCTGCCGGCCGGCGACATCAGCGTTGATCCGACCAAGCCGGTCACCGTCGGCGAACGCGCCACCCCCCGCTTGTTGATGGGCACGGAAACCCTCAACCTGCAGGAAAGCGTGGTGGATCGCTTCGCCGAAGCCACCGGCGGCGTGGCCACGGTGTTCGTGCGCGATGGCGACGACTTCGTGCGCGTCACCACTTCGCTGCGCAATGCCGAGGGCAATCGGGCCATGGGGACAGTGCTGGACCATGCCAGCCCGGCCTACGCGAAGATGATCGCCGGCGAGGCTTACACCGGCCCGGCGCGTCTGTTCGGCGTGGATTACATGACCCATTACATGCCGCTGAAGAACGCCGCCGGTGAAGTCAGCGCGATTGCCTTCATCGGCCAGAACTACGGCGACGGCCTGGCCGCGCTGAAGACGCGCCTGCGCGAGTCGAAGCTGGGCAAGGAAGGCCACTTCCTGGCCGTGAACACGCGTCAGGGCGACGACTACGGCACCGTGATGGCCGCCAGCAATGGCGAAGGTGAAAAGCTCTCGGCACTGGTGGATGAGGCCGACAAGCCGCAGTTGGAAGCCCTGCTGGCGGGCAACATCAACGAAGCCACGCTGCACCTGCGCCCCAGCAAGGACGCGCCGGTCCAGGAGTATTTCGTCACCGCGCAAACCTACGGCCCGTGGCAATGGACCGTGCTCGGCCTGGAACCGACCTCGGTACTGGCCGCCGTCCTCAACAAGCTGATGCTCAAGACCGCCCTGGTCTCCGGCTTGGGCCTGCTGGCGGTGATCGTGGCGCTGGTGCTGGTGGTGCGACGCATGCTGACCGTGCCGCTGGCCGCAGCGGGGCAGGTGGCGCGCGACGTCGCCGCCGGTCGCCTGGACCGCACCATCGCCGTGAAGAGCCAGGACGAAGTCGGCCAGCTGATGACCGCGCTGCGCCAGATGCAGGACAAGCTGCGCGAGATCATCGCCGCGCAGAATGAAATGAGCGCGCTGCATGCCGAGGGCACCATCAGCCACCGCATCGACGCCAGCGCGTTTGACGGCGAATTCCGCACCATGGTCGAAGGCACCAATGAGCTGGTGGACGCCCACATCGCGGTGAAGATGCGCGTGGTGGCGCTGATCGCGCAGTACGCCGACGGCGACCTGTCGCAGAAGATGGAGCCGCTGCCGGGCGAGAAGGCCCGCATCACCGAAGCGGTGAACGGCGTGCGCGGCCGCCTGCAGGACATCAATGGCGAGATCAAGCGCCTGGTCGATGCCGCTGCAGCCGGCGACTTCAGCGTGCGTGGCGACACCGATGCATACCGCCACGATTTCAAGGAAATGGTGCAGGGCCTGAACACCCTGATGATCACCGCCGACCGCAACCTGGCCGCGCTGTCGGGCCTGCTGCGGGCGCTGGCCGAGGGCGACCTGCGCGGCCGTATCGAAGGTCAGTTCCAGGGCGTGTTCGCCACCATGCGTGACGACGCCAACGCCACCGTGGCGCAGCTGACCCGCATTGTCGGCGGCATCCAGCAGGCGGCGGTGTCGGTGGCCACGGCCTCGGCCGAGATCGCGGCCGGCAACGACGACCTGTCGCGCCGCACCGAGCAGCAGGCGGCCAGCCTGGAAGAGTCGGCCGCGTCGCTGGAAGAACTGACCAGCGCGGTGAAACAGAACGCCGACCATGCCCGTCGCGCCGACCGTCTGGCCGCCGAGG
>NZ_RHPP01000219.1 GCF_003935715.1 Stenotrophomonas sp. 278 | reverse complement strand
GTCGGCCGGTTCGGCACGACGCGCTTCCGCGCCCAGTCGGGCCAGCTCGGCCAGCGCCTGCGGGGTGTTCAGGTCGTCATCCAGGGTAGCTTCCACTTCGGCCGGAATCACCGCCGTGGCCTCCACGTCAGCCAGATCACGCAGGGTGCCGTACAGGCGGTCCAGCGTGCGTGCGGACTGCTCGATCAGGGCGTCGGACCAGTCCAGCGGCTGGCGGTAATGGGCCGACAACAGGGCATAGCGCAGCGCTTCCGGTGCGTGCTTGCGCACCAGGTCATGCACCCGCTCGATGTTGCCGATCGACTTGCTCATCTTGGCACCGCCGAAGTTCAGCATGCCGTTGTGCAGCCAGAACCGGGCGAAGGTCTTGCCGCCATGGGCGCATTCGCTCTGCGCGATCTCGTTTTCGTGGTGCGGGAACTGCAGGTCGACGCCGCCGGCGTGAATATCGATGGTCTCGCCCAGGTGTGCGGCGGCCATCGCTGAGCACTCGATGTGCCAGCCGGGGCGGCCGCGGCCCCAGGGCGATTCCCAGCCGGGCAGGTCGTCGCTGGAGGGCTTCCACAGCACGAAGTCACCCGGATCGCGCTTGTACGGAGCCACGTCCACGCGCGCGCCGGCCAGCATTTCGTCCGGGTCCCGGCGCGAGAGCTTGCCGTAGTCGGCGTAGGAGGACACCGAGAACAGCACGTGGCCTTCGGCCGCATAGGCGTGCCCGGCGGCGATCAGCTGCTCGATCATGGTGATGATCTGCGGCATGTGGGCGGTGGCTTCCGGCTCGATGTCCGGTGGCACCACGCCCAGCGCGGCCATGTCTTCACGGTAGGCCGCGGCGAAGCGGTCGGTGATCGCGCTGATCGGCACGTTCTGTTCGCGCGCGGCGGTGTTGATCTTGTCGTCCACGTCGGTGATGTTGCGCGCGTAGCGCAGCCCGCCAAAGCGGCGGCGCAGCAGGTCGGCCAGCACCCCGAACACCACCGGGCCGCGCGCGTTGCCGATATGCACGTAGTTGTAGACCGTGGGGCCGCACACATACAGGGTCGGACAGGCTGGATCGATCGGGGTGAACGGTTCGAGCTGGCGTGTCAGGTTGTTGTGCAGGCGCAGGGTCATGAGGGGCGGTAGCCGAGGGGAGTGGGGCAAGTCCTCGATTTTAGAGCACAACGCCCCCGCGCGCCGGCCTGTCAGGCTCTTGAGGGTGTCATTCACGCCAAATGGTGTCGGTTTGTGGCCGTCCAGCTATGGGCAGAAGCGTCACGGACGGGTAATGTTCAGCCCCTTGTCCCTTGCACTGCCTACACTATCCACCTTGTCCCCTGACCCGTTGCCAATGAAATCCGCTCTGTTGCTGACGCTGGCTGGCTGCCTGACCGGAAGTGCCGCCTTCACGGCGTGCGCCCAGGAAGCCGACGTCCGCAACCGGGTCGTCATTGTCGAGAACGTCAAGTTCGACTATGCGCAGGTGCTCAACGTGGAGCCGGTGTTCCAGACCCTGCGCGCCACCCGCACCGAGGAACATTGCGAGCCGGTGTCCACCCGGACCCTGGCCCCGGTCAACGTGACCGGCGAGGAGCCGCAGGAGGAGAAGGGCCGGTTTGGTCGCTTCATGGACTCGGTGCGTTCGATCTTCAAGCGTGACGACACCCCCGTGAACGAAGACGGCAGCCCGGTGCTGGAGGCCGCCCCGGCCGCCGGCAATGGCCCGCTGCTGACCCGCGACTGCAAGATCGTGCCGGTCGGGCGGGAGTTCCGCCGGCCCATCGCCTACGACGTGGATTACGTCTACAAGGGCACCAAGTACCGTTCGCGGTTACCTGAAGATCCGGGCAACCGCCTCAAGATCCGGGTTTCGATAACCCCCTGGGTCGACGCCGAACAGCAGGCCAGCGCGGCGAACCCCTGACGACCGACGCCTGTGTACCGACCAACGGTCGGTACCTACCGGTTGTTTTCACGGTCGCCACATGTAAAGATGGCCGGCGATGAAACTCACCGACTTCCAGCACGACACCAGCGCCGCCCGTATGGCTACGGGCATGACGTCGCGTGCCCGCCGACCGGAACCCCACATTTTCGCTGGGTAACCGGAGCTTCGTGCTGTCTGTTCGGAAAACCCAGCCCCCGTGCTGGGTTTTTTCGTTTCTACGATTTGAAAAGTTGCATTTGTACCCTTTCTTCCATTGAAACCCGCCTCAAAGGATCGATCGATGTCCCTGAAGCACTTCCTGAACACCCAGGACTGGAGCCGTCCGGAACTGGACGCCCTGCTGACCCAGGCCGCCCTGTTCAAGCAGAACAAGCTCGGCGACCAACTCAAGGGCAAGTCCATTGCCCTGGTGTTCTTCAACCCGTCCATGCGGACCCGCACCAGCTTCGAACTCGGTGCGTTCCAGCTGGGCGCGCATGCGGTGGTGCTGCAGCCGGGCAAGGACGCGTGGCCGATCGAGTTCAACCTGGGCACGGTGATGGACGGCGACACCGAAGAGCACATCGCCGAAGTGGCCAAGGTGCTCGGCCGCTACTGCGACATCATCGCCGTGCGCGCGTTCCCGAAGTTTGTCGACTGGGCCTATGACCGCCAGGACATCGTGCTCAACAGCTTCGCCAAGTATTCGCCGGTGCCGGTGATCAACATGGAAACCATCACCCACCCGTGCCAGGAACTGGCCCACGTGATGGCGCTGCAGGAACACTTCGGCACCCAGGACCTGCGCGGCAAGAAGTACGTGCTGACCTGGACCTACCACCCCAAGCCGCTGAACACTGCGGTGGCCAACTCGGCGCTGACCATCGCCACCCGCATGGGCATGGACGTGACCCTGCTGTGCCCGACCGCCGACTACATCCTGGACGAGCGCTACATGGGCTGGGCCGAGCAGAACGTCGCCGAGAACGGCGGTTCGCTCAAGATCAGTCATGACATCGACAGCGCCTACGCCGGTGCCGACGTGGTCTACGCCAAGAGCTGGGGCGCGCTGCCCTTCTTCGGAAACTGGGAACCGGAAAAGCCCATCCGCGACCAGTACAAGCACTTCATCGTCGACGAACGCAAGATGGCGCTCACCAACAACGGCGTGTTCAGCCACTGCCTGCCGCTGCGCCGCAACGTCAAGGCCACCGACGGCGTGATGGATTCGCCGCAGTGCATCGCCATCAACGAAGCCGAGAACCGCCTGCACGTGCAGAAGGCGATCATGGCCGCCGTCGCCGGCCGATAAACGCAGACATCACCTCCCGGTAGCGCCGGCCGTTGGCCGGCCCAAGCAATCCCACATTCCATCCATTAGAGCCTCACCCCCATGACCACGAACAAAGACATCGTCCTGGCTTTCTCCGGCGGACTCGACACCAGCTTCTGCGTCCCCTACCTGCAGGAACGCGGCTACAACGTGCACACCGTGTTCGCCGACACCGGCGGCGTGGATGACGAGGAACGCGATTTCATCGAAAAGCGCGCCGCCGAACTGGGCGTCACCAGCCACGTCACCGTCGACGGCGGCCCGGCCATCTGGCAGGGCTTCGTCAAGCCATTCGTGTGGGCCGGCGAAGGCTACCAGGGCCAGTACCCGCTGCTGGTGTCCGACCGTTACCTGATCGTCGACGCTGCACTGAAGCGCGCCGCCGAACTGGGCACCAACATCATCGCCCACGGCTGCACCGGCATGGGCAACGACCAGGTGCGTTTCGACCTGGCAGTGAAGGCACTGGGCGACTACCAGATCGTCGCGCCGATCCGTGAAATCCAGAAGGAACACACCCAGACCCGCGCCTACGAGCAGAAGTATCTGGAAGAGCGCGGGTTCGGCGTGCGCGCCAAGCAGCAGGCCTACACCATCAACGAAAACCTGCTGGGCGTGACCATGTCCGGCGGCGAGATCGATCGTTGGGAAGCGCCGGGCGAAGGTGCCCGTGGCTGGTGCGCACCGCGCGACCAGTGGCCGACCGAAGCACTGAACGTCACCCTGAAGTTCGTCGAAGGCGAAGCGGTGGAACTGAACGGCAAGGCGCTGCCGGGTGAGCAGATCCTGGCCCAGCTCAACAAGCTGTTCGCCCCGTACGGCGTCGGCCGTGGCGTGTACACCGGCGACACCGTGATCGGCCTGAAGGGCCGCATCGTGTTCGAAGCCCCGGGCCTGGTCTCGCTGCTGACCGCGCACCGCGCGCTGGAAGACGCCGTGCTGACCAAGCAGCAGAACCGTTTCAAGCCGGACGTGGCACGCAAGTGGGTGGAGCTGGTGTACGAAGGCTTCTACCACGACCCGCTCAAGACCGACATTGAGGCTTTCCTGAAGTCCTCGCAGGGCAAGGTCAACGGCGAAGTGGTGCTGGAAACCCGCGGTGGCCGCGTGGACGCGGTGGCGGTGAAGTCGCCGCACCTGCTCAATGCCAAGGGCGCGACGTATGCGCAGTCGGCGGATTGGGGTGTGGAGGAGGCCGAGGGCTTCATTAAATTGTTCGGCATGAGCTCCACGTTGTACGCGCAGGTGAACCGGTAATCCCGTTCACCGGTAGCGCCCGGGCGGGGGGGGGGCCCCCCCCCACACCCCGGGGGGGGGCCCCCCCCCGCGGCCCCCGGGGGCCCCCCCCCCCCCCCAGGGGTAGTGGGGTGGAC
>NZ_RHPP01000218.1 GCF_003935715.1 Stenotrophomonas sp. 278 | reverse complement strand
GCTGCAGCCGGCGGCGGTGCAGGCGCAGCAGCGCGGGCGTGGTCGCTTCGGCACCCGCGAGCTGGCGATGTTCACCCGCCAGCTGTCGACGCTGGCGGCCGGCGTACCGCTCGAGGAAGCGCTGCGTACGATTGGCTCGCAGAGCGAACACCGCGGCGTGCGAAGGGTGGTCATGGCCACCCATGCCCAGGTGCTCGAAGGCCTGCGGTTGGCCGACGCAATGGCGCTTCAAGGCAACGCGTTTCCCCCGCTGTACCGGGCGATGGTGGCGGCGGGTGAGCGCTCGGGCGCGCTCCCGGAGATTCTGGAACGGCTGGCCGAATTGCTGGAACGGCACCAGCAACTGCGCGGCAAACTGATCGGGGCGCTGGTCTATCCGGCCACGCTCTCACTGACCGCCGTCGCGGTGGTCATCGCCCTGATGGCCTTCGTCGTGCCACGCGTGGTGGAGCAGTTCGACTCGATGGGCCGCGAGCTGCCCTGGCTGACTCGTGCGATCATCGCGCTGTCCGATCTGGTCGTGCACTGGGGCTGGTTGGGCCTCGTCGTGCTCGTCGCGGCCACGGTCACGTGCATGCAGCTGCTGCGTCGCCCGGCCTTCCGGCTGCGGGTGGACACCGCCGTGCTGCGCCTGCCGTTCCTGGGCCGCCTCATCCGCGACCTGCATGCGGCCCGCATGGCGCGCACCGTGGCGGTGATGTTGTCCAGCGGCCTCCCACTGCTGGAAGGCCTTTCGGTCACCGCCCGCACCGTGGGCAACGAGGCCCTGCGTGCGGCCACGCAATCGATGGTAACCGCGCTTGACGGCGGTGGCAGCCTCTCGGTGGCCATGCGCCAGGCCGATGTGTTCCCTCCCACGCTGCTGTACATGGCCGGCAGCGGCGAAAGCAGCGGACGCCTCGCCCCGATGCTCGAACGCGGTGCCGACTACCTCGAGCGCGAGCTGGACACCTTCGCCAACGCTACGCTGAGCCTGCTTGAGCCGGCCATCATCGTCACCCTCGGCGGCGTGGTGGCCCTGGTGGTGCTGTCCATCCTGTTGCCGATCCTGCAGTTCAACTCTCTGGCGTTGGGGTGACATCTGCCATGACTTCCGTTTCCACTCTTCCCGGTGACTTTCCCATGCGCAACCATTCCTTCCGTGCCGCCTCCCGCGGCTTCACCCTGATCGAGCTGATGGTGGTCATCGTGATCATCGGACTGCTCGCCACGGTGGTGATGATCAATGTGCTGCCCAGCCAGGACCGCGCGATGGCCGAGAAGGCGCGCGCCGACGTCGCATTGCTGGAACAGGCCTTGGAAGCCTACCGGCTGGACAATCTGGTCTACCCGCGCACCGACCAGGGACTGCCGGCCCTGCTGCAGGCACCAGCCGGCCTGACCCGTCCGGAGCGCTATCGCAAGGGCGGCTACATCCGCCGCCTTCCGGCCGACCCGTGGGGCAACCCGTACCAGTACCGCACGCCGGGGCGACGTGGCGCGGTGGACGTGTACTCCTTTGCCGCCGATGGCGTGGAAGGTGGCGAGGGCGAGAATGCGGACATCGGCAACTGGCAATGACCGCCGCCCCCGGCCCGCATCCGAGCACGCGCGTGCGTCGACGGCCGCGCATGGCAGGCTTCTCCCTGCTGGAGGTACTGCTGGTGATGGCCATCGCCGGGATGGCCACCACGGCGGTGCTGCTGACGCTGCCTGACGGCGACGCGGCGCTGCACCGCCAGGCCGACACGCTGGGCACGCACCTGCGCCGGGCGAAGGAGCAGGCAGTGCTGGGAGGGCGTTCGTTCCGCGTGGACGTGGACGCGGCGGGCTATCGATTCTTCCGTGTGGACCATGGGCATTGGCTGCCTTACCACGACGGTCCGTTTCGCGAACGCCGCTGGACTGATGGTGTATCGCCGGTTGGCCAGGACGATGAGCAACGGTCGGTGTTCCGTTTCGATCCCATCGGCATGGCCGAACCGGAGGCCCTCGTGCTTCACAATGGACGGCAGCGCGTGACGGTCGCCGTACAGCGCAGCGGCAAGGTCATCCTCGATGCGCCTGCACGCTGAGCGCCCGAGCCGACAGCACGCCGGAGGCTTCTCCCTGCTGGAGATGCTGGTGGCGATGGCCATTCTGGCGATGGTGGTCGCCGGCCTGCTCAACGTGGCCGGCGAGGCCACCCGCACCGCCACGCGCATGGAAGACCGGATTCTGGCCGGCATCGTCGCCGACAACATCGCGGCCGAAGCGCTGCTCGCCGAGCCTCCGTCGCTCGCCCGGCCCGCGCAGGGCGAAACCGTGCTGGGTGATCGCCGCTGGCGTTGGGAACGCTCATCGGCCAGCACCAACCGCGGCCAACAGGCATTGATGCGCGTGGATATCCGGGTGCTGACGACCGATGGCGGCGAAGCAGCGCGGACCTGGATTTTCCGATGAACGCCGCACGCGCTGCAGGTGGCTTCACCTTGATTGAAACGCTGGTCGCGCTGGTGATCTTCGCGCTGATCGGCACGACGGCAGTGGGCCTGCTGGCCTGGACGGCGGATCAGCGTGCCGCTGTGCGCGAACGCATGGACCGGTTGGCGCAGCTGCAGCTCACGCACAGCCTGCTGGGCGCGGACCTCGGCCAGGTGGCCGTGCGGCCAACGCGTCGCGCCGATGGCGACCGGGAGCCGAATGCCTTCAACGCCGCTCCACCCGATGACACGCGTCGGCCGCTGCTGGCGTTCGTCCGCCGCGGCTGGGAGAACCCGGCGCAGGCCCCTCGCGCCTCGATGCAGTACGTGGAGTACCGGCTGGTGGAAGGGCGCCTGGAGCGTGACGCACGCTCTGCGCTGGATGGAACCCTGACCGGCGAGCCGCAGGTCCTGCTGGACGGAGTGCGTTCGGCGCGTACCTACTTCTATTCCTATGGGGCGTGGAGCGACGGTTGGATGGGGGGCCAGACCGCCCTGCCCCGCGCCGTGCGCCTGGAACTCGAACTGGACGACATGGGCCTGCTGCGCCAGGACTTCGTGCTGCCGGAGACCACGCAATGAGCGCGCGTCGCCGACAGCCGCGGCTCTCTTCTACGCGCACGCAGCGCGGCATGGCCTTGCTGATGGTGCTGCTGCTCAGCTTAGTCATCGGCGTCCTGGTGATAGCCCTGCTCGACGACATCCGCTTCGGGGTGCAGCGGACGGCCAACGCCCAAGGCCTAGCACAGGCCCGGCACTTCGCGCTGGGGGCCGAGGCCATGGCGCGCCGTCGGGTGAGCGTGCTGGGAACCCCCGGCGTGCCGGTAGACACGTGGCGCAACGCGCCGCTGGGGTTCCCGATCGAGAGTGGTCTCATCCAGACGAGGCTGAGCGACGGCAGTACCTGCTTCAACCTCAACGCGTTGGCGGTCGGCGTCCCCGGGCAGTGGAACCGCAACGAAGCCGGTGTGCAGCAGTATGTGGCGCTGTTGCAGACACTAGGCTTCGCGGCCGCGCAGGCGCAGGGGCTGGCCGACACCACCAGCGACTGGATCGACACCGACAACCTGCGCGCCCCGCTGGGGGCCGAGGACGCCAGCTACGCCGCTGGAGGGGGGGGCTACCGCACGGCAGGCACCCTGCTGGCGGAAGTGAGCGAACTTCGTGCGATGCGCGGCTATACGCCCAACGTGTACGAGCGGATACGTCCATATGTGTGTGCGCTTCCGCTGGCAGGCATCTCGCCTGTCAATATCAATGCCCTGGATGAGGCGCAGGCACCTGTGCTGAGCATGCTCACTCTGGGGCAGCTTCCACTGGCGCAGGCGCGGCAGGTGATCCGCACGCGACCGGCCCAAGGATGGAGCGACACCGACTTCGCCGCGGCTCTGCAGGCCAGGGGGGCCGAGCTGGCGGACTACGATCAGTACCGCACCGCACCGACCTGGTTCGTCCTCGATGTAGACGTGGACTACGCGGGCAACCAAGTCACCCTGAATTCCCTGTTGCACTACAACGGCATGGGCGACGCCCGCCTGGCCGCACGCCGCTGGACCCGAGACGAATGACTTCCGCTGCCGCACAGACCCGCCTCATCCTTCTGCATCCCGATCCTGCGCAGCCGGTGCGCTGCCTGGTGGTGGATGCCCATGCGCAGATCGTGGCGCGCCACACCGTGCCCGCCGGCCAGCCCTTTCCCACCTTGCAGGGTACCCGGGACGTGGTGGCCGTGCCAGGCGAGTTCGTCGGCCTGCACCGTTTGCGGTTGGACGGACGGCACCCCCTGCAACTGCGGGCCTCTGCGCGGAATGACCTGGGGGACCGCTTGGCTGCGCCGATGGCAACGGTGCACGTGGCGCTGGGTGCGGCGGCCGAGGAAGCGCAGTGGTGGGTCGCGGTCGTGGCGCACACCAAGATGCGCGCGTGGGCCGAGCGTGCCGCGCGCCTTGCACTCGACGCCGCCGCCTGGGTGCCGGACTGCCTTCTGCTCCCCGCGTCCCACGCCGTACAGCTGGGCGACCGGGTGCTGGTGCACGGCCCGAGCGCTGCATTCAGCGCCGAAGCAGCACTCGCCATGGCCGTGGGCGCGGACGACCATCCGCCGGTTCTGGAAGGGGAGGACGCAGATCTGCGCCTGGCAGCCGGGGTCTGCCAACCGCTGCTGCTGAATCTGCGCCAGTTCGAGTATGCCCCCGTGGACCGGCGTGCGCGGCGAGCCCGTCGC
>NZ_RHPP01000217.1 GCF_003935715.1 Stenotrophomonas sp. 278 | reverse complement strand
CACCAGCAGCGCGCCACGGCATGGCCTGGCACGGGTGCTGTCCAAGGCCGGCATCTGCTCGCGTACCGAGGCCGCGCGCTGGATCACGGACGGCCGGGTCATGGTGGACGGAAGAACCATCAACAACCCTGAATTCCCCATTGTCGACGGCCGCCACCAGATCAAGGTGGACGGCCAGCCCCTGGGCAGCGCCCGCCGCATCCACCTCATGCTCAACAAGCCGCGCGGACTGGTGACCACCGTCCAGGACGAGCGCGGGCGTGACACCGTGTACCGCTGCTTCGACGGGGCCGGGTTGCCCTGGCTGGCCCCGGTCGGGCGGTTGGACAAGGCCAGCGAGGGGCTGCTGTTGTTCAGCAACGACCCACAGTGGGCGGCCGGGCTGACCGACCCGGCCACTGGCCCGGACAAGACCTACCACGTGCAGGTTGACGCCATTCCCTCTGCCGATCAGCTGGCAGCCCTGTGCGCCGGGATTGAAGATGACGGCGAGTTCCTGCGCGCCCGCCACGTCCGCCTGCTGCGCAGCGGCGAGAAGACCGCCTGGCTGGAAGTGGTGCTGGAGGAAGGGCGCAACCGCCACATCCGGCGCCTGCTGGCGGCCTTCGACATCGCCGTTCTGCGTTTGATCAGAGTGGGGATCGGCCAACTGCAGTTGGGAACACTGGCCAAAGGGGCCTGGCGCGAACTGCAACCACACGAACTCGAATTGCTTCATGCCATGGCCGGACCTGCCATGGCTGACACCTAGTGCGTGGTCCGCTGGGGGGCGGGCGCACCACCGGGCAATGGACGGCCTGCTTTCACAGACTGACCACTACCGGGAGAAGTGCCATGTTCACCGTTGAAACCCTCCGTCCGCTGCTGCGCGGGGCCTGCGTGTTGTTGCCGGTCCTCGTGCTCACGGCCTGCAGCAGCCACAAGCAGGCCGCCAAGCCTACGCCGCCGGCGGTCACCGACAAGGTGGTTGAACTCAAGCTGCCCGAGCTTGATGGGCGTGGCAGCTATCGTTTCCACATGAGCAACGGCGAGAAGCGCATGAGCGCTGATGAGTTCGACGCCTGGATGAAGTCCAACGGCATCCGCGTGGCCAAGGGCAATCCGCAGGCCAGGCCGACGCCGAAGCCCGCCACCCAACCGGTGGTGGTGGCGAGCAAGGAAGACAAGAAGAAAAAGAAGAAATGACGCGCGTCGCGCGTCATTTCTTGCCGATGACGCCCAGTTCCACGCCGATCCGGGTAAACGCATCAATCGCACGGTCGAGGTGCTCGCGCGTGTGCGCCGCACTGATCTGGGTACGGATGCGCGCCTGACCCTTGGGTACTACCGGGAAGAAGAAGCCGATTGCGTAGATGCCTTCTTGCAGCAGTCGCTCGGCGAACTTCTGCGCCAGCGGCGCGTCGTACAGCATCACCGGGCTGATCGGATGCACGCCCGGCTTCACATCAAAGCCGGCGGCCGTCATCTTCTCGCGGAAGTAGGCGGTGTTCGCCTGCAGCGTGGTGCGCAGGTCGTCGGCGGCGGCCAGCATGTCGAAGGCCTTGATGCCGGCGGCGACCACATGCGGCGGCAGCGAATTGGAGAACAGATAGGGGCGCGAGCGCTGGCGCAGCAGTTCGATCACCTCGGCGCTGGCCGTGGTGAAGCCGCCCAGTGCGCCGCCCATCGCCTTGCCCAGGGTGCCGGTGATGATGTCGATCTTCTCCAGCACGCCCTTGACCTCGGCCGAGCCGCGGCCGGTCGCCCCGAGGAAACCGGTGGCGTGGCACTCGTCGATGTGCACCAGCGCGTTGTACTTCCTGGCCAGCGCGGTGATCTCATCCAGCGGGGCAATGAAGCCGTCCATCGAGAACACGCCATCGGTGGTGATCAGCTTGGTCCTGCAGCCTGCCGCATCGGCGGCCTGCAGCTGCGCTTCCAGGTCGGCCATGTCGCAGTTGGCATAGCGGAAGCGCTTGGCCTTGCACAGGCGCACGCCGTCGATGATCGACGCGTGGTTGAGCGCATCGGAAATGATGGCGTCGTGTTCGCCCAGCAGCGGTTCGAACAGACCGCCGTTGGCATCGAAGCAGGCCGCGTAGAGGATGGTGTCCTGCTTGCCGAAGAAGCCAGCGATCTGCTGCTCCAGCTGCTTGTGAAGGTCCTGGGTGCCGCAGATGAAGCGCACCGAGGCCATGCCGAAGCCGTGGCTGTCCAGCGCGTCCTTGGCTGCCTGGATCAGGTCCGGGTGGTCGGCCAGGCCCAGGTAGTTGTTGGCGCAGAAGTTGAGCACGGTACGGCCGTCGTCCAGGGTGATCTCAGCCGACTGCGGGCTGGTGATCACGCGTTCGGACTTGAACAGGCCCTGGGCGCGGATCGCCTCGAGTTCCTCAACATAGTGCCGGGTGAGCGGGGCATTCGCGGTGTCGGTCATGGCGGGCGGTCACAGGTACGGAAAACCGCGATTTTACCCGGCCTGGCGAGGTCCTGGGCCACGCCCGGGCATCGCGGCCAATGGCGGGGCAGGAAACGGTTGCGCATGTGATTGTTGCATCGCAATATCAATCAGGTTAAAAAACCGTAAACCCCGTTGCATCCACCCACGTCCCGGAGAGACCCCGCATGAACCACGCCACGCGCTGTACCGCCGCCGTTGTGCTCTGCGCCGCCTTGTTCGCCCCGTTTGTCGCCAGTGCCCAGGACGAGGCCGAGTCTCCGTTCAGCTGGAACGTCACCGGCGTTTCCGACTACGTCTTCCGCGGTGCCTCGCAGACTGACGAGGACCCGACCGCGCAGGCCGGCTTCACCTATACCTCGCCGGTGGGTCTGTATGCCGGCGTGTGGGGGTCGGGCGTGGACTTCGGTCCCGACGGTCCGGATCTGGAGGTCGACTACTTCATCGGCTACGGCGTGGACGTGACCGACAGCGTCAACTTCGACGTCATGCTCAACCGTTACACCTATCCGGGTTCGAGCGAGCTGGCCTACAACGAACTGATCGCCAAGACCACCTTCGCCGAGCACTACAACGTCACCGTCGCCTACAGCAACGACGTCTGGAACACCGACACCAACGGCTGGTATTACGCCTTTGGCACCGAGTGGACGCTGCCGCAGGAGTTCGTGCTGACCGCCAACGTCGGCCGCAGCACGTTCGACGAGGACGTGGCCAAGGACTACACCGACTGGAACATCGGCGTCAGCCGCACCTGGGGCCTGTTCACCCTCGGCCTGGGCTACTACGGCACCGACAGCCGCGGCGATTACAACTTCGGCAAGAATGCCGACGACCGGGTGGTGTTCACGGTCGCTGTCGGCCAGTGATGCGTGGGCCGGCCAACGGCCGGCGCTACCGCGATCCCTCTGGTGGAAAGCCCCCTTGATGTTCAAGGGGGCGCGCCAACGGCGCGGGGATTAGGTGACATGCGGGAGAATTGAGCAGTCGCGCCTGAGGCGCGAGTGGTCAATTCCAGCTCAGGACGACCTTGCCGGCCTTGCCTTCTTCCATCAGGTCAAAGCCCTTCTGGAATTCGTCGATCGGCAGCTGGTGGGTCATCACCTTGCCCAGCGGGAAGCCGCTCAGCACCAGCTGGGTCATCTTATACCAGGTCTCGTACATCTTGCGGCCGTAGATGCCCTGCACGGTCAGGCCCTTGAAGATGATCTTGTCCCAGTCGCAGCCGGCACCCTTGGGCATGATCCCGAGCATGGCGATCTTGCCGCCGTGGTACATGCAGTCAAGCATGTCGTTGAATGCGCGCGGATTGCCGCTCATTTCCAGGCCCACGTCGAAGCCCTCCATGTGCAGTTCCTTCATCACGTCCTTCAACGAGGTGTTGGCCACGTTGACCACGCGGGTAGCCCCCATGTCAGCCGCCAGCTTCAGGCGGAAGTCGTTGACGTCGGTCACCACCACGTTGCGCGCACCGATGTGCTTGCAGATGCCGGCGGCGATGATGCCGATCGGGCCGGCCCCGGTGATCAGCACGTCTTCACCGATCACGTCGAACTCCAGCGCGCAGTGCGCGGCGTTGCCGTAGGGGTCGAAGAAGGCGGCCAGTTCGGAGGGAATCTGGTCCGGGATCGGCCACAGGTTGCTGGCCGGCATCACCATGTACTCGGCGAACGCACCATTGACGTTGACGCCGATGCCAACGGTGTTCGGGCACAGGTGCGGGCGGCCGCCACGGCAGTTGCGGCAGTGGCCGCAGACGATATGGCCTTCGGCCGACACGCGCTGGCCTACCTCGTAGCCGGTGACCGCCGAGCCCAGTTCGGCGATGCGGCCGACGAACTCGTGGCCGATGGTCAGGCCCGGCTTGATGGTGCGCTGGCTCCAGTCGTCCCACAGGTAGATGTGCAGGTCGGTACCGCAGATGGCGGTCTTTTCCAGCTTGATCAGAACCTCGTTCGGACCCGGGGTCGGGACCGGCACGTCTTCCAGCCAGATGCCTTTGGCGGCTTCGCGCTTGACCAGGGCTTTCATTGTTTGCTGCGCCATCGGGGTGGAGCTCGTCAGGGGGAAAGGCGGAATTATAGGGCGGGGAGGGGGCGAAGGATGTTGCAGTGCACCCGGATCGGTAGCGCCGGCCGTTGGCCGGCCCTCCATACCACCTGGGCCGGCCAACGGCCCGCGCGCCCCGCCCCCACCCCCAAACCGGGGGGGGAACCGCGGCGGGGGGGTTAGGGGGATT
>NZ_RHPP01000216.1 GCF_003935715.1 Stenotrophomonas sp. 278 | reverse complement strand
GGCTGCTTTCCGGGGTACGGCCCTGGCCCGCCGTGTCGGCCGAGGCCGCCGCGGCCTTGTACGCCTCACGGAACGGCACGCCGGCGACGGCGGCTTCGACCGCGACGTCGGTGGCGTACATGCCCGAATCGATGGCGGCACGCAGCTTGTCGTCGCGCCATTCCAGGTTGGCCAGCAGCGCCGGCAGCAGTTCCAGTGCGGGAATGCCGCGGCCGAAGCCGTGGAAGATCGCGCCCTTGCTGCTCTGCAGGTCGCGGTGGTAACCGGACGGCAGCGACAGCAACTGCTCGATCTCGGTGCGCGCGGCGGCTACGGCGGCGTGGGTGGCGCGTAGCAGTTCGACTACATCGGGGTTGCGCTTGTTCGGCATGATCGAGCTGCCGGTGGTGTACTGCGCCGGCAACGCCACGAAACCGAACTCGCCGCTGGTGAACAGCGACAGATCCCAGGCGATGCGGCGAAGATCCAGCGTGGCACCGCCGAGGGCTTCCAGCGCGGCCAGCTCGAACTTGCCACGCGACAGCTGCGCGTAGATCGGCGAGATCTGCATGCGCGCAAAACCCAGCGCTTCGGTGGTGTGGCTGCGATCCAGCGGCAGGTTGACGCCGTAACCGGCCGCCGTGCCCAGCGGGTTGGCGTCGATCAGGGCAAAGGTGTCGCGTGCGCGGATGGCGTTGTCGATGAAGGCTTCGGCCCAGCCGGCCCACCACATGCCGGCCGAGGAGACCACAGCACGCTGGATGTGGGTATACCCCGGCAGCGGGATGTCCTTTTCGGCTTCGGCGCGGTCCAGCGCGACCTTGGCGATCTCCCGGCTGAGTTCGGCCACGCGCAGCAGCTTGTCCTTCAGCCACAGGCGGGTGGCGACCAGGATCTGGTCGTTGCGGCTGCGGCCGGTGTGGATGCGGCGGCCCGCGTCACCCAGACGCTCGGTCAGGCGCGCTTCGATGGCGGAGTGGCAATCCTCGAAGCGCTCGTCGAGCACGAACGCACCGCTGCGGAAATCGTCGGCGAGGATGTCCAGCTCGCGCAGCAGGCCGTCCAGCTCTTCACTGCTGAGAATGCCGATGTGCTGCAGGCCCTGCGCGTGCGCCTTGCTGGCGGTCACGTCATACAGGAAAAATTCGCGGTCGAGGATGACGTCATCGCCGGCCAGGAAGGTCTGGATCTTGGCGTCCACCGCCACGCCGGGCTTCTGCCACAGAAGGTCTGCCATGTCTTGCTCCAATCAGTGCGGAATCGCGGTGAGTTCGTCCAGGCCCAGGGCCCGGTTGAGGTTCTGCATGGCCTGGGTGGCCGCGCCCTTGAGCAGGTTGTCCAGCGTGGCCACGACGACCACGCGCTTGCCGCCCGGAGCCACGTCGAAACCACCGATCTGCACGCCGTGGCGGCCGGCGATGTGGCTCACCCACGGGGCCTGGTCGATCACTTCGACCAGCGGCTCGTGTGCGTAGAAGGTCTGGTAGCGGGCCAGGATCTGCTCGCGGGTCATGACATCCGTCAGCCACAGGTTGACGGTCATGGTGATGCCGCGGAAATGCGGGGCGACGTGCGGCATGAACTCCACCGGCACGCGCAGGTGCGCGGACACTTCGCGCTCATGCACGTGATTGGTGAGCGCATACGGCATCAGATTGTCGGCCAGCAGCTCGGGGTTGTTCTTGTCCGACGGCGTGGTACCGGCACCGGAGTAACCGGACACCCCAAAGCACTGCGGCGGGCCGGCCAGCTGGGTCAGCAGCGGGCTGATCGCCAGCTGCATGGCGGTGGCGTAGCAGCCAGGGTTGCTGATGTGCTTCTGGCCGGCATAGTCGCCACGGGTGAGTTCGGGCAGGCCGTAGTACCAGCTGCCTTCGAAACGGTGGTCGGCGGACAGGTCGACGATGACGGTGTCCGGCTTGGCGGCGTCGAGTGCGGCCACGAAGGTGGCTGAGAGATTGTTCGGCAGCGCGAGGATCACCGCGTCCATGCCCTTGGCGGCCACGGCTTCGGCGTCGAGGTTCTCGAAATGCAGATCGCCGGTGATCTCCGGGTAATGGTCACCCACGCGCTGGCCCTCCAGCTCGCGCGAGGACACAAAGCCCAGCTGCAGGTTCGGGTGGGCGGCGATCAGCTTGATCAGCTCGGCCCCGGTGTGGCCACGTGCGCCAACGATGCCAACGGTGAAGGTCTTGGAAGTGCTCATGCGGTTCTCTTCGCTCAGCCCAGCAGGCTGGGGGTGCGGGCAGCGCAGTGGTCAACGTAGCTGCGGATACGCTCGAAACCGTCCGCGCCAAACCAGAACACCTTCCAGTGATCCTGTTTGTAGCAGCCGTCAGATTCGGCGTAGTAGAAATGATTGATCGGGTTGCCGTGGCGCGAGCGCCAGAACAGCTGCGGGGTTTCTTCCAGCATCACGTTCCAGACCGCGCGGCCGAGGCCCTCGCCCTGCGCGTCATCAAGCACGGCGAACTTGTCCAGATAGACGCCTTCGGCTTCGTCGGTGAGGATCACCGCCGCGCGATAGTTCTCGCTGACGTAGGCGCGCAGCAGCTTGGTCTTGTCGAAGTAGTCCGGCACCAGGGTGCGGCCGAAGCTGGATTCGATCAGGCCCTTCAGGCGCGGCAGGTCCAGTTCGCTCCAGGCGGTGGCGCGCAGCACCTTTTCGCCCTTGCGCACCAGCGTGCCCGAGCCCTTGTGGGTGAACAGTTCCTTGGCCAGATCCGCCGGACGGGTGATCGACACCGACGATTCCAGCGGCAACCGGTCCAGCAGGTCTTTGATCTGTTCGATCTTGACCTTCATGCCGCCGTGGATCCACGGCTGGGCGATCAGATGGTCGTACTCGGTGGACAGGTTGATCGAGTCGATCACCTTGCCCTCTTCGTCCAGCAGGCCACCGGTGCCGGTGAGGAAGATGATCTTGTACGGCTGCAGCTCCTGCACCAGCTCGTTGGCGGCGAAATCCGCGTTGACGTTGAGGATCTGGCCGCAGCGGGTTTCACCCAGGCTGGTGATCACCGGAATGGAGCCGGCGCGCAGGCTCGCTTCAATCGGGGCGAGATTCACCTTCTTGACCTCGCCGACCAGCCCGTAGGTGGCCTGGTCCAGGTATTCGGCTTCGAACACGCCACCGGTGATCGAGGTGGCACGCGCGCCATTCTGCTGCAGTGCTTCCACCAGCTGCAGGTTGGACTGCTGGAACACGCGGCGCACGATGGCCAGGCCTTCCGGCGAGGTCACGCGCAGACCGTTGACGGTTTCCTTGACGATGCCGGCGGCGGAGAGCTCGGCATCCAGCTGCGGGCCCGCGCCGTGCAGCACGATCGGGGTCAGGCCGACTTCCTGCAGGAACGACAGCGAGGAGGTCAGCGCATCGAGATCGTCGCGCAGCACCGCGCCGCCGACCTTGACCACGGCAAAGCGCTTGGCGTCCAGCTGCGAGAAGCGCTTGAGGTACTGGCTGATCTCCTTCGCGCTGGCCATGCTGGAGAGCAGGCGCACGATGGTCTGGCGGGTCTGGCGGTGGGGCTGGAGTGCAGGAGACATTTCGGTTTCGTCACAAGCGGCCGCAGCCGCAGGAAAGGGGAACGTCGCAGCGGTCTGCGACGCGCGCATCAATCAGGCACCGGCGGCGATGATGCGGTGCACGGAATCGGTGTAACGCTGCAGCTGCTCCAGCGTCACGAACTCATCGGCGGTGTGGGCCTGGGCGATGTCGCCCGGGCCGTACACCATCGTGGTGTAGCCACCGGCCGAGAACAGCGAGGCCTCGGTCCAGAAGTCCACCGCATTGCCAATCGGAAGTTCCAGTGCATCGGCGACGTCGCGCGCCAGCAGGCGGCGATGTTCAGCTTCAGCGATGTCCCCGGCCGGCAGGCTGGGGCCACGGAAGGTTTCGGTGAACAGCGCCGCTTCCGGTTCGGCGAAGCCGGCAAAGGTGGCCAGCAGCGCGTCGATATCCATCGACGGCAGCGGGCGGAAGCCAAAACGCAGCTCCGCGGCCGGGGCAATCATGTTGGCCTTGATGCCACCTTCGACCCGACCGATGTTGAAGCGCAGGCCCGTCAGGCCGCCGAAGCGCGCGTGGGCCAGCGATTCCACATGGTCCAGCGCGCGGTTGCCCCAGCGCATGGCCTGATGCAGTGCGCTGGCGGCCGCATCCTGCTTGCCGGAGGCATGCCCTGCCCGCCCGGCGAACTGCATCAGCACCGAGCTGATACCCCGGTGCGCGAGCACCGCTTCGCTCATGGTCGGCTCGGCGACCAGCACCGCTTCATACGGAATGCCACGGGCCAGGAACGCCGCGATGCAGCGCGGGTCGTTGGCTTCCTCGTCACTGGAGAACAGGAACGCGGCATCGCCATCGCTGGCATTGGCGGCGGCGACCAGTGCTGCCGCCGCGCCCTTGATGTCACACACGCCCAGGCCGATCACCCGGTCCTCAGCGCGCCGCATCACGTGCGGGTCGGCGCTCCAGTGCGGGGAATCCGGCACGGTATCCAGATGCACGTTGAACAGATACTTCGGGTTGCCGCGCACCGCATACAGGCTGACCGCACCGGCACCGTGGTCGATCACCTCGACGTTGAACCCGGGCAGGTTCACACGCAGGTAATCGAAAATGCCCCCGGTGGTGATCGCACGCGGCGGATTGCGGGTGTCGAACGACACCAGGGCCTGCAGGTGGTTGAGCGTTTGTTCAAGCATGAATCAAAGGTTCCGTGGTGTGTGAACCGGTAGCGCCGGCCGTTGGCCGGCCCCCCCCGCGTTGGAGGTTTTACGGCCCCCGCCCGCGCAGACCCGGAA